>NZ_JBQXEO010000017.1:0-158261 GCF_052601155.1 Micromonospora yongxingensis
TGCGGGTCGGGACGCGGTGGTTCTCGCGGCGGGGGTCCCGACCCGTTCGCCGTTCAAGGACCGCGGGTGCTCGTCCGGCCTCAGCCGAGGCGGCGGTTCTCGCGGACCAGGCCGCCCTCGCACCAGTCGCGGTAGACGAAGAGGTCCGGTCGGGCCAGCAGGACGCGGCCGTTGTGCGCCCAGATCTTCATCAGCTCGTCGCCGTCGCGCTCGGCCTGCTCGACCAGTTTGCGGAAGCGGCGCTTGGGGTGCGCGCGGAAGTTCGTCCGGATGCCGTCGGCCGCGTAGATGTAGAGGCAGTGCAGCGCGAAACGGCGCGCCGGGCAGGCGGGATCCATCGCCAGCTCGAAGAGCGTCAGCACCAGCCGGTCACCGGAGACCAGCAGGTCCCAGTCGGGTGGCATGGAAGCCAACGGCACCGAATCGGGCTGGTACGCCCAGGCTCGCAACTCCGCCGGAGTCGGATCGACGGGGTTGGCGAAGCCGTGGAACGTCGACTCCTGCACGCTCACCGGCCAACCTTCCGCTCTCGCCCGCGACGGCACCGGCCATCCGCGAACCCTGGCTGCTGCGGCGAAACGGTAACCCGCCGTCGGGTGCTGCGGTAGCCCTCGTTGGGAGCAATTCAGCAACCGTTGGCCTGGCCGGGCCAACTGGATGGTCGAGCGGACACACGCGCCGCCGCCGCCGCTCAGAATGCGGGAAACGGCGGCGGCGACGCGTCAGTCGCTGACCGGAACCGGCTCCCGCCGCTGGGCCGCCGCGCGGGTGCGCAGCCACCGCTTGAACCACGGGAAGTCGGGCAGGCGGGCCAGCATCGGCCCGGTCACGACGGTGATCAGAACGTACGCCGTGGCCAGCGCGGCCAACCGCGGCTCGACGCTGCCGGCGGCCACCGCGAGCCCGGCGATGACGATGGAGAACTCACCTCGGGGTACGAGTGCCAGGCCGGCCCGCCAGCGACCGGGTTCGGCGATGCCGACCCGACGGGCCGCGAGGTAGCCGGTGAGCGTCTTCGTGGCCATGGTGACCACGGCCAGCGCGAGCGCCGGCAGCAGCACCGGCGGGATGTCCCGAGGGTCGGTCACCAGGCCGAAGAAGACGAAGAACACCGCGGCGAACAGGTCCCGCAGCGGGGAGAGCAACTCGGTCGCGTGGTGTGCCACCGGGCCGGAGAGCGCGATGCCGACCAGGAACGCGCCGACCGCCGCCGAGACCTGGAGCTTCGCCGCGAGACCGGCGATCAGCAGGGTCAGACCGAGTACGCCCAGCAGCAGCGCCTCCGGGTCCTTCGCCGACAGGGCGGACGAGATCAGGTGGCCGTAACGGATGGCGACCACCAGCACGAGCAGCACCGTGCCCACCGCGATGGCGAGCGCGATGCCGCCACCGAGCAGGCCGGTCCCGGCCAGTACGGCGGTGACCAGCGGCAGGTAGAGCGCCATCGCCAGGTCCTCGATCACCAGGACCGAGAGGATCACCGGGGTCTCCCGGTTACCGAGCCGGCCCAGGTCGGCGAGAACCTTGGCGATCACGCCGGAGGAGGAGACCCAGGTGATGCCGCCGAGCACCAGTGCGGCCACCCAGTCCCAGCCGAGCAGCAGGGCGAAGGCCGCACCGGGCAGCGCGTTGAGTACGCCGTCGATCAGCCCGGCCGGGGCCGCCGAGCGGAGGTTGCCGACAAGTTCGTTGGCCGAGTACTCCAGGCCGAGCATCACCAGCAGCAGGATGACGCCGATCTCGGCGCCGACGGCGAAGAACTCCTCGCTGGCGTTGAGCGGGAGCAGCCCGCCGTGCCCGAACGCGAGCCCGGCGAGCAGGTAGAGGGGGATGGGCGACAGACCTACCCGGCGGCTGAGCCGGCCGAGGATCCCGAGCAACAGCAGCAGCGCGCCGACTTCGACGAGCAGTGTGGTGGATTCGTGCATCCGCCTCAGCCGTCCGGGTCACTGTCGGCGAGGATGGCGGACACGCCGTCGAGACCCCTGCGGGTCCCGACGACGACCACCACGTCGCCGGCTGCGAAGCGGAAGGTGGGAAGCGGCGAGACGATGACCTCGCCGTCGCGCAGCACCGCCACGATGGAGGCGCTGGTGCGGGTACGCGCCTTGGTGTCACTGAGTTGCCGGTTGACGTACCGCGACCCTGCCGGGATGGCGATCTGCTCGGTGAGCAGGCCGGCGGCCTGCTCGCGCAGCCCGGAGAGCTGACCGAGCATCAGCGACGCGCCGAGGATGTCGGCCAGGGCCTCCGCCTCGTCGTCCGTCAGCGGGATGTCCGCCTGGCAGGAGTCGGGATCGTCGGGATCGTAGAGGACAAGATCACGGCGGCCATTGCGGTGGGAGACAACGCCCAGTCGGCGTCCGGACTCCGTCACCAGATCGTGGCGTACCCCGATGCCCGGTAAGGCGGTCTGCTCGACACGTACTCGCACCCGCCAAGGCTACCGCTCGGTGAACAGAAGGCAGATCTTGCGCGGAACCGGCCCTTCTGGGCCGGACATGATCCACTCAGAATCGCTGACATCGGGGTGTCCCGGCAGTTCGGACGCCCCGATTTCCGGGAAGCCGAGTGGATCTACCGCCCGCCTGCCCCGCCGAGTTGGTGGGTGATGTCCTAACCGATTCAGCTCCATAGGCGCCGGACGCGCCGGTGCCCGTCCCGGCAGAGCAGGGCGGGCAGCCGAGCACGCGCTGGTCAGCGAAGGCTGGCGAAGAACGCGCGGATGTCCGCGACCAGCACTTCGGTCGCCTGGTGGGCCGCGTAGTGGCCCCCGACGTCACCGCGGCCGTCGACGTCGGTGTCGTACGCCGTCCACCGGACGATGTTCGCGTGGTCCCGGTCGGCGAAGCGGCGGATGGACTGGAAGTCGCCGGGGAACATGGCCAGCGCCGTCGGCACGGTGGTGGGGCCAGTCGTCGGCTGGTCGGCGTGTGCGTCCTCCCAGTAGAACCGGATCGCCGAGGCGGCCGTGCCGGTGAACCAGTAGAGCGCCACGTTGGCCAGGATGAAGTCGGCGTCCAGGCTCTCGTCGAAGAGTTGGGCGTTCCAGGCCAGCAGCCCGACCGGGGAGTCGGCCAGCCCGAACGCCAGGGTCTGCGGCTGCTGACTGTGGACCTGGTTGAAGGAGAACTTGTTCTCGTAGAACCACTGGAGGTGCGCGAGCGCCGCCTGGTCCGCCTCGGAGAGGTCGGCGAACTCGGCAGGGTCGCCCGAGGGGAACGAGAAAATCTGGGTGACGTGCACGCCGAGCACGCGCTCCCCGTCGGTCCGGCCCAACTCGGGGGCGATCATCGAGCCGGCGTCGTTGCCGACCGCGCCGTACCGGTCGTACCCCAGTCGGTTCATCAGCTCGGCCCAGGCGCGGGCGGTGCGGAACCGGTTCCAGCCGGTGCTGCGGGTCGGGCCGGAGAACCCGAAGCCCGGCAGCGACGGGATGACCAGGTGGAAGGCGGGCGCGTCGGGTGCCGTCGGCTCGGTGAGCGGGGCGATCACGTCCAGGTACTCCAGGACCGAGCCGGGCCAGCCGTGGGTGAGCACCAGCGGAGTGGCGTCCGGGCGGGACGACCGGACGTGCAGGAAGTGGATCTGCTCGCCGTCGATCTCGGTGACGAACTGCGGGTGGGCGTTCAGCCGGGCCTCGACCGCGCGCCAGTCGAACCCGTCCCGCCACCGGTCGGCCAGCGCACGCACCCGGTCGTTGCTCATCCCGTACGCGTCGCCGGCGCCCGGAAGGTCGGCGGGCCAGATGGTGCGACCCAGCCGGCCGGCCAGGTCGTCGAGGGCGGTCTGCGGGATCTCGACGCGGAAGGGACGGATCGCGGTGCCGGTCATCTCGGTACTCCTTCGGAACGGAATGTTTCGTTCTGCAATCACAGTAGCAGACCGGAACGATCCGTTCCACTGTTATCCTGGAGTCATGCCGACTCCCCCCGGAAAGACCGACGCGCCGCTGGCTGGTCGCCGTGCCCAGGCCGCGCGCAACGACGAGGTGATCCTCGAAGCCGCGCGCGAGGTCTTCCTCGACGACCCGAAGGCGCCGATCGCGGCCGTCGCCGAACGCGCCGGCGTCGGCATCAGTGCCCTCTACCGGCGGTACGCGGGCAAGGAGGACCTGCTGCGCCAGCTCTGCCACGACGGGCTGCGCCGGTACGTCGCCGAGGCCGAGGCGGCCCTCGCCGCGCCGGACGACTGGGCCGCCTTCGCCGGGTTCCTGGCCCGCGTGGTCGACGCCGACGTGCACTCGCTCACCGTCCACCTGGCCGGCACCTTCACCCCGACCGAGGAGATGGGTCGGGCCGCGATGCGCGCCAACGAGCTGGCCACCGTGCTGTTCGAGCGTGCCCGCGCCGGCGGGTGGCTGCGCCCCGACGTGGTCGTGCAGGACCTCGGGCTGGTGCTGGAGGCGTGCGCCGCGGTACGCGTACCCGATCCGGAGCGGACCGCGCAGCTGCGCCGCCGGCAGCTCGCGGTGCTGCTGGCCGGACTGTCGACCACTCCGGACGCGGATCCGTTGCCCGGCCCGCCCCCGGCGGCGGGGGAGTTCGACTGGCGGTGGCGCCGCCGCGAGTGATGGGTGTCACAGCGCTAGGGTTGAGTGGAATACGCTCAACTCTGGTTGTGTCCAACCCAATGGACAACGCCGATCCGGGGGAGCCCATGAACACCGAACGCCTCACCACCAAGAGCCGCGAGACCATCACGGGTGCCGTCGCACTGGCCAACCAGCGCGGCCACGCGACCGTGGAGCCGTGGCACCTTCTGCTGTCCCTGCTGGACACCGACGGCTCGACCGCCGCCGGCCTGCTGCGCGCCGTCGGGTCCGACCCCGCCGAGCTGCGCCGGGCCGCCCAGCGTGCGGTCGATGCCCTGCCCGCCGCACGCGGCTCCAGCATCGCCGAGCCCACGCTGGCCCGGGAGTTCGTCAACGCCATCGGCGCCGCCGAGCAGATCGCGCGGCCGTTGGGCGACGAGTACACCTCCACCGAGCACCTGCTGGCCGGCCTGGCCCGGGTGGGTGGTGCGGTGTCCGGCGCGCTGAAGTCGGCCGGCGCCACCGAGGACGCGCTGATCGCCGCCTTCCCGACCGTTCGGGGTGGAGACCGGCGGGTCACCACGGCCGACCCGGAGCAGACCTACCAGGCGCTGTCCAAGTACGGCGTCGACCTCACCGCCAGTGCCCGGGACGGCAAGATCGACCCGGTGATCGGTCGGGACTCCGAGATCCGCCGCGTCATCCAGGTGCTCTCCCGGCGTACCAAGAACAACCCGGTGCTGATCGGCGAACCCGGCGTCGGCAAGACCGCGATCGTTGAGGGCCTGGCGCAGCGGATCGTGGCCGGTGACGTGCCGGAGTCGCTGCGCGACAAGAAGCTGATCTCGTTGGACCTCGGCGCGATGGTCGCCGGGGCGCAGTACCGCGGTCAGTTCGAGGAGCGGCTGAAGTCCGTGCTGGAGGAGATCAAGAACTCCAACGGCCAGGTCATCACGTTCCTCGACGAGCTGCACACGGTGGTCGGCGCCGGCAAGGGCGAGGGCTCGATGGACGCCGGCAACATGCTCAAGCCCATGCTCGCCCGCGGTGAGCTGCGGATGGTCGGCGCCACCACGCTGGACGAGTACCGGGAGCACATCGAGAAGGACCCGGCGCTGGAGCGCCGCTTCCAGCCCGTGGTGGTCGGCGAGCCGACCATCGAGGACACGATCGGCATCCTGCGCGGCCTCAAGGAGCGCTACGAGGTGCACCACGGCGTACGGATCACCGACGCCGCACTGGTCGCCGCCGCCTCGCTGTCCGACCGCTACATCACCGATCGCTTCCTGCCCGACAAGGCGATCGACCTGGTCGACGAGTCCGCGTCCCGGCTCCGGATGGAGATCGACTCCCGGCCGGTCGAGGTGGACGAGATCGAGCGGGCCGTCCGCCGGCTGGAGATCGAGGAGATGGCGCTGGCCAAGGAGCCGGACGACGCCTCCGCCGAGCGGTTGGTGCGGCTGCGCAAGGAGTTGGCCGACAAGCGCGAGCAGCTCACCGCGCTCTCCGAGCGCTGGCAGACGGAAAAGAGCCACATCACCAAGCTCTCCACCGCCAAGGAGGAGTTGGAGCGCCTGGGGGGCGAGGCCGAGCGGGCCGAGCGCGACGGCGAGCTGGAGCGGGCCGCCGAGCTGCGCTACGGCCGGATCCCCGCGCTCAAGGTCGAGTTGCAGCAGGCCGAGGAGGAACTGGCCCGGCTCCAGGCCGACGGCGCGATGCTCAAGGAGGAGGTCGGCGCGGACGACATCGCCGCGGTCGTCGCCTCGTGGACGGGCATCCCGGCCGGCCGGCTGCTGGAGGGCGAGACGGCGAAGCTGCTCCGGATGGAGGAGTCGCTGGGCGGCCGGGTGGTCGGCCAGGTCGAGGCGGTGGGTGCGGTCTCCGACGCGGTGCGCCGGGCCCGGGCCGGCGTGGCCGACCCGGACCGTCCGACCGGCAGCTTCCTCTTCCTCGGCCCGACGGGTGTCGGCAAGACCGAGCTGGCCAAGGCGCTCGCCGAGTTCCTCTTCGACGACGAGCGGGCGATGGTCCGCATCGACATGAGCGAGTACGGCGAGAAGCACTCCGTGGCCCGCCTGGTGGGTGCCCCGCCCGGCTACATCGGTTACGAGGAGGGCGGCCAGCTCACCGAGGCGGTGCGCCGCAGGCCGTACTCGGTGATCCTGCTGGACGAGGTGGAGAAGGCCCACCCGGACGTCTTCGACGTGCTGCTCCAGGTGCTCGACGACGGTCGGCTCACCGACGGTCAGGGCCGCACGGTGGACTTCCGCAACGCGATCCTGATCCTCACCTCCAACCTCGGGTCGTCGGTGATCGGCGATCTGACGCTGGGCGAGGAACAGCG
The DNA here is from genome assembly GCF_052601155.1 of Micromonospora yongxingensis. NCBI lineage: Bacteria > Bacillati > Actinomycetota > Actinomycetes > Micromonosporales > Micromonosporaceae > Micromonospora > Micromonospora yongxingensis. The sequence goes on from NZ_JBQXEO010000017.1 coordinate 6,879, forward strand.
CCGGGAGGGGGTCCTCGCGGTGGTCCGCTCGCACTTCAAGCCGGAGTTCCTCAACCGGCTGGACGACATCGTGGTGTTCGCCGCGCTGCGCGGCGACGATCTGAGCTCCATCGTGGACATCCAGCTGGACCGGATGCGTAAGCGTCTGGCGGACCGTCGACTGGCACTGGACATCACCGAGTCCGCGCGTCAGTGGCTGGCCGAGCACGGCTACGACCCGATCTACGGCGCCCGCCCGCTACGCCGCCTGGTCCAAACCGCGATCGGCGACCAGTTGGCCAAGGCCCTCCTGTCGGGCACCATCCGCGACGGCGACACGGTCAAGGTCGACCTGTCCACCCCCACGAACACCCTCACGGTAACCCCCGCCTAACCCCCGCCCCACCCAGCGGTGATCAAGAGGTTTGCGTCATCGGGACGTCTTCTCATGACGCAAACCTCTTGATCAACAGGGTGGGGAGTGGATGGGCGGGGAAAGGATGGGGACATGTTCGGGATCGGGAAGAAGTGGGAACGGGAACTCGACGCCGCCGTTGACGAGTTGGTCGGCGCCGACACGCTCGCCTTTGGTGGGGTTGGCATCGCCGGCACGATGCTGCCGGTGACCGAGGCTTACCACCGGGTCGAGGCCGCCGTCGACGACCATCCCGAGGAGGTACGCCGACAGCTCGACCGGCTGCTGGCCGAGGGCTCGCCCGCCGGCCGCGCGTACGCGGCCACGCTGCTGGAGCGGATCGACCCGTCGGCGGCCCGGGCGGCCTGGACGTCGCTGCGGGACGACCCGACCGAGTTCACCACCTTCGTCGGCTGCGTGATGGATCGCTCCACGCTTGGCGACTACGCCGCCCAGCGGCTCGCTGCGGCATGATCCACTCGCCGGTCGGGGCTGCCCCCGGTGGCTGAGCTGTCGGCCACAGCACAAGCCTCCCCGGTGCCGATGGTTGTTACCGTTCGCGCCGACGTACCTGGGGAGGTGGTCGGGTGGACGCTCCGGTGATGTACCTGGTGGCGGCGGTGGTCGTACTCGCGGTGCTCGTGGTCGTGATCGTCGTGCGGTCGCGGCGGCGGGCGGCGGCCCGGCCCGCCGGGCGGCCCGCGCCCGGTCGGACAACGGAGGCGCCGCGCGGTGGCCCCCACCGTCTGGCCCCGGGCGACCGCGTGCGGATCCGCGACCGGGAGTACGCCGTGAGCGGCACGATCCGGCTGGTCGAGGGGGACTGGAGCTGGGTGCAGCACCTGCTCGACGACGACTCCGGCACCGGGCACCGGCTCTCCGTGGAGGACGGCCTGGACCTGGAGCTGGTGCTCTGGACCGCCGAGCCGGGCGCGACCGTCACCCCGGGCGCCCCGACCATCGACCTCGGCGGCCGGCGCTACACCTGGTCCGAGACCGGGCAGGCGCGCTACACCGCCATCGGCGAGACGGGGCTGCCGTCGGCCGGAACCATGCGGTACCACGACTACCAGTCCGGCGGCGACGCGCGGCTCTCCTTCGAGGCGTACGGCGAGGAGGGCTGGCGGGTGGCCCGCGGCGACCTGCTCGACCCCGCCGACCTGACGATCCAGCCCACCGGGGGCCGCTGAGGGCGACCCGACGGGCGCGCCGGGTTCGCCGCGGCATGCCAGAGTGGCCGGTTGTCGATACGGTGTGGGCGCGATCTAGGGAAGGAGAATCGTGGTCGATTCCCAGAGCACGCCGGCCCGCCAGCGGCCATCCATCGTGACGATTTCCAGTTATCTGCTTTTCCTGTTCCTGGCGTGCCAGGTGATCAGTCTGATCCTGACGCTCGCCACCGCGGGCAAGACCCGTGACGCGCTCCGTGAGGCGTACGAGGGCAGCACCGCCGAGGGCGCCGACCAGGTGGCGGACGTCTTCTACGCCATCGGCCTCGGCAGCGCCGTCCTGCTGCTGTTGCTCGCGGTCGTCCTGGGCGTGCTGGCCCTGTTCAACAACCAGGGCCGCAACGGCGCCCGGATCACCACCTGGATCGTCGGCGGCATCATGGTCTGCTGCGTGGGCGGCAGCCTGCTCAGCGGCGCGGCCGGCAGCTTCACCGGCGGTGACACCGGCGGCGACATGCCGAGTGCCGAGGAGATCCAGCGCCGGCTGGACGAGGCGTTGCCGTCCTGGCTCACCCCGGTCAGCATCCTGCTCGGCGTGATCAGCCTGCTCGCGCTCCTCGCGGCGCTGGTCCTGCTGGCGCTGCCCAAGGCCAACGAGTTCTTCCGCAAGCCCACCGCCGGCTGGGAGCCGCCGACTCCGGGCGCCAGCTACCCGGGCTACCCGCAGACGCCGGGTCAGCCCGGTTACCCGCAGGCCCCCGGCCAGCCGGGCTATCCGTCGAGCGGCGAGCCGGGCTACCCGTCGACGCCGGGACAGGCGACCGGGTCGGGTGAGCCGGGCTACCCGCCGCCGCCCTCCACCGGCCCGGCCGGCACCGACCGGCCGGACGACACGCCGCCGGGCGACCGCCCCGGGACGCCGCCGTCGACGAGTTGACGACTCGATAGACACGACGCCGAGGATCCCTCCGAGTAGGTTGCAACCCGACGCCTACCGGAGGGATTCGTCGTGTCGTACCCCGGATCGGCACCGCCCCGCCGGCCCGCCGTGGTCCTGCTGGCCTCGGCCGTGCTGCTGGTGATGGCGGTGGCCGCACTCGCGTACACCGTGGCCGACCTGGCGGTGCTGGGGCGGACGGTCGACGCGTTCCGCTCCGCCGCCCGGGGCACCTCGGCGAGCCCGCAGCAGATCGACGACGTGGTGACGCTGCTGGGGGCGTCCGCGGCACTGTCGGCGGTGGTGGCCGCGCTCTCCGCGCCGGTGCTCGTCGGCCTGGCCCTCGGGCTGCTGGCCGGTCGCTCCGGCGTCCGGGTGGCCACCTGGGTGGTCTGCGGGCTCGGCCTGCTCGCCGGGTGTTGCAGCGTGGCGGTGCTCATCGGTGAGCGGGCGGCACCGCTGCGGCTGGGCGACGGCGAGCGGGCCACGGCCGAGTTGCTGGGCCTGATCGCCGACGCGTACCCGTCGTGGTGGATCCCGTTGAACGCCGGGCTTTCCGTCGGACAGTGCCTCGGTTACCTTGTGGTAGCCACGCTGCTGACCCTGCCGGCGGCGAACGCCTGGTTCCGTCGGCGCCGTCCGACGGTGCCGACCATGCCGTCCGTTCCACCCGGGTTCCCGCCCACCCCGCACCAGCCCCCGCCGGCGCCGACCGCGCCTCCGTACCCGCCCAGGTGAGGACCAGCCCGTGACGCTCGACCCGACGACCGCCGAGCGACGGGCGCTGATCACCGGTGCCACCGCCGGTATCGGCGCCGCGTTCACCCGCCGGCTGGCGGCCGACGGTTGGCACCTGGTGCTGGTCGCCCGGGACGCGGGCCGACTGAGCGAACTGGCCGCCGAGCTGGGTGCCCGGTACGGCCGCGAGGTGGAGACGATCTCGGCGGACCTGTCCACCGACGACGGCTGTGCGGCCGTGGAGCAGCGGCTCACCGAGGGCACTCCCGTGCACCTGCTCGTCAACAACGCCGGCATCAGTCTGAACAAGCCGTTCCTGCGTTCCACCGCCGAGGACGAGGCGCGCCTGCTGCGGCTCAACGTGCACGCGGTCATGCGGCTGACCATGGCGGCGCTGCGGCCGATGACCGAAAGGCGGGACGGGGCAGTGATAAATGTCTCTTCGGTCGCCGGTTTTGGCGCGGTGATGCCCGGGTCGACCTACTCGGCCAGCAAGGCGTGGGTCACCAATTTCAGCGAGTCCGTCGGCCAGTCGACGCGCCCGTTCGGCGTCCGGGTGATGGCACTCTGCCCCGGCTACACACGCACCGAGTTCCACGAGCGGGCCGGCATCAACATGTCGAAGACGCCCGAGTGGATGTGGCTGCGAGCCGAGGATGTGGTCGACGAAGCCTTGCGTGACCTGCGCAAAGGCAAGTTGGTCAGCATCCCGGCCTGGAAGTACAAAGTGGCCGTTGCCGGTCTGCGGCACGCACCGCGCCGGCTGCTCCAGGTGGTCGCCCGGGACACCCGCGGCCGGATCGGTCGCGACGAGCGCTGAGCCTGCGCCAACCGGCCGGCCCCAGAGTGCTGTCGCCGGGACGTTGGCGCGCCGCAACCGGCCCGGTCGCTGAGCGTAGTCGAACATCGCCAACCGTCGGTCCCCCGGCGGGCTGATCAGGGTGGACCCCGCACGCGGCGTTCAGACTTGCGCAGTAACCTCTATCGCCATGGGGGACCACGACGACCTGCGTAAATTCATTACCGACCTGGCTGTGGTCCACGGACGGGTCGTGCTCTCCTCGGGGCGCGAGGCAGACTGGTACGTCGATCTGCGGCGCGTCACGCTCCATCACCAGGCCGCTCCGTTGGTCGGTCGGGTGTTGCTTGACCTCACCGCCGACTGGGAGTTCGACGCCGTCGGCGGGCTGACCCTGGGCGCGGACCCTGTCGCGTTCTCGATGATGCATGCCGCTCCGGCCGATCGGGCACTGGACGCCTTTGTGGTGCGCAAGGCGGGCAAGGCCCACGGTCTGCAACGGAGGATCGAGGGGCCGGAGGTGGCCGGCCGCCGAGTGTTGGCGGTGGAGGATACGTCCACGACGGGTGGAAGTGTGTTGACGGCGGTCGAGGCGCTTCGTGAGGCCGGGGCCGAAGTCGTGGGTGTGGCGGTTATTGTTGATCGAGGCGCCGGCGACGCGGTGCGAGCCGCCGGATTGCCGTACAGGGCGGCCTATACGTTGGCTGACCTCGGCCTTGTGGCGTAAAAGTTTGCCGATTCGGATCTGCTGATATGCAGGCGGATCGATGCTGCTGGTGGAAGGATGGAATACGTGGGAACTGCGTTGGCCGAAATGACTATGCCTCAGATCTCGCCGCTTGCCGGCGAGCCGATCGAACGTGCCGATGCCGAGCGTCTCGCCGGGGTCCTCAAGGCCCTCGCCGATCCCGCTCGGTTGCGGCTGCTCAGCCTGATCCAGTCGGCCCCAGAGGGCGAGGCGTGCGTCTGTGACCTGACGGCGCCGCTCGGCCTCTCTCAGCCGACGGTCAGTCACCACCTGCGTATCCTCACCGAGGCCGGCTTGCTGGAGCGGGAGAAGCGCGGTGTCTGGGCGTACTACCGGCTGGTCCCGAGTGCGATCGCGACGATCGCCGACCTGCTGACCCCGCCGCGTAAGCGGGCCACCAAGAAGGCCCGCTGAAGTAGGCACTGCACACCGTCCCGCGCCGGGACGGTGTCCGGTGGCGAGCCAGGGGTGGCGCCATCGGTGGGTGACACCTGCTCGTCCCCGGCCGCACCGCCGGAGGCCGGGTCCGAGATGCCGACGGCCGACCCCCTCACCGGGGGCCGGCCGTCGTCGTATCTCCCTCAGCGCTCCTGACCGTGCTCCGGACGCCGGCGGTCGTGCGGGTGGTCGTCGTGGTCGAACGTCTCGCGCACCGCCTCCACCGCGCCGACGGCGCTGGCCGCCGCGACCACGGCGACCGCCTCGCCGCGCTTGCGGGCCCGCCGGTCGCGGAGGAACTCGAAGAAGATCGGCAGCACCGAGATCACGATGATCAGGGCCACCACCGGCAGGATGTAGTGGTCGATCTTGTCCCCGATGGCCTGGTAGATCTGCTCGGCCAGCAGGTATCCGATCAGCAGGATGCCGTCCACCCAGAGCACCGCGCCGACGATGTTCCAGAGCAGGAACTGGCGGGCCGGCATGCCCAGTGCCCCGGCGACCGGGTTGAGGAAGGTCCGCACGATCGGGATGAAGCGCGCCAGCACCACGGCCTTCGCCGGGCCGAACTTCTGGAAGTAGTACTCGGCCTTCTCCACGTACTCCCGCTTGAAGAGCCGGGAGTTCGGCCGCTCGAACATCGGCCGCCCGTACCGCGAACCGAGCCAGTGCCCCAGCTGCGCGCCGACGATGGCGCAGATCGGGCCGCCGATCAGCAGGCCGGCCAGGGAGAGCCGGGTGCCGTCGCCGAAGATGGCGTCCGCCACCGGGGATGCGGCCACCCCGGCGAGGAACAGCAGCGAGTCCCCCGGGAAGAAGAAGCCCACCAGCAGGCCGGTCTCGGCGAAGAGGATCACCCAAACGCCGATCAGCCCGAAGGTCTGCAACAGTTCCTTGGGATCGAGCGGGTTCAGGGCGACGCTCTCCACGAGCGCGCGGGTCTTCTCAGCTGTGTCCACGGCCACAAAGGGTACCGAAGACCCGGTCTCGTACCGCGCCGGACCGGGCCGCACCACCCCTTGGACGTTCCCGCAGCGGAAGTTGACGAGCCGGAAGGTTCAGCGGTGTCTCCGCAACGTTCCGGGCGTCCGCTTCCGTCAACTGAGGCAGGAGCCCGGGAGGTGCAGTGACGTACGAGGAGTTCGCGGACACGCGGCTGGCCCCGCTGTTGCGGTACGCGGTGATGCTCACGGGTGATGCGCACCAGGCGCAGGATCTGGTGCAGGAGACGATGGTCAGGGTCCAGCTCAACTGGCGGCGGGTCGTCCGGGCCGACTCACCCGAGCGCTATGTGCGCCGGATGCTCACCAACCAGTACGTCGACTGGCGTCGCGGCTCCTGGATGCGTCGGGTGCTGCTGCGGGGGGAAGCCGACGAGGCGGTGGCGGCGCCCGCCGACCACGCCCAGTCCGCCGTGGACCGGGACCAGATCTGGTCCTGGCTGTCGCGGCTGCCGCGACGGCAGCGGGCCACCCTGGTGCTGCGCTACTACGAGGACCTGCCCGACGCCGAGATCGCCGACATCCTCGGCTGCGCCGTCGGGACCGTACGTTCGTCCATCTCCCGCGCCCTGGCCACGCTCCGGGCCGAGTACGTGGAGGCCTGACCATGATCGAGGACGACCTGCGTGCCGCGTTCGCCCGGCACGAGCCACTGACCCCGCCGACCGGCCCGCTGCGGGCCGCGATCGACCGGTTGGCGGCGGGCCGGCGGCGGCGCCGCCGACGCTGGCGGGCCGGTGGTGCCGCGTTGGCCGTGGCCGGCGTGCTGGGGATCGGGGTGCCCCTGCTCGCCCCGGAGCGCTCCGCGCCGCCGCCAACCGCCGACCTGCTCGGCGGGTCGAGCCGGCCGGTGGCGACCGGTGCGCTGAACATCCTGCTGCTCGGTCTCGACGGCGACGGGCGGGAGGCGTCGCGAGCAGACTCGGTGGTGTTGGTGCACATCCCGTCCGACCGGAGCCGCCCGTACCTGGTCTCGTTGCCGCGTGACCTGGGGGTGCCGATCCCGGGCCACGGGACCGACAAGCTGAACGCGGCGTTCCCGTTCGGTGCCGGGTTCGACCGGCCGGACATGTCCAAGGGCTACGAGCTGACTCGACGTACGGTCGCCGAGCTGACCGGGGTCCGGGTGGACGCCGGCGTGGTGCTGACCTACCCCGGGCTGCGCAGGCTCACCGACGCGGTGGACGGCGTGCCGGTCTGTCTGCCCCAGCAGGTGCGCTCCGTCCACACCCGGCGGGTCTTCCCGGCCGGCTGTCATCGCCTCGACGGTGCCGCGTCGCTCGACCTGCTCCGCCAGCGGCGTGGGCTACCCGAGGGCGGCCTGGACCGGGACCACAACGCCCGGCGCTTCGCCGCCGGCCTGGTCAGCCAGGCCGCCAAGCAGGGTGTGCTCACCAACCCGGTACGACTCTCCACGCTGCTGGGCACCGTCGGCCCGGATCTCCTGGTGTCACCCGACAGAGCCGCCGTGCTGGATGTGATCCGGCTCGCGCCCACACTGCGATCGGTCGAGCCGATCGGGCTCAGCCTGCCGGTCACGGAGCCCACCGGGCCGCCCTTTCACCTGCGCCCCGACCCGAAGCTCGCCCCGGAGTTCCTGACCGCGCTCCGCGAGGATCGGCTCGGCGACTGGGCGACCCGGCACCCGGAGCGGGTCGACCGCTGACGCTCCGACCGGGCTGCGGGGTCAGCGGTAGTCGTCCTCGTCTCCGCTGACCACCCGGGCCTGCTCCATGGCGTCCCAGTCGCCGACCTCCAGGCCGCGATGCGGCTCGGCGTCGGCGTCGGCGGGGCCGACCACCGTGGCCTGCTCGACCGCGTCGGCCGGCTCCGCCTCGGGATCGCGTTCGTCCGCGTCGAGGTGGTCGCCGGGGGTGAAGTCCTCATCGGGCTGACCCATCGTCCCTCCCGGGGCTCGGTGCACGGTTCCCACCCACCGTACGGGGTGTGCCGGTGCCGCGCCGGGAAGCCGAGTCGGCGGAATCAGCCCTCGGCGGCGTGACCCGGTGCCAGGATGGGGCCGTGGGCTTCCTCATCCGGCTGGCGATCACCGCGGTCGCGTTGTGGGTGACCACGCTGATCGTGCCCGGGGTCGACGTGCACGGCCGCTCGGGTGGCAACACCGTGCTCACGCTGATCGTGGTGGCGCTGATCTTCGGCGTGATAAACGCGGTGCTCAAACCGATCATCAGGGTGGTCGGTTGTGTCTTCTACCTGCTGACCCTGGGCCTGTTCGCGCTGGTGGTCAACGCGCTGCTCTTCCTGCTCACCGACCGGATCGCCCGCGGGCTCGACCTGCCGTTCCAGGTGGACGGTTTCTGGGCGGCGTTCTGGGGAGCGATCGTGATGACCGTGGTCACCTGGCTGATCAGCGTCATCGTGCCGGACCGCCTGGACGACCGTTGACCGGATCGCGGCGCGGCCCGACGGGTGGGCCAGGACCGGGTCGGTTGTTTCGGCGCACCTCACCTACGGGATACTGCCCGCGGAGGACAGCGCGGTCCGGCGCACCCATGAACAACAGCGGCCAGCACGGCCGAGAGTGGTAAGTAAGGAGCGTTCGACATGCCCATCGCTTCCCCCGAGGCTTACGCGGAGATGCTGGACCGGGCCAAGGCTGGCCGGTACGCGTACCCCGCGATCAACGTGACCTCCTCCCAGACGCTGAACGCGGCGCTCAAGGGCTTCGCCGACGCGGAGAGCGACGGCATCATCCAGGTCTCCACCGGTGGCGCCGAATACCTCAGCGGTCCGTCGATCAAGGACATGGTCACCGGCGCGGTGGCGTTCGCCGCGTACGCGCACGAGGTGGCCAAGAAGTACCCGGTCAACATCGCGCTGCACACCGACCACTGCCCGAAGGACAAGCTGGACGGGTTCGTCCGGCCGCTGATGGGCATCTCGCAGGAGCGGGTGAAGCGCGGCGAGCAGCCGCTGTACCAGTCGCACATGTGGGACGGCTCCGCGGTGCCGGTGGCGGAGAACCTGCAGATCGCCTCCCAGCTGCTCGACGAGGCCGCCAAGGGCAAGATCGTCCTTGAGATCGAGGTCGGCGTCGTCGGTGGCGAGGAGGACGGCGTCGAGAACGCCATCAACGACAAGCTCTACACCACCGTCGAGGACGGCCTGGCCATGGTCGAGGCGCTCGGCCTCGGCGAGAAGGGCCGCTACATGGCGGCGCTGACCTTCGGCAACGTGCACGGCGTCTACAAGCCGGGCAACGTCAAGCTGCGCCCGGAGATCCTCAAGCAGATCCAGGACGCGGTCGGTGCCAAGTACGGCAAGGACAAGCCGCTCAGCCTGGTCTTCCACGGCGGCTCGGGCTCCCTGCTGAGCGAGATCCGCGAGGCGCTGGACTACGGCGTGGTGAAGATGAACATCGACACCGACACCCAGTACGCCTTCACCCGGCCCGTCGCCGACCACATGCTGCGCAACTACGACGGCGTGCTGAAGATCGACGGCGAGGTCGGCAACAAGAAGCAGTACGACCCGCGTACCTGGGGCAAGGCCGCCGAGGCCGGCCTGGCCGCCCGGGTCGTCGAGGCGTGCGAGCACCTGCGCTCGACCGGCACCACGATGTCCAAGTAACGACGTCCCACCGACGGCCGGCTCCCCTGCGGGGGCCGGCCGTCGTCGTGTCGTCAGGCCGACGCGGTGAGCAGCCGTACGGCCTCCCGCACGTCGTCGGTCAGGTGGATCGTCGACGACAGGTCGCCGAACGGGGATGCGGCCAGCAGCGGGCGCAGCAACGCCTCCACCGGCAACTCCTGCGTCCAGTACGCCCGGTCCAGGAAGACGTACGCCCCACTCGCCCCGTCGGTGCCGTAGTAGGTCTTGGTGGCCGCCTGGAACACCTCCTGCACGGTGCCCGCCCGCCCTGGAGCGAAGACGATGCCGCCCCGGGCGAGCCGCAGGATGGTGTCCTCCCGGATGGCGTTCGAGAAGTACTTGGCGATCCGCCCCGCGAACAGGTTCGCCGGCTCGTGCCCGTACAGCCAGGTCGGGATGGCCAGCCCGCCGGCCCGCGCCCATCCCGCGTCGGTGCCGCGCTGCCGGGGCACGCCCGCGTACCGCTGCCGGACCGCCAGCGCGGTGGCGGTGTAGCGGTGGTGGTCGGTGAAGTCGGGCGCGGTGGCCAGCAGGTCGATCGCCGCGGTCAACTCCGCCGCCGGCTGGTTCGCCAGGAAGGCGCCGAGGTTCGCCGCCTCCATCACCCCGGGGCCGCCGCCGGTGACCACCAGCCGGTCGGCCCGGGCCAGCTCCCAACCCAGCACGGCCGCCATCCGGTACGCCGGGCTGCCGCGCCGCACCGCGTGCCCGCCCATGATGCCCACCACCGACTGCGGCCCGTGTGCGACCAGCCAGGCACGGGTGGCGTCGGCGAGGGCGTTGTCCACCCCGTGGTCGTGCAGCCGCTGACCGAGCGCCTCCTTGACGTCCGGCAGCGCGCCGCCATGCGCCCGGTAGTGCTCGTACACCCTGGTGTCGTACATGCCGGTGAACCCGCCCTCGGCGAACCCGGCGGCCAGGTCCTCGGGGGTGTAGAGGTGCGCCGGCTGGGTCGGGTACGGCAGCCCGGAGAAGGGCGGCACCACGTTCGCGCCGCGCCGGACCAGGTCGGCGCCGACGTCCCGGGACGCGAAGCGGCAGCCGACGAAGAGGGTGCCGGTGACCTCGACTCCGGTCAGGTCGGGCACCGGGGCCAGGTCGAGGCGCAGCCCCTGCACGGTCAGCCCGGTCAGGCGGCCGGTGGCCAGTTGCCGGTCGAACTCGTCCCGGGTCTGGATCTCGTCGGTGTGCAGGTGCGGCTCGATGACGTCCGCGGGAGGTGGGGTCGGCACCCGGCCATCCTGCCCGTCGGGCGGGGCCGGCCAAACCCCGGGCCAGGGTCGCAACGAACAGGAGCCCGGTGACCGTGGCCACCGGGCTCCTGCCTAACCGGGTCCTGGGGAGGCTCCGGACCATTAGTTGTAGTGGAAAACACCTGGCGGCGGCATAGGCCGCAGGCGTGACCAAACCCTCAGCCGTTCAGCCGAACGCGTCGGCCGACCCGCTCGCGTGTCGCACTGTCCAGCGGGTTGAATGGGGCGATGCAGAACCTTTTGCCAGAGCCACCGGCCACCCTCCTCCCGGCGAACGACGAGGCTGACGCCGCCCTGGCTGCCGCCGAGGCGGCCGGCACCGACGAGGCGTACGCCGAGGTGGCGGCCCGCTTCCCGACCTACAGCGCGGCCTGGGCGGAGCTCGCGGCGCGGGCGTTCGCGCAGGGCCAGGTGGTGACGGCGTACGCGTACGCGCGCACCGGCTACCACCGTGGGCTGGACCAGCTGCGCCGCAGTGGCTGGAAGGGTCACGGCCCGGTGCCGTGGTCGCACGAGCCGAACCGCGGCTTCCTCCGCTGCCTGTACGTGCTGTCCCGGGCCGCCGACGAGATCGGCGAGGCCGACGAGGCGGCCCGCTGCGCCCAGTTCCTCCGCGACTGCGACCCGGCGGCGGCGGACGCCCTGGCCAGCAACTGAGACCCGTCCCGACGGCCGGTCCGGCACCCACGCCGGGCCGGCCGTCGGCGGGTCACAGCCCTTCGGCGACCGCGGCGGCGATCTTCAGCCAGGCGTCCCGGGTGGCCGAGGAGAGCCCGCCGTACCGGATCGGCTCGCCACTGTCGATGAGTCGCTCGTACGGCGCCAGCAGCACCGCCCGGGTCCGGGCGGCGAAGTGCTCCTGGATGGCCGGCAGGTCGATCTCCTTGCGGGACGGCGGCATCGACACCACCGTCACCGCCTGCCGGACCAGCCTCTGCCGGCCGCTCTGCTCCAGGTGGTCCAGCATCCGCGCGGCGGTCTCCGCCGAGTCGTTCCGGGCCGACATGGTGACGACCAGTTGGTCGGTGGCGTCCATCGAGGCCTGCCAGTTCTGCGCCCGGACGTTGTTACCGGTGTCCACGAAGATCAGCTTGTAGAACCGGCTGACGACCTCCCGGATCTCCGCGAACGCGGCCGCCGTGAGCATCTCGCCGCCGGTGGCCGACTCGTCCGAGGCCAGCACGTCGAACATGCCCTCGCCCTGCGAGCGGACGTACTGCGACAGGTCGCCGACCCGCCCGTGCGCGCCCTGGAACTGACCGAGGTCACGCAGCATGTCCCGCACCGTGCGCGAGTGGAAGTCCTGCTGGGCACGCATCCCGAGGGTGCCCTGCGTCTCGTTGTTGTCCCAGGCCAGCACGTAGCCACCGCGCTTCTGCCCGAACGTCATCGCGAGCAGCAGGATGGCCACCGTCTTGCCGGCACCACCCTTCGGGTTGACCACGGTCACCTGCCGCAGCCCGCCGAAGTTGCGGCGCACCATCTCGATGTCCCGCTTGAGCTCCTGCTCCTGACGGCCGGGAGCCAGTCGGAGCAGGCCCATCTTGTTGACGACCGCGCGTACGCCCATGGTGGCGACCGGGTCGGCGGGCCGTACCTGCCGACGCCGGGCGAAGTCCTCGGCGGTGGGCGCCGCCGTGGTCTCCGGTGTCCAGGTGGCGTCCGGATAGCCGGTGGACGGCACGCGGGTCACCCCCTCGGCCTCCTGGTACTGCTGCGGCGGCGCCGGCGTGGCCCCGGGCGTGCCCTGCTGCCAGGGCGGCGGGTACCAGCCCGGCGACGGCGGGAACGGCCCCGGCGGGGCCACCGGCGCACTCTGCTGCGGCACCGGGTTGTTCGGCGGGCCGAACTGGGGCACGTCCGGTGGGGGCGGGATGGGCGTCGGACCGGTCTGGCCCGGGGTCGCCCCGGCGTACGTCTGCCCCGAGTAGGTCTGCCCTGGGTACGTCGTGCCGGGGCCGGCGTGCGGGGTCGGGCCGCCGGATTGCGGCGGGTTGGGCGGAGCCGGGATCGGCGGTGCGGCGGCGGTCTCGTCGCGGGCCGGTCCCGACGTGCCGGCCGGTCGCTGCGGTGGATACGCCCAGGGCGACTCCGTGGTCGGCCGCGCCGTTGGCACGGCGGGGCCGTCCTCGCCGGTGCCGGTCTCGCTGTCCGGGGTCGCCACCGGATCGGCCGCTGCGGCATCGGCGGTGGCGGGGCGCTCGACGGGCACGGCGGCCGCCGGGCGGTCCAGGGTGAACGGCTGATCCAGGTCGACGCCGCCCGGCACGATCGGCGGCGCGGGAACAGCCTGGTCACCGGCCTGCCCCGGCGCCACCGCCGGGGCGGGTGCCCACGGCCCGGGGCCCGCTGCCGGCTCGGACGCCGCTTCGGGTGAGTTGTTCGTCGGCGCGGAGGCGATGCCCGGCGGGCCGCCGGTGGCCCCGGTGCCTCCGGAGGTCCCGGTGGCACCGCGAGCCGACTCGGCCGCGGCTGCGCCGGCCATCTCGCCGCCGGCAGGCTCGGTCGACCTTCCCTGCGGACCGGCGGCAGCGACCACCGCGCCGTTCGCGGCGGAGTCGGTCGTCGGCGGGCCGGAAACGGCGTCCGGAGTCGGCGGGGCGTCAGCGGCCGCCGGGCCGGGAGCGTCGGGTGTCGACGGGTCGGCCGGCGGCGTCCAACTCGGCTGCGGCGGGGCCCAACTCGACCCGGTGGCGGACGGGCCGTTGACCCCCCAGCCGCCCGGAGGCGGCACGGCACCCGTGAGAGACGGGTAGTCGGCCGGCGACGGCGGCGCCGCGGCCGGTGCCCCGGGTTGCCAGGGGACCGCCGGACCGCCCGTCCCCGGTGCGGCCACCGGCGGCAGAACGGGCGACGAGTCCCCGGCCGACGACGGTCCTGCAGGCCGGTTGGCCACCGACGCCCACGGCGGCACGGCGCCACCCGCGCCGGGATCGGCTGGATCAGATGGCCAGAGTGGTTCGATGTCCCGCTCCGGCACCGGCTGCTGGCCGGGCACCTGCGCCCGGTCGGCTTTGTCGTCCATTACGGCCTCCCCAGTCCTCCTGCGAGGATAGGCCCACCAGCCGACGAGGGCCGGCCGGCGCAGCCCGGGTCAGATCGACCAGACCGCCCAGGCGCCCGGCTCGATCCACCAGGACCGCTTCCGGGTCAGCTCGCCCTCGACGCCGTCGTCGAGGTAGGGCACCTTCCCCTCCCGGGGCAGCACCGACACGGCGCGCCCGCGGGCCCGCCGCACCTCCAGGCGTACCCGCTTCCTGCCGAGCGCCGAGCGGACGACCACCGGCACCGCCACCGCGACCTCGACCTGGCCGTCGGCCGGGTCCGGCGCCGCCAGGAGGGCCACGTCGTCGAGCCGGGCGTACCCGCCGGCGTTGCCGATGGCGCACGCCGACAGCGGTTCGTCACCGTTGGTGAGGACGGTGTCGTCCACCTCCACGCGGGCACGCCAGTGCAGCGGCCGACCGGCGTCGTCGGCGGCACCGAGCAGAGCGCCGTCCAGGGTCACCGAGCCGCCGTCGTTGCGCAGCAGGTCCAGCCGGCGTGGCGTGCCGTCCAGCACCGCGGCGGCCACCGCCGCCGGGTCGCGGGGCAGCCCGAGCTGCGCGGCCAGGTCCCGGTGGGCGCCGCCGCGCGCCGGGTCGAGCGGAAGTACGGCCACCGGCGGCAGGTCGGGCACGGTCCGGTCACCGGGCAGGTCCGCCGGACGGCGACTCGGCGCTGGCGCGTACCGCCGGACCAGCCGGCGCAGCACGGCGCGCAACTGGGCGTCGCTGGCCGTGGCCACGACCAGGCGGGTCTTGCCGTCCAGGTCCGGCCAGGTGAGGCCGTCCGGGCGGGGCGGGCCGTCGAGCTGCGCCAACACCTCGTCGATCTCCGCGTTCGAACGGGCGGTGACCGTCTGCACCCGGGCACCCCGGGCGTTCAGCGCGTCAGCGCAGGCCAGCACCGGTACGCGGGGTCGCTCGGTGGCGCACCCGTCCCCGTCGCGGGTCTCGGTCCCCGGGTTGGTGTCGGCATCGGTCGCGCCGCCGCAGCAGGCCCCGCCGCTGCCGCAGCCCCCGGGAGCGTCCCGCTCCGAACCGAGGGTGAGCAGCACCACGTCGTACACGGAAAGAGCCTCCTGCCTCTCGCCGCGACCCCTGCCGGCCGCGCCGTCACTACTTGTTAACCTGACACCCCGGGCTCGCCAACCGGTCGCCACCTGGCACCCGAGCCTTCTGGAGGCGGAAAAGATGCCAGCGATCGTGCTCATCGGCGCTCAGTGGGGCGACGAGGGCAAGGGCAAGGTTACCGACCTGCTGGGTGAGCGGGTCGACTACGTCGTGCGCTACTCCGGCGGCAACAACGCCGGCCACACGGTGATCACCCCGGACGGCCAGAAGTACGCACTGCACCTGATGCCCTCCGGCGCGCTCTCGCCCAACGCGATGATCGTCATCGGCAACGGTGTGGTGGTCGACCCGAAGGTGCTGCTCGCCGAGATCGACGGCCTGGCCGAGCGTGGCGTCGACGTGTCCCGTCTGCGGATCTCCGGTGACGCGCACCTGATCATGCCGCACCACCGGGCGCTGGACCGGGTGATCGAGCGCTACCTCGGTTCGTCCCGGATCGGCACCACCGGCCGGGGCATCGGCCCGGCGTACGGCGACAAGGTCGCCCGGATCGGCATCCGGCTCCAGGACCTGCTCGACCCGGGCATCCTGCGGAAGAAGCTGGAACTCGCGCTGCGCGAGAAGAACCAGATCCTGTTCAAGGTCTACAACCGCAAGGCGATCGACCTCGAGGCGACCGTCGAGGAGTACCTGGAGTACGCGGAACGGCTCAAGCCGTACATCGCGGAGACCCGGGCCATGCTCTGGGACGCCCTGGACCGGGGCGACACGGTGCTGCTGGAGGGCGCCCAGGCCACCATGCTCGACATGGACCACGGCACGTACCCCTTCGTGACCTCGTCCAACCCGACCGCCGGCGGCGCCTGCGTGGGCGCCGGCATCCCGCCGACCGCGATCAACAAGGTGATCGCGGTCAGCAAGGCGTACACCACGCGGGTCGGCGCGGGCCCGTTCCCGACGGAACTGTTCGACGCCAACGGCGCGCACCTGCGCAAGATCGGCGCGGAGTACGGCACCACCACCGGCCGTGAGCGCCGCTGCGGCTGGTTCGACGCCGTGGTCGCCCGGTACGCCTGCCGCCTCAACGGCGTCACCGACCTGGTCATCACCAAGCTGGACGTCCTCACCGGGCTGCCCAAGGTGCCGATCTGCGTCGGCTACGAGATCAACGGCGTCCGGGTCGACGACATGCCGATGAGCCAGACCGACTTCCACCACGCCAAGCCCGTCTACGAGGAACTCGACGGCTGGTGGGAGGACATCACCAAGGCCCGAAGCGCGGACGACCTGCCAGAGAACGCCCGCCGCTACATCGCCCGCGTAGAGGAACTCTGCAACACCCGGGTGAGCGTCGTAGGCGTAGGCCCAGGCCGAGACGAAAACGTCCTCCTCCACCCCCTCCTCCCCTAACCCCACCGGCCCCCGGCCCGGCATCCCCTCCGCCCCCGCACCCCCTCCGCCCCGGTGATCAAGAGGTTTGCGTCAGGATCCCACTCGGAATTGACGTGAACCTCTTGATCAACACGTTTGTGGCGGGGTTGTCCACAGGGGCCCGGGGGGTTATCCACAGGGGCTTTGGGTGGGTGGGGTTCGCGGGCAGGGTTGGGTGGTGGGGCCACGACCTCAGCGCGCCCTGGCGCCGTGGCTGATCGTGCACCAGTTGACCGTCGGTCCCGAGGACATCTCTGAGGTCGGGGGTCTCCGCGCGACGTCTCCGCTCCGTACCGTCTCGGACGTGATCCTCCAAGTCGATCGTTATCCCGCGGTCTCGGTCCTCGACTCGGCGCTGAACCAGGGCCGGATCACCTCGGAGCAGCTGGCGTTGATCCCGAGCCTGATCCATGGGCGGCGGGGAGCGGTCGCGGCGCGGGCCTGTCTGCCAGAGGCGGACGGTCGGGCCCAGTCACCGTTGGAGACCCGCGCCCGCCTGCGCTGCGTTGACGGCCGGGTTCGACCGGACACCCTCCAGCTGGAGATACGCGATGACGACGGATGCCTGCTCGGCATTGGTGACCTGGGCTGGCGCGGTCCGAGGGTGATCGCGGAAGCGGACGGCCGGGACGCGCACGACAACCCGGAGGCGGTGTTCGCCGACCGCCGCCGGCAGAACCGCCTGGTCAACGCCGGCTGGACCGTCCTCCGCTTCACCTGGTCGGACACCCTCCGCCCCGATTACATCCCGTGGACGGTCCGCCAGGCGATGGCCGCCGCCCGACGCCGTTGACCATGACGTTATTGCCCCGACACGCCGGGATGGCGGGCAACAACTTCATGATCAACGAGGGGAGGTGGTGGGGACAGTAGGATCTGGCACCGTGCGGGTTCTTTTGGTGGGTGGTGGGGGGCGGGAGCATGCGCTCGCGCTTCGGTTGGCGGCTGATCCGGCTGTTTCCGCGCTGATCGCGGCGCCGGGCAACCCGGGGATCGCGGACGTGGCCGAGTTGCGGACGGTCACTCCGACCGACCCGGCTGCCGTGGCCGCGCTGGCCGTGGAGATCGCGGCCGACCTGGTGGTGGTCGGTCCCGAGGCGCCTCTGGTCGCCGGGGTCGCCGACGCCGTACGCGCCAAGGGCATCGCCGTGTTCGGCCCCTCGGCCGAAGCCGCCCGGCTGGAAGGGTCCAAGGCGTTCGCTAAGGACGTGATGACCGCCGCCGGTGTGCCGACCGCCCGGGCGTACGTCTGCACGGACGAGGCGAGCACCGCGCGGGCGCTGGACGAGTTCGGCGCGCCGTACGTGGTGAAGGACGACGGGCTCGCCGCCGGCAAGGGTGTGGTGGTCACCGACGACCGGTCGGCGGCGTTGGCGCACGCGCGGGAGTGTGGCCGGGTCGTGGTCGAGGAGTTCCTCGACGGCCCGGAGGTCAGCCTCTTCGTGGTCACCGACGGCGAGGCGGCGCTGCCGCTGCTGCCCGCGCAGGACTTCAAGCGGATCGGCGACGGCGACACGGGCCCGAACACCGGCGGCATGGGGGCGTACGCACCGCTGCCCTGGGCCCCGGACGGGCTGGTCGACGAGGTCATGCGTGACGTGGTCCACCCCACGCTGGCGGAGATGCGCCGCCGGGAGACCCCGTTCGCCGGCTTGCTCTACGTCGGGCTCGCGATGACGCCGACCGGCCCTCGGGTGATCGAGTTCAACGCCCGCTTCGGCGATCCGGAGACGCAGGTGGTGCTCGCGCTGCTGGAGACCCCCCTGGGTGGGCTGCTGCACGCGGCGGCCACCGGCACGCTGGCCGAGCATCCGCCGCTTCGCTGGCAGCCCGGCGCAGCGGTCACCGTGGTGCTCGCCGCCGAGGGCTATCCGGCGGCGCCGCGTACCGGTGACGTGATCACCGGCGCGGACCGGCCGGGCATCATACACGCCGGCACCGCCCGCCGCGCCGGCGACGGCGCGTTGCTCTCCGCGGGCGGCCGGGTGCTCTGCGGTACGGCCACCGGCGCTGACCTGGCCACCGCCCGGGCGGCCGCGTACGCGCTGCTGGACGGGGTGGAGCTGGCCGGTTCGCAGCACCGCACCGACATCGCCGCCGCGGCGGTGGACGGCCGGGTCACGATCCCCGGCTGACCCTTGGCGGGCGACGTCAGCTGAAGTACCGGCGCAGTTCGCGGCTGAGCACCTTGCCGGTGGCGTTGCGGGGCAGGTACTTCACGTAGATGACGTCCCGGGGGACGGAGAAGCGGGCCAGGTAGTGCCGGACGTACTCGCGGACGGCTTCGGGGTCGAGTGTCTCGCCGGGGTGCAGGGCGAGGAACGCGGCCAGCCGCTGGCCGTACTCGGGGTCGGGTACGCCGATCACGGCCGCCTCGCGGACCTGCGGCAGCCGGGCGATCAGATCCTCCACCTCGGACGGGAAGACGTTCTCGCCGCCGGAGACGATCATGTCGTCGGCCCGGCCGTCGACGAAGAGCAGCCCTTCGGCGTTGAGCCGGCCGAGGTCGCCGGTGTCGAGCAGGCCGTCCCGGCTCTCCCGGCTGTTGCCGGAGGTGTAGCCCTCGAAGAGCATCTCGTTGCCGACGAAGATGCGCCCGACCCGACCGTCGGGGACCGGCTGACCGGCGTCGTCGAGCATCTTCAGCAGGGTGCCGTGCGGCGGCCGGCCGGCGGTGGTGGGCGCCTGGCGCAGGTCGTCCGGGCCGGCGATGGAGGCCCAGGAGACCTCGGTGGAGCCGTAGAGGTTGTACAGGACGTCCCCGTAGACGTCCATGAACTTCGGTGCCAGCCCGCCGGGCAGGGCGGATCCGCTGACCGCGACGACCTTGAGAGGGGGGCGCGGGTCCGGTGGGGGCACCTCCATCAGCCGCTGCACCATCACCGGTACGGCGAACAGCGCGTCGCAGCGGTGTGCCACCAGGGCGGCGAGCGTGGCTGCGGGGTCGAAGCGGCGGTGGAGCACGATGGTGGCCCGCAGGGCGAAGCAGACCTGGAGGGCGGCGAACCCCCAGGTGTGGAAGATGGGTGCGGCGATCATCACGCGGTCGCGGGTGTGCAGCGGAATGCGGTCGATGATGGACACCAGTGGGCCGAAGCCGTTGGGGGTGGGGCGGCGGGCACCCTTGGGCGCACCGGTGGTGCCGGAGGTCAGCACGATGATCCGGCCGTCCCGCTCGGGCGGGTGCAGCTCGCCCGGCAGCGCGCCGGCCACCAGTTCCTCACGGGCGCGTTCGTCGAGGCGGGGCAGCTCGGCGGGGAGCCCGAGGACCCGCTCGGCGAACTCGTCGTCGTGCACCAGCAGCCGGAGCCGCTGCTCTTCGGCGACGGTGGCCAACTGGGCTGCGGAGAGCCCGGTGTTGACCAGTACCGCGTCGACGCCGAGCAGGGTGGCCGCGACGATCGTCTCGATCAGCCCGTGGTGGTTGCGGCAGAGCACGCCGATCCGGTCGCCGGCCTGTACGCCGAGCCCCGCCCGCATCGAGCGGGCCATTCTTTCGGCTCGGTCGAGCAGGTCCTGGTAGGTCAGCTCGACGCCGTCCTCGTCGATGATCGCCGGGCGGCCGGGGTCCCGGGCGGCTGCCTGGCGTAGTTCGCCGGCCAGGCTCCATCCCCATTTGCGCAGGGCGCTGAGCTGGGAGGCGACCCGGATCGGCCGGCCGGGGGTGAGCAGCCCGCGACGGGTCAGCGTGGCGATGATGAACGGCAGGTCCATGCCGCAGACCTCCTCGGGGGTGGTGCGCGGACGGGGCAGGGGACTCCCCGTCCGTCAGGGCGTCTTCCTTGATCATGCACTGGGTGCCGTGTCATGCCCAGTCGACGGCGGCGCGGGGTGACGAAGACGGCACGGATCGTGGGATCAGGGGCGGCCTGCGGGAGGACGCCCGGCACGCCCGGCCGGGTCCGGCGAGCCGGACCCGGCCAGGGCCTGCCCGGTCAGCGGATCTGCATCCCGGAGATCGCCCGGGAGATCACCAGTCGCTGGATCTCGGAGGTGCCTTCGAAGATGGTGTAGATCTTCGCGTCCCGGTACCAGCGCTCCACGGGGTGGTCGCGCAGGAAACCGGCACCGCCGAGCAACTGCACGGCCTTCTCGGTGACCGACACCGCCACCTCACCGGCCTTGAGCTTGGACATCGACCCCTCGCCGGCGGTGAAGGGGCGGTTGTTGCGGCCCATCCAGGAGGCCCGCCAGACCAGCAGCCGCGCCGCGTCGATCTCCATCCGCATGTCGGCCAGCGCGAACGCGACCGCCTGGTTCTCGATGATCGGTCGTCCGAACTGGACGCGGTCCTTGGCATAGTCCAGGGCGTACTCGTAGGCGGCCCGGGCCACGCCGAGCGCCTGCGCGCCCACCGTGGGTCGCGACAGCTCGAAGGTGCGCATCGCGGCCTGCCCGCTGGCCCGCTGCCCGGAGCGCGCCCGGTCGAGGCGTTCCAGCAGGGCGTCGCGGCCGCCGAGCAGGCAGCGGCCGGGCACGCGTACACCGTCGAGGAAGACGTCGGCGGTGTGCGACGCGCGCAGGCCCAGCTTGCGCAGCTTGCGGGTGGCGGTCAGGCCGGGGGTGCCCGGCGGTACGACGAACGCCGCCTGCCCCCGGGAGCCGAGCGTGGGGTCGACCGAGGCGGTGACCACGTGCACCCCGGCGATGCCGCCGTTGGTGGCGTACGCCTTCTGGCCGTTGAGCACCCACTCGTCGGTGGCCTCGTCGTAGACGGCTCTGGTCCGCATCGCGCCGACGTCGGAGCCGGCCTCGGGCTCACTGGTGCAGAACGCGGCGACGGCCGGCGAGTCGACGTCGCCGAAGCACTGCGGCACCCACTCGACCATCTGGTCGGGGGTGCCGGCGCCGTAGATGGCGGCGACGGCCAGCGAGGTGCCGAAGATGCTCAGGCCGATGCCGGCGTCACCCCAGAAGAGTTCCTCGCTGGCGATGGGCAGGGAGAGCCCGGTGGGGTCGGCCCAGCAGGTGGCGAGGAACTCGAAGCCGTAGAGGCCGACCTTGGCGGCCTCCTGGATCACCGGCCACGGGGTGTCCTCGCGCTCGTCCCACTCGGCGGCGGCCGGGCGCACGACCTCGGCGGCGAAGCCGTGCACCCAATCGCGCAGGTCCCGCTGTTCCTCGGTCAGGTCGAGCGAGAACTCGGTCATCTCAGGCCTTGGGGATGTCGAACAGGTTGGCGATGTTGGCGGCGAGGCCGAGGTCGCCCTTCGCCTTCAGCTTGCCGGTCATGAACATCATCACGGGGTTGGCGCCGCCGGAGACGATCTTCAGGAACTCCACCGGGCCCATGGTGAGGCTCAGCTTCGGGTCGTGCTGCGGGGTCTCGTTCACCTCGCACTTGCCGTCGGCGATGACCACCTCGTAGGTGTCGCTGCCGCCGTCCGGGCGGCCGGTGATGACCCAGTGGATGACGGCGTTGGTGGAGCCGGCCCGGTCCGCGCGGAACAGCGACGGCATCCGGCTGAACACCTCGCCCAGGATCTTGCCGCGCAGGTCACCGGACATCACCTGGGCGATCTTGTCGTCCGGGGTGGACTTGACCAGCTGGGCGAACTCCTTGGGGCCGACGTTGGCGAAGGTGGCCGGGTCGAAGTCAGTCATGAGATGCGCCTTCCGGGAAGATTTGGCTACTCGCGCGTAACCCTACGCACGAGTAGGTATGCTCGCAAGGTGTCGACCCCTCCCGCCTTCAAGCGCCTGCCACGGGCCGTCCGTGAGCAGCAGATGCTCGACGCGGCGGTCAAGGTCTTCTCCCGGCGCGGCTTCCACGCCGCGAGCATGGACGAGATCGCGGAGGACGCGGGCATCTCCAAGCCCATGGTCTACGCGTACCTCGGCACCAAGGAGGAGCTCTTCGTCGCCTGCCTGCACCGCGAGGGCACCCGGATGATGCAGGCCATCGCCGGCGCCGCCGCCCCCGACCTGCCGGCCGACGAACGGCTCTGGCGGGGGCTGCGGGCGTTCTTCGGCTTCGTCGGCGCGCACCGCGACGGTTGGGCCGTGCTCTACCGCCAGGCCCGGGGCGAGCAGCCGTTCGCCGGCGAGCTGGCCACCATGCGGGCACGGCTGGTGGAGGTGGTCGCCGGGATGCTCGACCACGCGCTGCGCGCCGAGGGCCGCGAGATCGCCGCGATCGACCTGGAGGTCGTCGCGTACGCGCTGGTCGGCGCGACCGAGTCCCTGGCCGACTGGCTCGCGGACCACCCCGAGGCCGACCCGGAGCGGACCGCCACCCGGATGATGAACGTGGCCTGGCTCGGCGCCGGCCAGCTCCTGCACGGCGTCACCTGGCGCCCGCCGGCCGACTGACGGCCCCCGACCCGCCGTCACCGCGCCCGTGTCCGGCTCACCGGCCCGGTCGTCGGCACCGCTGCCGAAGGCCGGCGACGCCGGAGCAACCAGCGGACCACCTCGACCACCAGGGTCACGGTCAGCGCGAGACCCAGCCCGAGCAGCAGGCCACGCAGCGGGTCCTGCTCGAAGGCCAGCCCACCGAGATAGCCGACCAGCGCCGAGTAGAGCCCCCACGAGCCGGCGGCGAGCGCGTCGAAGGCCAGGAACCGTCGCCGGGGATAGTGGACCGCGCCCATGGTGAGGGTGACCGCGGTCCGGCCACCCGGTACGTAGCGGGCGACGGTGAGGATCAGGCCGCCCCGGGTGGCGATTCCCCGGCGGGCCCGTTCGACGGCGGTCCGACGTCGGCCGTGGGGCGGGAGCCGGTCGAGCAGCCGCCCGCCACCGCTGCGACCGATGGCGTACGAGACGTGGTCGCCGACCAGTGCCCCGGCGGCGGCCACCAGGATCAGCGCGGGCAGGTACGGCGCGCCGGAGGCCGCGAACACTCCAGCGGTGATCACCGCCGTCTCGCTCGGCACCACCGGGAAGAAGCCGTCGAGCACCGCGATTGCGAAGATCGCCAGGTACACCCACGGCGAGGACATCGTCTGGTGCAGCAGGTCGAGCAGGTTATCCATGATTCCGATGCTGGTGCCGCCGTCGGCTCCCGCCATCGGCCAGTGGTCAGCCGTGCGATGTCACTTAGGTAGCGTCCGGCCCGGACGGCGGGTAGGGGTCTTCCCCCACCGCACCCGGGTCTGCGGGCGCGGGGCCGCCCGTTTCCCCGGTGGAGACCTACGCTCGCTGCGTGGCCTCCAGCTCCGTCGTGCTCCGGCGGGTCGTCGAGCGGTACGCCCCGCTGCTGCTCGCCGTCGTGGTCGCCGCCGCCGTCTGGGCCAGTGCGACCGGGGCGATCGGGGTCCGCTCGCCGCTGCCGACCGTCGTCGTGCTGATCCTCGCCGGGGCCTCCGGTTGGGCCGCCGGCCTGGTCCGGGCCCGGCGTTGGCCGCTGTTCCTGGCCGCCGCGGTCAGCTGGTTGGTGCTCGCCGCCGCGGCACCGGGGGTGGTCGCCTCGTACCAGGCCGGCCTTCGGCTGCGTGGCCGGCGGCTCACCGATTTCCTCCTCGGAGCCGCCCTGGTGCTGGCCGGTGGAGTGCTGGTCGGGCTGGCGGTGGGCGGCGTGCGCCGGCTCACCACCGCCACCGTCGGCAACGTGCTGCTGCTCGCCACCTGTCTGGTCGGATTTCCGCTGGTCGTCGGCCTCTGGGTAAGGGCGCGCCGGGACACGCTCGCCGCACTGCGGGACCGGGCCGAGCGCCTGGAACGCGAGCAGGAGGCCCGTGCCGACCGGGTCCGCGCCGAGGAACGGACCCGGATCGCCCGGGAGATGCACGACGTGGTGGCACACCGGGTGTCGCTGATGGTGGTGCACGCCGGGGCGCTGGAGGTGACCGCCGCCGAGCCGGAGACCGTCGAGGCGGCCGCGCTGATCCGCAGGACCGGCAGGCAGGCGCTCACCGACCTCCGCGAGGTGCTGGGGGTGCTGCGACAGGCCGATCCGGCCGTGGCGCCGGAGCGAGGGCTCGACGCCCTGGACGAGCTGATCGGGGAGTCGCGTGCCGCCGGGCTCCGGGTGTGTCGGCGGGACGAGGGCGCTCCGACGGCACTGCCGGCGACCGTGGAACGCACCGCGTACCGGGTTGTCCGGGAAGGGCTGACCAACGTGCGTAAGCACGCCGCCGACGCCGAGACGACTGTCTGCCTGCGTCACCTGCCCGACGGGCTGGAGGTGGTGGTCCGCAACGGCCCGTCCGAGGGCGGGCCCTCGCTGCCCGGCGCCGGGCACGGGCTGCTCGGGCTGCGCGAGCGGGTGGAGTTGCTCGGCGGCCGGCTGGAGGCCGCACCGGTGGACGGCGGGTTCCTGGTTCGCGCACTGATCCCGGTGGCGGGTGCGGCGTGATCCGGGTGGTGGTGGTCGACGACGAACAACTGGTCCGCGCCGGCCTGCGGCTGATCCTGGAGGCGGCGGAGGACATCACGGTGGTGGGCGAGGCGGCGGACGGCTCCGGCGCGCTGGAGCAGGCCCACCGGTTACGCCCCGACGTGGTGCTGCTCGACGTGCGGATGCCGGGCGTCGACGGGCTGACCGTCGCGGCCGACGTGGTCGCCGCCGGACCGGAGGTGATCATGCTGACCACCTTCGACCTCGACGAGTACGTGCACCGGGCGCTGCGGGCCGGGGCGGTGGGCTTCCTCCTCAAGGACACTCCGCCCCGGGAACTCGCCGTCGCCGTCCGCAGGGTGGCCGCCGGGAACGCGATGCTCGCCCCGACGGTGACCCGGCGCCTGATCAGCTCGTTCGCCGACCGTGGGCCGGCACGCCGGGACGCGGCGCGTCAGCGGCTCGCCCCGCTCACCGCGCGCGAGCTGGAGATCGTCCGGGAGGTGGCGCGCGGGCACGGCAACGCGGAGATCGCCCGGCGGCTGACGATGAGCGAGGCCACCGTGAAGGCGCACGTCAGCCGGGCGCTGGCGAAGCTCCAGGCGGGCAACCGGGTGCAGTTGGCGATCCTGGTGCACGACGCGGACCTGCTGTGACGGCTGCGCCGGTCAGTTGCGGGCGGCGGTGCGGCGGCTTGCGCGATGGCGGAGCCAACGGACGCCCTCGATGCCCAGCGTGACGATCACCGAGAGGGCGATCCCGGCGAGGATGCCCTTGACGGGGTGCCGCTCGAAGGCCAGCCCGCCGAAGTAGCCGAGCAGCCCGCAGTACAGCGCCCAGGTGACCGTCGCGATCGCGTCATAGAGCAGGAACGACCGGCGGGGATAACGGACCGCGCCCATGGTGAGGGTGACCGCGGTCCGGCCGCCCGGCACGTACCGGGAGGTGGTCAGGATCAGCCCGCCGCGCCGTTCCAGCGCGCGCCGGGCCCACTCGGAGCTGGCCCGCCGACGGCTGTCGTCGGGAAACCGGGCGAGCCGGTTCGCGCCACCGCCGCGCCCGATGGCGTACGAGACGTGGTCGCCGGCACAGGCGCCCAGCGCGGCGGCGACGATCACCGCCACCAGGTTGGGGTTGCCGCCGGTGGAGAGCACGGCGGCCGTGATGACGGCTGCCTCGCCGGGTACGGCCGGGAAGAACGCGTCGACCGCCGTGAGCCCGAAGATCAGCAGGTACACCCATGGTGAGGCGACCAACTGTCGGAGCAGGTCGAGCGCGGAGTCCATGCCCCCATGCTCGCCGGGCGCGACCCGCCCGGTGGCCGAGTCGCCGGATCACCCGGCCATGCCCACGGGTGTCAGGCCGAGCGGACCAGGGCCGGTGGGGCGAGCAGCGGGCCGTGCGGGGTCTTGTCGCCGGCGGTGGGGCCGTGCGAGGTCAGCACCACCGACGCGCCCAGCTCCGCGCGTACCGCCTCCGCCCAGTCGGGCGGCGGGTCGTCGTACACCGGGCGGGAGCGCAGCAGACGGGCGGTGAGCGCGGCCTGCCGGTCCAGGTCGCCGGGTGGGCCCGGGGTGAGCCGGTCGGTGGTGTCGTAGCGGCGGCAGATCCGCAGCCCTGGTCCGGCGAGGTCGAGGTGGGTCAGTGCCAGGCCGTCGACCCCGCCGGCCGCGGCGAGGGCGTACCGGTGGGCCACCGCGTCGAAGTGGCCGAACCGGAACCTGCCCTGCCACGGGTTCGTCGGGTTGCGCGGGTCGGTCAGTGCCAGGCCCGGGTCCTCGGTCACCAGCGGACCGGGCCCGTGCCGGGTGGTGACCAGCCGGAGCACCCCGATCCGGGTCGCGCCGCCGGGCAGGCCCGCCTCGGCGAGCAGGCTGTCGGCGTTGGCGAACGTGGTGGTGCTCCACGTCGTGTACGGGTGGAAGCCGTGCCACTCGTCGAGCAGCACGCCCTGCGCGCCCTCGAAGACGCAGGTCCCGGCGCGCAGCGCCCCGGCGAGCCAGGTCCTGTCGACGATCGCGACCCGCCCGGCGAACCCGGTGAACGCGGGCAGGCAGTCCTCGACCGGTGGCGCGTCCAGCGGGCCGAGTTCGGCGGTCAGCCGGTCCCGCAGGGCGGTCAGCCTGCGGCGCAGCAGCGCCGGGCTGCCGCAGTCGGCGACCCGGGGCGCGTCGTCGGGATGGGCGAGACCGTACGCCACGGCCTCGCCCACCCCGAGCCCGCAGGAGCCGTGCCGGTCGGCTCCCCGGGCGATCTCCCGGGCCCGGTTGGCGGCCCGGTGGTACGGGGTGGCGAGCAACGCCTCCCCGTCGACCGTCAGTCGGTCCAGCGCGTCGGGCACCCCGACCGTGGCGAGATGGTCGGCCTCGCCGGCCAGCGCCAACGGGTCCACCACCACGTGCCGCGACAGGTGCGTACGGACCCCGGGATGGAACGTGCCGGCGCCGAACTGCGCGAACGTGTGGTGCCGCCCATCGCGCAGCACGACGTTGTGCGCCGCCTGCGCGCCCCCGTTGAAGCGGATCACCGTGTGCACGGGCCGGGTGGCGCAGAGCCAGTCCACCACGGTGCCCTTGCCGGCGTCGCCGTAGCCGAGGTCGACCACCGCCACGTGCCTCACAGCCGGGTCACCCCACCGGTGGTGTCGCGGAAGGCCGGCAGCGTGGACACCTCGGCCCGCCGCCCCCGCCCGAGGCGGGCCAGCGCCTTGGACACGGTGCCGGCGGCGCCGGAGCCGGTGTGGTCCAGGTGGCGGAGGCCCTCGTCCAGGTCGATGGCCTGCTCGCCGAGGCCGATGGTGAGCGCGATGGTCTCGCAGACCGCGTCGAGGTCGTCGAGCACGACGGCGTTCTGCCCGAGCAGGTCCCGCCAGAAGTCGAGCACCTTGGCGTTGCCGGCGTAGTGGCTGCCGGCGGGGAGCAGGTAGTAGGTGTCCCAGCGGCGGGTCACCTCGTCGACGACCTGTCGCAGCGGTACGTCCTCGGCCAGGTCGTCGCCGATCAGGCGGGCCACCTCCCGGGCCTTCACCCGGGGGTACGCCAGCTCGTCGCCGATGATGAACAGGTACCCGCGCCGGCCGCGCTTCTCCCAGCTGTCGGTGACGGTGTGTCGGGCCATGAAGTACATGGCCAGCTCGTACGACTCGGTCATCTGCCCGCCGCCACCGCCCTCCAGCACGATCCGCCCGAGGTCGTCGTCCATCCGGTTGTCCGACTCGAACTGGCCGACCTGCAACGGCACCCGGTCGCAGGTGGCGTCGCCGATCGCGCCGAACATGATCTGGGGGTCGTTGGCGTAGCCCTGCCGTTGCAGCAGCCCGAGCAGTTGCGGCAGCTTGGTCTGCAGGACGCGCGGCACCGTGAGCATCGAGCCGGTCACGTCGAAGAGCACCGCGACGGGCGTCGACTGCGGGTGCTCGTCGGAGTCGCGGCTCTCGCGCGTCGCGTCGCGGGGGTCGAGTGCGGGGTGCACGGTGCGCGCCCCGCTGTCGCTGTAGGAGAAGGCGCTCCTGCCGGTGGACCGGCGGTAGCGGTCGGCGGCGTCGTACACGTCGGTGGACCAGATTCCACTGCCCATGACAGCTCCCTAGGGGGTGAGGGTGAAGGGTCGGAAGGTGCGCGGCCCGTAGAGCCGGTCCAGCACCTGGTCGAGTTCGCGGAGCAGGCGCCAGGCGTCGTCGGGCCGGTCCTGGAGGAATCGCTGCCGGCAGCCCTGGGCGAAGCCGAGCAGCTCGCGCGGCGCGTGGCGGTTCAGCAGCGAGGTCATGCAGCGGGTGGCCATCCAGATGTCGGTGCCCGGCCCGCAGGGCTGCTTCCTGGGGACCTCTGGCGGGTACCAGTCCTCCTGGCCGGGCACCAGCGCCGGGACCGTGCCTCCGACGGGGGCGGAGAAACACCAGTCGACCAGCACCACGCCGTGGGCGTCCGGCTCGATCAGCACGTGTCGCGGCAGGACCGCGCCGTGCGTCACGCCCGCCCGGTGGGCCAGGCCGAGCGCCACCAGCAGCCGCCGCCACATCCAGGCCACGTCCCGGGCGTCCAACCCGTCGGGGTACGCGCGCCGCACCTCGTCGAGGTCGTGCAGACCGGGCGCGGTGGCGAGCACGTTGATCCGTCGTTCGGCGCCGGAGGCGGCGTCGCGGTGCCGGAATTCGTCGACGAGCCGGGGCACGTACGGCAGGTAGCGCGGGTCGCCACGTTCGGCGATGGTGCGCAGGGCGTGCGCCTCGCGGGCCATCAGGTCGTTGTCGGTGGGCCGTCGGGGGAGCTTGAGCAGCCGGTCGTCGCCGACGTCGTAGAGATCGGCCAGGTCACCCGTGTGGACCGGCACGCCGAGGCGGTAGTCGCCGAGGACGGTGACCTGCCGGGCCTGCCACCGGGTGGTGACCTGGATGAACGCCTCGGTGGCCTCGGCGCGTACCGCCGGGTCGGCCGGCAGACGGTCGGGGTGCAGGGCCGCGACCAGCTCGCGGTAGCGCCGGGCCGGCTGGTCGGTGCCGAACAGGTCGGCGTCGGTGCGAGCCGCCGTGACCAGGCCGATGGCCTCCGCGGTCCTCATCGCACCGTCTCCTCCCGGGCGGGGCGCAGCAGCGCCGGGTGCAGCAGCCGGGCGTCGCCGGCCCGGTAGAGCCGGGCGCGGGGGCCGCCCCGGGCACCGCCGCGCTCGGTGCTGGCACCCGTGCTCTCCACGAACCCCGGCACGGACAGCACCTTGCGGTGGAAGTTGCCGGCGTGCAGCGGGTGACCCCAGACCGTCTCGTAGACGGCGCGCAGCTCGCTGATCGTGAACTCGGCGGCGAGGAAGCGGGTGGCGAGCGGCGTGTATTCCAGCTTGGACCGCGCCCGCTCCAGGGCGTCGTCGATGATCCGGCCGTGGTCGAACGCGAGCTGCCGGCTGGTCAGCGCGGTCACCGGCAGCCAGATCGCCTCGTCGGCGTCGCTGCCGGCGGCCGGGTCCGGCAGGTCGGGGGCGAACGCGAGGTGGGCGACCGACACGACGCGCATCCGCGGGTCGCGGTCGGGGGCACCGTAGCTGCCCAACTGCTCGAGGTGTACGCGGCGAAGCCCTTCGCCGCCGAGCCCGGTCTCCTCGGCCAGCTCCCGCCGGGCGCCGGCGGTCAGGTCCTCGTCGGGACGGACGAAGCCGCCGGGCAGCGCCCAGTGCCGTTCGAAGGGCGGCTGCCCGCGCTGGATCAGCAGCAGGTGCAGCGCGCCGTCGCGAATGGTCAGTGCCACCACGTCGACGGTGACGGCGACCGACGGGTAGGCCCGGGGGTCGTACGCGGCCAGGAAGTCCTGCTCGTCAACCATGTCTCTCTCAATCTGAGAACATCTCGATCTGAGAAGAACTTAGCGCAAAAAAACACCCCTGCCAAGCCTCGAGTCCGGTTTGGCAGGGGTGCGTCAGCGCACGAGACCCGCCAGGTGTGGTCGGCCGCGCGGGTCGTGCAGCGCGAACCCACCGTCGGGCAGGAGGGCGAAGCTCACCGTGCTCGGCAGCGGTACGGGCAGCTTGAAGGCGACCTCGACGGTGTAGGCGTCCGGCAGCCGGTTCTCCAGCGCGGCCAGGCAGCGGGCCTTGCTCCACATGCCGTGCGCGATCGGCCGGCGGAACCCGAACAGCCGCGCCCCGAGCAGGGAGGTGTGGATCGGGTTGTGGTCCCCGGAGACCCGCGCGTACTCGGTGCCGACGCGAGGCTCCACCCGCCAGCGGGCCGTGCCGGCCGGCGTCTCCGGGCGTCCGCTCCGGTCGCGCCGCTCGCCGCCGCCGGGCATCCGCTCCCGACCCAGGTACGTCGAGACGCCGCGCCAGACCTCCTCACCGTCGACCGAGGCGACCAGCACCACGTCGACCTGCCGCCCCCGGTCGTGCGGGCGCAGGTTCTCCGCGTACGTGGTGAAGTCGAGGGTCTCGTCGGCGGTGACCGGACGGTGCACGGAGATCCGGTTGCCGACGTGCACCACGCCGGTCAGTGGGATGGGGAACTCCGGCGCGGTCATCAGCCGCAGGGTCAGCGGGAAGCCCATGACGTGCGGGAACGTCGCGGGAAGCCGGTCGGTGAGCCGGAATCCGCAGACCCGGTCGTAGTCGGCCAGGTGCGCCCGGTCGACGGTCACCCCGCTCACGGTCAACTCGACCGCCGGCAGACCGGGTCCGCGCCGCCCTCCCCCCAGGCCCGGCAGCGCACCGAGCAACGCCCGCCGGTAGAGCGCACCGGCCGCCGGCATCCGGGGCAGTTCGGTCGCGGTGCGGCTGCCCTCCGGCCGGCCTGCCGCGGCCAGGGTCTCCGCCGACAGCGCCTCCGTCGGGCCCTCGATCAGCTCGTGCAGGGAGACGTCGTCGTCCGTGCCACCCATCACGCCCCCAGCAGGCTCTGGCCGCAGACCCGGACCACGTTGCCGCTGACCGCGCCGCTGGCCGGCCAGGACAGCCAGCCGATCGTCTCGGCCACGTCGACCGGCAGCCCGCCCTGGGCCAGGCTGTTCATCCGGCGTCCCGCTTCGCGGACGACCAGCGGAATGCGCGCGGTCAGTCGGGTCTCAATGAAGCCGGGTGCCACCGCGTTGACGCTGATCCCCTGGTCGCGGAGGGCCGGGGCGAGCGAGCCGACCAGCCCGATCACGCCGGCCTTGCTGGTGGCGTAGTTGGTCTGCCCGCGGTTGCCGGCGACCCCGGCGATCGAGGAGACCGCCACGATCCGCCCGCCGGCCGGGATCAACTCGCGCTCCAGCAGCACGTCGTTGATCCGCTCCTGGCTGGAGAGGTTGACGTCGATGACCTGGTCCCACCGGTCGGCGTCCATCCGGCCGAGCGTCTTGTCCCGCGTGATGCCGGCGTTGTGGATGACCACGTCGACCCGGCCGTGCCGGGTTGCCAGGTGTTCGGCGAGCCGGGTCGGCGCGTCCGGCGCGGTCAGGTCGAGCTGGACAGCCGTGCCGCCGATGTCGTTCGCCACCGCGGCCAGCGCGTCCCCGGCGGCCGGGATGTCCAACGCCACCACCTGCGCGCCGTCGCGGGCGAGCACCCGGGCCAGCGCGGCGCCGATGCCCCGCGCGGCGCCGGTGACCAGCACGACCTGCCCGTCGAGTGGGCGGTCCCAGTCGGCCGGGGCGCTCGCGTCGCCAGCGCCGACCCGGATGACCTGCCCCGACACGTACGCGGACCGGCCCGACAGAAGGAACCGGAGGGTCGCCTCGAGGCTGGTGAGCGTGCCGGTGGACTGATCCGGTCCGCACGGGTCGGCCGTGGTGACACTGCCGTCGCGGGTGACGTGGACGAGTTGCGCGGTGATGCCCCGGCCGAACTCCTTGCCGATGCTCCGGACCAGCCCTTCCAGGGCGCGCTGGGCGGTCGCCTCGCGGGGCGTCGGGCACTCCTCCGGCGGGGTGCCCAGCACGATCACCCGACCGCTGGGCAGCACGGCCCGCGCCTGGGGGTGGAAGAAGTCGTAGAGCTGGCGGAGGTCGGTCGAGTCGGTGATCCCGGTGGCGTCGAAGAGCAGTGCGCCGTACCGCTGCGGGGTGTCGGCGGAGGCGGTGGCGGCCGGGTCGGCCAGGTCGACCCCGGCGGCGGTCAGGATCTTGGCGACCGGTCCGGCGAGCCGGCTGCCGGTGGCCGCGCCGAGCAGGGCCGGCCCGGGCAGCAGCGGGTCGCCGGGGCGGTGCCGGCGCAGTCGCGGTGGGTCGGGCAGCCCGAGGCGCTTGACCAGCGCGCGGCCGGCGGCCGATTGGACGAAGCTCGCGTACCTGTCGGTCATGGGCGTAGCCTACTGGCGAGTAGGGTTCGAGCAACACCTGTTGAGGAGGCGGATCGTGCAGAGCATCCGACGTGTCGCTGTCATCGGGGGCAACCGCATCCCCTTCGCCCGTTCCAACTCCCGCTACGCGGACGCGTCCAACTCGGACCTGCTCGGCGCGGCGCTGGACGGTCTGGTCGCCCGGTACGGACTGGCCGGCCAGCGGGTCGGCGAGGTGGTGGCCGGGGCGGTGCTCAAGCACTCCCGCGACTTCAACCTCACCCGCGAGGTGGTGCTCGGCTCCCGGCTCGACCCGCACACCCCGGCGTACGACATCCAGCAGGCGTGCGGCACCGGCCTGGAGGCGGCGATCCTCGTCGCCAACAAGATCGCCCTCGGGCAGCTCGACGTGGGCATCGCCGGCGGCGTCGACACCACCTCCGACGCGCCGCTCGCGGTCAACGAGGAGATGCGGCGCACGCTGCTCAAACTCAACTCCGCCCGCACGCTCGGCGAACGGCTCAAGGTCGCCGCGAAGCTACGGCCGCTCCAGCCGTTCAGGCCGGACATTCCGCGCAACGCCGAGCCGCGTACCGGCCTGTCGATGGGGGACCACGCCGCCCGCACGGCGCTGCGCTGGCAGATCGACCGGCGGTCCCAGGACGAGCTGGCGCTGCGCTCCCACCAGCGACTGGCCGCAGCGTACGACCAGGGTTTCTTCGACGACCTGATGACGCCGTACCTCGGGTTGACCCGCGATGCGAACCTCCGCCCCGACACCAGCCTGGAGAAGCTCGGCTCGCTCAAGCCGGTCTTCGGCACCCGGGGCCCGGACGCCGAGCAGGCGACCATGACCGCCGGCAACTCCTCGCCGCTCACCGACGGCGCGTCCACCGTGCTGCTGGCCAGCGAGGAGTGGGCGAGTGCGCACAACCTGCCGGTGCTGGCCTGGTTCAGCTGGTCGGAGACGGCGGCGGTGGACTTCGTGCACGGCGACGAGGGGCTGTTGATGGCCCCCGCGTACGCGGTGCCCCGGATGCTGGCCCGGGCCGGGCTGACGCTGCAGGATTTCGACTACTACGAGATCCACGAGGCGTTCGCCTCGCAGGTGCTGGCCACGCTCGCCGCCTGGGAATCGCCCGAGTTCTGCAAGGACCGACTCGGCCTGGACGCGCCGCTGGGCACGATCGACCGGGACCGGGTCAACGTGAACGGGTCGTCCCTGGCCGCCGGGCACCCGTTCGCCGCCACCGGCGGGCGGATCGTGGCCACCCTGGCGAAGCTGCTGGCGCAGCGGGGCGGCGGACGCGGGCTCATCTCGATCTGCGCGGCGGGCGGTCAGGGTGTGACGGCCATCCTGGAGCGCTGAGCCACCGGCCACCGCGCCCGATCGTCCCGAGCCGCCCCTTACCGGGTCATCCGCAAGCAGACGTTAACGGTCTGTTCAGGACCCGGCCCGCTGGTGGGAAGTTCGCCACGCCACGGTGATCGCTGCCGCACCCTCGGTGCGGCACCGATCACTCCTGCGTGCGGAACGGGGCCGTAACACGATGGAGTCCGTCGTCCCCGGGATGACCACCCTGTCGGTGGTCATCCCGATGTTCAACGAGACCGCGGTCATCCCGGCCCTGGTCACCCGGCTGCGGCCGGTGCTCGACGCGCTCGGGATCGACTACGAGGTGGTCGCCGTCGACGACGGCAGCCGGGACGACACCGTGGCGGTGCTCTTCGACCACGCCCGGGACTGGCCGCAGCTGAGGGTCGTCCGGCTGCGGCGGAACAGCGGCCACCAGGCGGCGTTGACCGCCGGACTCCACCGGGCCGTCGGCCGGTGGGTGGTCAGCCTCGACGCGGATCTCCAGGATCCGCCGGAGGCCATCGCCGACATGCTCCGGGCGGCCCGCGAGGACGGCGTGGACGTGGTCTACGGCGTTCGCGCCGACCGCAGCACCGACACGGTCTTCAAGCGCAACACCGCCCGGGTCTACTACTGGCTGATGCGCCGGCTGGTCGGTGCCGACCTGCCGGCGCAGGCCGGTGACTTCCGGCTGCTCAGTCGGGATGTGATCGAGGTGCTGCGCCGGTTGCCGGAACGCGCCCCGGTCTACCGGCTGCTGGTGCCGTCGCTCGGTTTTCCCAGCGCCGAGGTGCGCTACGTCCGTGCGGCACGGGTCGCCGGCCAGACGAAGTACCCGCTGCGCCGGATGATCGCCCTGGCCTGGGAGAGCACGGCGAACTTCTCCGCCGCGCCGCTGCGACTGGCCACCTGGCTGGGGATGTGCAGCTTCCTGCTCTGCCTCGGGCTGATCGCGTTCGGCATGGTCGCGTACGTCGCCGGCGCCACCATCCCCGGCTGGACCTCGATGTTCGTCGCCGTGCTGCTGCTCAGCGGGGTGCAACTGGTCTGCCTCGGCCTGCTCGGCGACTACGTCGGGAGGATCTACGCCACCGTGCAGAACCGGCCGGCCTTCCACGTCGGGTTCGACTCGCTCGACGACGTCCCGCGTGCCGCGACGGTCGGGCCGATCGGTGACGAGTCACGCGCGCCCGTGGTCGGCGCCCGTGGCTGACACCCTGCTGGCCGGGCGGGTCGACACCCCGACGCCGGTGTCGCGGCGGAACGCCCTCCGGCCGGTCCTCACGGGACTGCCCTGGGCGCTCGCCGTCACCGCCCTGCTGGTGCTCTGGTGGCGCGGCGGCGTGCCCGTCCCCGACCTGGCCCGGTACGCCGCGTACTGGACGTTCGCCCTGGTGCTGCCCGGGACCCTGGTGCACCGCGCGCTGCGCGGCGGCCGGGGCAACCTGCCGGAGGACCTCGCCCACGGCGCGGCCACCGGCCTGCTGCTCGAACTCGTCGCCTGGGCGTCGGCCGCCGCGACCGGCCAGCAGTCCCTGCTGCGCTGGTGGCCGCTTCCGGTGCTGGTCGCGTTCGCCGCCGTACCCGCGTTGCGCCGGCACTGGCGGATCGGCGAACGCCGGCCGCTGCCGATCGGTTGGCACTGGGCGATGGGCGGGGCGCTGCTGCTGGTGCTGGCCTGGGGGTACACCCAGTGGCGGATGGTTCCGCTGCCCCCGGTGCACGGCGGCTACTACCAGGACCTGCTCTACCACCTGGGGCTGGTGCAGGAGCTGACCCGGGCGATGCCGTTCGAGCTGCCGCACGTCGCCGGCGAGGAGTTGCGCTACCACTACCTCTCCGACGCCCACGTCGCCGCCGGCAGCATGATCACCGGCATCTCACCGCCGGTGGTGCTGCTGCGACTCTGGCTGGTGCCGGTGATCGGCACGGCGGTGGTGCTCGCCGCCGGGCTGGTCCGGGACCTGAGCGGCGCCGCCTGGACCGGCCCGGTGGTCGCCGTCGCCGGCTTCCTCGGGACCACCGTCACGCTCGCCTCGCCCGCCGGCGCGTCCGGTGAGATGCCGCTGTCGTACGCCAGCCCGTCGCAGACCTACGTCCTGGTGCCGCTGCTGCTGCTCACCGGGCTCTGTGTGGAGGTGGCGCGGGGGCGTGGCCTCGGCCGGGCCTGGCCGCTGGTCCCGGCGCTCGGGCTGGTCTGTGCGGGGGCGAAGTCGAGCGCCTTGCCGCCGCTGATCGCCGGCCTGGGTCTCACCGCGGCTGTGGTCTGGTGGCGGGAGCGACGCGTGCCGCGGCCCGCGCTGGTGGCGTTGGCCTGTCTGGTGGCGGCGATGGCGCTCGGCTTCCGACTGTTCGCCGGAGGTGGCGCCTCGACGCTGCGGGTGCAGGCGTTGGCGCTGCTGCACTTCACCGCCCCGTACGCCGAGACGCTCGGTCGGGGCGACGGGATCTGGCCGGCCGCGCCACTGCCGCCGGGCATCAACGACGGTGGTGCCCTCGGGTGGCTGCTGGCGTTCGCCGTGGTCGGGTGGTGGGTGCTGGGCCACGCCCCCCGGTGGGTCGGGATGATCCTGCTCGTCGACCGGAGGCAGCGGGCCGATCCGGCGGTCTGGCTGCTCGCCGGCACGGTGCTGGCCGGGGCCGCCACCACCTGGGTGTTCCAGCACCCGTCGGTCAGTCAGATCTACTTCTGGATGGGCGTCATCCCGGTCGGCGCGGTGCTGACCACCTGGTCGCTGGCTGCGGCCCGCGTGCCCTGGCCGGTGCTGGTGTCGACTGCCGGAGCGGGTGGGCTGGTGGCGCTCGCCGCGGCCGGCGCGCTGGGTGGGCTCGTCGTGCCGGCCATCGGCCGTCCCGACCGCAGCATCGAGGGGTGGCTGCGGGTGCTGGGCGCCTCGGCGATCCGGTACGCGGTGTTCGTCGCGCTGGCCGCGGCGCTCGCCGCCGGGGTGGCGGCGCTGTGGCGGCGGCGGGTCCCGTCGTCGGGGGGTCGTCGGCGGGCGGCCACGGTGGCGGTCGCCGGTGTCACCGCCGCGCTGCTCGGCGCCAGCATCGCGGTCAGCGTGTCCGGGACCCTCCGCTCGGTGGCGAGTGAGCCCGGGCCGGCGAGCGGCCCGCAGCCGTACGCGCTGACCGCCGACGAGATGCGCGCCGCGTTGTGGCTGGACGCGAACGCCGCCGCCGACGACGTGGTCGCCACGAACGTGCACTGCCGGCCGGTGCGGACCACCCCGCACTGTGATGCCCGGGCGTTCTGGGTGACCGGCCTCGGCGGGCACCGGGCCGTGGTGGAGAGCTGGGGCTACACCGACGCGGTGGTGGCCGCGCACGGTGTGGCCAACCTGGGGTACGCCCGGCAGAGCTTCCCCGACCAGGAGCTGTTCGCACTCAACGAGCGGGTCTTCACGGCGCCGGCGACGGCCGACCTGGACCGGCTCCGAACGGCGTACGGCGTCCGGTGGATCTTCGCGGACACCCGGGCGGGTGCCGTGTCGCCGGAGCTGGCGCGGCTGGCCCCGGTGCGGCTGGTCTCCGGCCCGGTCACGGTCCACGAGCTGACCGGCCCCTGAGCCGTCGGCCCGGTCCGGGTGCTGACCAGCGCGTGCGGGACAATGAGGTACGTGACGACGATCCCCAACGTGCTCGCCAACCGGTACGCCTCGCCCGAGTTGGTCGCCCTCTGGTCCCCGGAGGAGAAGGTCCGGATGGAGCGGCGCCTCTGGCTCGCCGTTCTCCGCGCTCAGCGCGACCTCGGCGTGCCGGTGCCGGACGGCGTGGTCGAGGCGTACGAGCGGGTGCTGGACCAGGTCGACCTCGCCTCGATCGCCGAGCGGGAGCGGGTCACCCGGCACGACGTGAAGGCCCGGATCGAGGAGTTCAGCGCGCTCGCCGGGCACGAACACGTGCACAAGGGGATGACCTCCCGGGATCTCACCGAGAACGTCGAGCAGTTGCAGGTGCGCGCCTCGCTGGAGCTGATCCGGGACCGGGTGGTGGCCACCCTGGCCCGCCTCGCCTGGCTCGCCCACGAGCACTCCGAGCTGGTGATGACCGGCCGTTCGCACAACGTGGCGGCGCAGGCCACGACGCTGGGCAAGCGCTTCGCGTCGGCGGCGGAGGAGCTGCTGATCGCGTACGAGCGGTTGGAGGACCTGATCTCCCGCTACCCGCTGCGTGGGATCAAGGGGCCGGTCGGCACGGCCGCCGACCAGTTGGACCTCTTCGACGGCGACGCCGACAAGGTGGCCGAGCTGGAGCGCAGGGTCGCCGAGCACCTGGGCTTCTCCCGGGTGCTGGACAGCGTCGGGCAGGTCTATCCCCGGTCGCTGGACTTCGACGTGCTGGCCGCGTTGGCGCAGACCGCCGCCGCGCCCTCGTCGCTGGCCACCACCATCCGGCTGATGGTCGGCCAGGAGCTGGTCACCGAGGGCTTCAAGCCGGGGCAGGTCGGCTCCAGCGCGATGCCGCACAAGATGAACACCCGCTCGTCGGAGCGGGTGAACGGCTTCGCGGTGATCATCCGGGGTTACCTGTCGATGGTCGGCGAACTGGCCGGTGACCAGTGGAACGAGGGGGACGTCTCCTGCTCCGTGGTCCGTCGGGTGGCCCTGCCGGACGCGTTCTTCGCCGCCGACGGGCTGTTCCAGACCTTCCTCACCGTGCTCGACGA
Source organism: Micromonospora yongxingensis (assembly GCF_052601155.1). Taxonomy (NCBI): domain Bacteria; kingdom Bacillati; phylum Actinomycetota; class Actinomycetes; order Micromonosporales; family Micromonosporaceae; genus Micromonospora; species Micromonospora yongxingensis. Next base: position 45,556 of record NZ_JBQXEO010000017.1, read on the forward strand.
GTTCGGCGCGTACCCGGCGGTGATCAACTGGGAGCTGGAGCGGTTCCTGCCCTTCCTGGCCACCACGAAGATCCTGGTGGCGGCGGTCCGGCGCGGCGTCGGCCGGGAGGTCGCACACGAGGTGATCAAGGAGCACGCGGTCGCGGTGGCGCTGGCCATGCGCGAGAAGGGTGCCCCGGAGAACGATCTCTTCGACCGGCTGGCCGCGGACGGCCGGCTCGGCCTGTCCCGCGCCGACATCGACACCCTGGTCGCCGACCGGACGGCCTTCGTCGGCGCCGCCTCCGCCCAGGTGGCAGCGGTCACCCGCCGCATCACCGAGGTGGTCACGGCCCACCCCGAAGCCGCCACCTACTCCCCACCCCCCATCCTCTAACCCACCCCACCCCACCCCACCCCACCCCCACCGGCCGCCCGCCTGCCCGCCCGACTAGTTGATCATGAAGTTGTTGCCCCGACACGCCGAGGTGGAGGGCAACAACTTCATGATCAACAGGGCGGGGCGGGGCAGGGCAGGGCAGGGCAGGGCAGGGCAGGGCAGGGCTGGGCTGGGCTGGGCAGGGCAGGGCTGGGCTGGGTCAGTCGCCGGTGGGGGTTTCGGCGGCGGTGCGGAGGTTGGGGGCGCTGGCTGGTTCGGCGATGCCGCCCGGTGCTTCCACGACGCCCGGCTGCTGCGCCGTTTCCGCCGCGATCGCGGGCTGGTCGGAGGGCATGACGTCCGGCATGACGGGTGCGACGATCACGGCCGTGCCGTAGGCGCAGATCTCCATCCACATCTCGCCGCAGTCCCGGCTGTCGAACCGCATGCCGATCACCGCGTTCGCGCCCAGCCGCAGGGCCTCCTCGCCGAGCCGGGCCACCGAGTCGGTGCGCCACCGGGTCAGGTTGTCCGGTGCCATCGGGTCGTACGCGCCACCGCGCAGGTTCTTGACCCCCTCGCGGTACGGGTTGCGCGTCCTGGCCATCGATGACACCACCTCACCGAGAATCTGGCGGATCTCGTAGCCGGGCAGTTGCTCCGTCGTCACGACCAGCACGTTTCCGATGCTGTCAGGAGCGGCGCGACCCGATCGTGTGCATTGTTCACCTGATCGGATGCTGCAAAACGACGCGGCGCGGACGGCCGGCACGCCGCCGACCATCCGCACCGCGCCGGGCGTTAACCGTCAGACACCGGCCACCGAGGTGATCCAGGCGCGGTTGTACGCAACGCTGCCGTAGTTCTGGATGCTGGAGCCGTCGGCCGTCGAGGCCACCCCGACCTGCTGGCCGTTGTAGAACTGCGGGCCGCCCGAGTCGCCCCGCCAGGCGTTGCCGTTGATCCGGGTGCTGCGGATCGCCTGCCCGCCGTACGCGTCGGTGGCGCTGTTGCTGGTCACCCGGACGGTGGCGGTCTTCAGCTGGGTGGACGCCGAGCAGCCGCTGTAGCAGGTCATGCCCCAGCCGTAGATCGAGTTCGTCGAGTTGATCGGCGGGTTGCTGCTGGCCAGGCTCACCGCGGAGGTGGTGACGGCGCTGGAGAGCCGCATGAGCGCGAGGTCGTAGCGGGTGTAGGTGGCGCTGACCGTGCGGGTGACCCCGCCGGAGGTGCGGTTCACGCTTCCGACGCGCACCGACATGGTGCCGCTGATGCAGTGCCGGGCGGTGAGCACCCACTGCGCGGCGATGACGCTGCCGGAGCAGGTGAACGAGCCGTTGCTCATGACCGCGGCGGCCCAGGGCGCGGACGAGACGGTGCCGCCGCCGATGATGGGTTGCGGGCCGGCGGGGGCGGCCACGGCGCCGGACGAGGCGCCGAGGACGCCGACCAGCGCGGCGCCGAGCAGGGCGAGCAGGGGACGGATGCGCATCGGGTGGACTCCTTGGACGGGGCGGGCCCGGGGTCGCCGGGCGCGGGAGGGCGGCAGCGGGGATTCCCGCTACCGCTGACATCGAACCGTGTCGATGTACAGTAGGGCGCGCGGCGGCCGTTTTCAAGGATCGGATCGAGATTAACAAATGTAACGGTTTGGCGACTCGTGGCGCTGCATATCCCCTGGTGAGACCTCGTTTCCCGCCTGACGGCCGGTCCCGGAGGCCGGTTATGTCGATCACTGCCTGAACTGCGCCCGGCCGGTGCGTCCGGGACGGAATCTGCCAGGTACGCTGGCTGCGCTCGCCCGTTGTGGGTCGGCACCCAACTGCGTACACAGTCAGGAGTGCCCAGTGCCTCGCGTCGTCGTCGACGTCATGCTCAAGCCCGAGATCCTCGATCCGCAGGGCCAGGCCGTCGCAAACGCGCTGCCCCGGCTCGGCGTCAGCGACGTCGCCTCGGTTCGGATCGGCAGGCGGATCGAGATCGAGTTCGCCGGTGAACCAGACCTGGACCGTGCCCGGGAGATCGCCGACAAGCTGCTCGCCAACCCGGTCATCGAGGACTTCACCGTCCGCCTGGTCGAGGCCGACGAGACCGCGGACGCCCGCTCGTGACCGCCCGGGTCGGTGTCGTCACCTTCCCCGGCTCGCTCGACGACGGGGACGCGGCCCGAGCCGTCCGGATCGCCGGCGCCGAGCCGGTCCGGCTCTGGCACGGTGACCCGGATCTGCACGGGGTCGACGCCGTCGTGCTGCCCGGCGGCTTCTCCTACGGTGACTACCTGCGCTGCGGGGCCATCGCCCGGTTCGCGCCGGTGATGGAGACGATCGTGGACGCCGCCCACGGCGGCCTGCCGGTGCTCGGCATCTGCAACGGCTTCCAGATCCTCTGCGAGGCGCACCTGCTGCCCGGCGCGCTCACCCGCAACCAGCACCTGCACTTCCGCAACCGGGACCAGATCCTGCGCATCGAGTCGGCCGGCACCGCGTGGACCAACGCGTTCCAGCCCGGCCAGGAGGTGCTGATCCCGGTCAAGAACGGCGAGGGCTGCTACGTCGCCGACACCGCGACGCTGGACCAGCTCGAAGCCGAGGGCCGCGTGGTCGCCCGCTACGTCGGCGGCAACCCGAACGGGTCGCAGCGCGACATCGCCGCGATCACCAACCCCGCCGGCAACGTGGTCGGCATCATGCCGCACCCCGAGCACGCGGTGGAGGCGCTCACCGGCCCCTCGCTGGACGGCCTCGGCTTCTTCACCTCGGTCCTCAAGCACCTGGTGGGGGCGCCGGCGTGAGCGGGAGGAGTGAGCCGGGCCCGCGAGCCCCGCAGTCGCGGACGAAGTGCGGAGCGGTGACCGGCGGCACGATCATCGGTCAGCTCAACCGCCGGTCAGGCGGGCACGAGCGCAGCGAGGAGAGGTCATGACCACCCATCCGGACCCGGTACGCGACACACCGGAGGCGTACTCCGCCCCGGCGCAGCCGACCGAGTCGCTCCCGGCGCAGCCCGCCGCCCAGCCGGCCGTAATCGACTGGACCGAGGGCGTGGACACCGTGCCGCGTGCCGGTGGCACCCCGGGCGAGCTCCAGCCGTACACCGAGCTGGGTCTCCGGGACGACGAGTACGACCGGATCCGGCAGATCCTCGGCCGTCGCCCCACCCAGTCCGAGCTGGCGATGTACTCGATCATGTGGAGCGAGCACTGCTCCTACAAGTCGAGCAAGGTGCACCTGCGCCAGTTCGGTGAGAAGGCTCCGCACAGCGACCGGCTGCTCGCCGGCATCGGCGAGAACGCCGGTGTGGTGCAGGTCTCCGACGAGCTGGCCGTGACCTTCAAGGTCGAGTCGCACAACCACCCGAGCTTCGTCGAGCCGTACCAGGGCGCGGCGACCGGCGTCGGCGGCATCGTCCGGGACATCCTCGCCATGGGCGCCCGCCCGATCGCCGTGATGGACCCGCTGCGCTTCGGTGCCGCGGACCACCCGGACACCGCCCGGGTGCTCACCGGCGTCGTCGCCGGTGTCGGCGGCTACGGCAACTGCCTCGGCCTGCCCAACATCGGTGGTGAGCTGGTCTTCGACCCCTCCTACCAGGGCAACCCGCTGCTCAACGCGCTCTGCCTGGGCGTGCTGCCGGTCGACCGGCTGCAGAACAAGGCCGCCGCAGGCCCCGGCAACGTGGTCGTCCTCATGGGCGCCAAGACCGGCCGGGACGGCATCGGCGGTGTCTCGGTGCTGGCCAGCGCGACCTTCGACGAGGCCAGCGAGCAGCGCCGCCCCGCCGTTCAGGTCGGTGACCCGTTCACCGAGAAGCTGCTCATCGAGGCATGCCTGGAGCTGTACGACGGCCAGCTGGTCGTCGGCATCCAGGACCTCGGCGGCGCCGGGCTGACCTGCGCGCTCACCGAGACCGCCGCCGCTGCCGGTACCGGCATGCGGGTCTGGCTGGAGCGGGTGCCGCTGCGCGAGCCGTCGATGGACCCGCACGAGATCCTGGCCAGCGAGTCCCAGGAGCGGATGCTGCTGGTCGTCGAGCCGGACAAGCTCGACGCGGTGCTCAAGACCGCCGAGAAGTGGGGCGTGCTCGCCACCGCGATCGGTGAGGTCACCCCGCCGGAGGCGGACGGCAGCCCGGGACGCCTGCTGATCACCTGGCAGGACCACCTGGTGGTCGACGTGCCGCCGGGCTCGCTGGTCGACGACGGGCCGGTCTACGCCCGACCGATGCGCGAGCCGGCGGACCTGATCCTGCTCCAGGCCGACCGGGCCGAGACGCTGCCCCGCCCGGCCGACCCGGAGGCGCTGCGGGAGACCGTGCTGCGCATGATCGCCTCGCCGAACCTGGCCGACAAGACCTGGGTCACCGAGCAGTACGACCGCTACGTGCTGGGCAACACCGTGCTCGCCCAGCCGGAGGACGGCGGCGTGATCCGGATCGACGAGCGGACCGGGCTCGGCGTGGCGCTGTCGGTGGACGGCAACGGCCGGTACGCCCGGCTCGACCCGTACAACGGCACCAAGCTGGCGCTGGCCGAGGCGTACCGGAACGTGGCCGTGACCGGCGCGAAGCCGATCGCCGTGACCAACTGCCTCAACTTCGGCTCGCCGGAGGACCCGGGCGTGATGTGGCAGTTCGCCGAGGCCGTGCGCGGCCTGGCGGACGGCTGCCTGGAGCTGGGCATCCCGGTGACCGGCGGCAACGTCAGCTTCTACAACCAGACCGGTGCGGCCGCCATCCACCCGACCCCGGTGGTCGGCGTGCTGGGCGTGCTGGACAACGTCGCCGACCGGGTGCCGATGGGCTTCGTCCCGCGCGCCGGTGGCGACCACGACCAGCTCTACCTGCTCGGCGAGACGAACGTGGAACTCTCCGGCTCGGAGTGGGCCTGGGTGACGCACGAGCACCTCGGCGGCATCCCGCCGCAGGTCGACCTGGCCCGGGAGAAGGCGCTCGCCGACCTGCTGGCCGAGGCGGCCCGGGTCGGTCACCTGACCTCCGCGCACGACCTCTCCGACGGTGGCCTCGCCCAGAGCCTGGTCGAGTCCTGCCTGCGTCGCGGCGTCGGTGCCCGGATCGCGGTGCCGGAGCACTTCACCGGCGGCTCGATGCCGTTCGTCTACCTGTTCAGCGAGTCCGCCGCACGGGCGCTGGTGTCCGTGCCGCGCGGCCACGACAAGGCGTTCGCGGCGCTCTGCGCCGAGCGGGGCGTGCCGTTCGAGCTGATCGGTGTCACCGACCCGGCCGGCGGTGCGCTGGAGGTGCACGGCCAGTTCCGGATCGGTCTGGACGAGCTGCGCGCCGCGCACACCGCGACGTTGCCGCGCCTCTTCGGCGGTGCGACCGCCGTCGAGGTGCCCGCTCCGGCGGCTGGCGTGGCGGGCGCGGTCGAGGCCGTGCCGCTGCCGGTCGAGGAGGCCGAGCCGGTGGACACGGCGGCGGTGGCCACCGAGCCGATCGCTTCGGCCGGCCCCGCCCCGCAGACCGGTGCCGTCGAGCCGGTCGCCGAGGTGTCGGGCCACCGGGCCGAGCCGGAGCAGCCGATCGCCGCCGAGCCCGGCGGGTCGTCCGAGTCTGACTCCGGTGTCACCGAACCGTCGCCTGACGAGCGCTGAGGCGTTGGCGGCGGCCGTCTACGGCCAACCCGGTTCCGGTGCCCGGTTCGACTGGGGGCTGACCGGGGCGGCCGAGCTCGGTCGCGTCTGCGCGGCGTTGGTGGTGGTGGACGTGCTCTCGTTCACCACCTCCGTGGAGGTGGCGGTCGCTCGCGGCATGCGCGTGCACCCGTTCCCCTGGGGTGAGCAGGCCGCCGAGTACGCGCTGCGGGTTGGCGCGGTGGCCGCGGTGGGCCGTCGGCGGGTGACAGCGGAGCATCCGTGGTCGCTCTCGCCCGCCGCCCTGAGTGCCGCGCCGGTGGTGGCGGACCTGGTGCTGCCCTCCCCGAACGGCTCGGCGATCAGTGCCGCCGCCAGTGCCACCGGGCTTCCGGTGGTCGCGGCGTGCCTGCGCAACGCCCACGCCGTCGGGCGTTGGCTGCGCCGCCAGGGGTACGGCACGACGGACGCTCCGATCGGTGTGATCGCCTCGGGGGAGCGGTGGCCGGACGGGTCGCTGCGCCCGTCGGTGGAGGACCAGCTCGGCGCGGCCAGCGTCCTCGATGCCCTCTCCGGCGTGCCGGGTGGGCTCTCCGTGGAGGCGGCGATGGCGCTCGCCGCGCTGGCCAGCACCCCGGACGTGCCCGCCGCGGTGCGGGGGAGCGTCTCCGGGCGTGAGTTGACCGAAGGTGGCTTCGCCGAGGACGTGGAGGTCGCCGTCCGCGTCGGCGTGTCGGACGTCGTGCCGGTGCTCCGCCAGGGCGTGTTCTCCGCCGCCTGATCACGCATCCTCGCTGATCGACTCGGCGTCCCTGAAGTCGCGGTGTCCAGGTGGACGGAACACTGCGATTTCAATGACCACGAGTGGATCTCGCGATAGCGAAACGGCTACCCGGATCTCCGGGTAGCCGTTTCCCTGCGCTGTGGTCGGTCAGTCGTCCAGCCAGTCGAGGCGTCGACCGCCCCGCTCGGTCGGCGGAGGGCCGTCCGGACGGGCCCGACCGGGCTGCTGACCGTAGCCGCCCTGCTGGTCGTAGCCGGCCCGGTCGTCGTAGCCGCCGCGCTGCGGCGGGGGCTCCTGGCCGTAGCCGCCCTGGTCGTAGCCGCCGGCCTGCTGGCCGCCGTAGCCACCCTGCTGGTCGTAGCCGCCGCCCTGGTCGTAGCCGCCACGCTGCTGCGGGGGCTCCTGGCCGTAGCCGCCCTGGTCGTAGCCGCCGGCCTGCTGGCCGCCGTAGCCGCCCTGGTCGTACCCGCCGGCCTGCTGGCCGTAGCCACCGGTGGGCTCCGCCCCCCGGCCGCTGTACGGGGTCGTCGGGTCGGGCTGGCCGTAGCCCTGACCCTGCTCCGGCTGGTAGACGCCGGTGGCGTACGGGTCGGCCGGGGCCGGGTACTGCGTGCTGTCGCCGGTGTACCGGCCGGTCGGCTCGTCGAAGCGCTCGCCGTAGGCCGCGCCACCGGCGGGAGCCGGCGGGTATCCGGCGGCACCGGCCGGGGCCGTGTAGTCGCGGCTGCCGTAGCCACCGCCGGAGGACGGCGCGTTGCCGTAGCCGGGGGCGGGAGCGCCGCCGTAGCCGGCGCCGGAGCCGGGTGCGGCACCGTAGCCGTCACCGGCCGCGCCGGCACCGTAGCCACCCTCGGGGGTCGTCGCCGAGCCGTAGCCGCCGCCCGAGGCGGGAGCGTTGCCGTAACCGCCGGCACCGTAACCGCCGGGTGCCGGCTCGTCGCCGTAGCCGGTGCCACCCCAGCCCTGCTGGCCAGCGGCGCCGTACGGCTGTGCGGGCGCGGCGTACGGGTCGGGCGGGACGTCGTCGACCACCGGACGGTGCATCATCGTCGGCGCCTCGCTCAGCGCCGCGCCACCGACCATGGTCGGGTCCGGTCCGCCTCCGGGCCGACCCACCACCCGGGTCTGGTCGTCGGCCCCACGGAAGCCGCCGCGCGCCGCCGGCACCGCGCCGGCCGCCCCGGCACCCGCCGGGGCGTCCTCGTCGTCGCCGTTCTCCTTGCGCTTCATCCACAGCAGCACGATCGTGCCGACGCCGGCGGCAACCAGCAGACCGCCCAGCAGGATGATCATGTACGAGCCGATCCCGCCGCTGTCCTCGGTGTTCGCGGCGTTCGCGGGCGCGCCCGGGCTGGCCTCCTCGGACGGCTCCTCGGCGCCCTCCTCGGTCGTCTCCTCGGTGGGGAGGGCCTCGGCGGTGGGGGACGGGGTGGCGCTCGGCGTCACCTCGACCTTGATCGCGAGGCTGATCCGCTGCCCGGTGATGGCCTGACCGGCCGTGGCGTTGAGGCTCTTGGTGGCCAGCACGTTGTCGAAGCTGGCGCCCAGGTCGATGCGACCCGGCGCGATCGGCTTCTCGCTGGTGCCGGTGAAGCGGAAGTTGCCGCTGCCGTCGCTGGTGGTGTCGTAGCGGTGGCCCGCGCTGTCCTGCAGCATGACCACGGCGTTCGGCACGGCCTTGCTGTCGGCCTGCACGACGACCTTGCCGGAGACCGACCGCACGGTCTGGTTCTGCGGCGGTGGCGGCGGCGCGGCCTTGCCCTTCACGGTCAGCGAGACGGTGGCGGTGTCGGGGCCTGACTCGGCCTCGACGGCCACGGTGACGGTGGCGGTCGCGTCGCCGGCGTTGTCATTGGCCGCGATCCTGACCAGCACCGACTTTGTCGGGTTGCCGAGAACGCCGCCGAAATCGAATTCGCCGCAACCACCGGCGCAACTGACGCCGGACGGCAGGCCGGAGAGGCTGATCTTCCCCTTCTCGTCGCCGTTACCAGGCGTGACGCGCACGGTGATCGTGGCGTCGCTGCCGGCGTTTACGGAGATCGAGTTTGGGGAAACATCGACGTCTGCGGCCATTGCTGGTGTGGCGGGGACGGCGAGCAGAGCGCCGGTAACCAGCGCTACGACCACACCGGCCCGCTGATACCAGGCACGTCGGTGTGTTGACACGTCCACCGCCTTCCGGGCTGACTTCCCTTGACCGGCGGGGCGCCGGGCCGGGGATCATCACGGTACGAATACGCCGTCGGCAACTATGCCTTGTCTTGCTGGATCGGCGCGACCCAGGGCCAGCGTCACATGGTCTACCTGCGGGTCGTATCGTCCCGTCGTGTCCTCTCCGTACAGTAAGTCCGCCGCCGTTACGGCCGCGTTGTCGGCGCTTGACGAGGGGCGTACGCCCGAACGGCCGGTGCTCCGGGAGGCGGTCCGGTCGTTGTTGGCCGTCCTCGCGGAGCGCGCCCCCGGCCGATCGGTGGAGGTGCGCGTCCCACCATACGGGGCGATCCAGTGCGTTCCCGGTCCTCGACACACCAGGGGAAACCCGCCAAACGTGGTCGAGATGAGCCCGGAGACGTGGTTGGCGCTGGCCACCGGGCGCATCGGTTGGGCCGAGGCGGTTACCGACGGTCGCGTCCAGGTGAGCGGCGTCCGCGCGGACCTCTCGGCACACCTGCCCCTCTAGCTGCCCGGATGTCCGGGTGATCGTCACGGTCGGCAGGGGAAACGTGACTTTATGTATCGATAGCTGTTCGCGTACACTGTCAGGCGACGACAGTGGTCCCGGCACGAGGAGTGTGGATCCGCCCCGTGATCCCCGCCAGGCCGGTCCAGACCAGCATGAGGGAGCGGTAGGTGCCCCGAGGCGACGGCCGGCTGAGCCACGACCTTGACCCCCAACGACCCGGCCCCCAGGACGCCTGCGGCGTCTTCGGCGTCTGGGCCCCCGGCGAAGAGGTCGCCAATCTGACCTACTTCGGTCTCTACGCCCTTCAGCACCGCGGCCAGGAGGCGGCGGGCATCGCGGTGAGCGATGGCTCCGGAGTGGTGGTCTACAAGGATCTCGGCCTGGTGGCCCAGGTCTTCGACGAGCCCACGCTGGCCAGCCTGCGCGGCCACCTGGCGATCGGGCACGCGCGCTACTCCACGACCGGCGCCTCGAACTGGGAAAACGCCCAGCCGACCATCCGGTCGACCAGCTCGGGCACGACCATCGCGCTGGCTCACAACGGCAACCTGGTCAACACCGCCGAGTTGGAGAAGGAGGTCGCCGAACGCGGCCTCGTCGCGGACGGCTCGACCAACGACACCTCCCTGGTGACCATGCTGCTGGCCAGCCGACCGGACCTGTCGGTCGAGGCGGCCGCGATGGAGGTGCTGCCGCAGCTGCGGGGCGCGTTCAGCTTCGTCTTCATGGACGAGTCGACCCTCTACGCGGCACGCGACGCGCACGGCGTGCGCCCGCTGGTGCTCGGTCGGCTGGAGCGCGGCTGGGTGGTTGCCAGTGAGACCGCCGCGCTGGACATCGTCGGCGCCAGTGTGGTGCGCGAGGTCGAGCCCGGCGAGCTGATCGCCATCGACGAGGACGGGCTGCGGTCCACCCGGTTCGCGGCGCCGGAGCCGAAGGGCTGTCTCTTCGAGTACGTCTACATCGCCCGCCCGGACGCCACGATCGCCGGTCGCAACGTGCACGCGGCGCGGGTGCAGATCGGCCGGCAGTTGGCCAAGGAGCACCCGGTCGAGGCCGACCTGGTCATCCCCGTGCCCGAGTCGGGCACGCCGGCCGCGATCGGCTACGCGGAGGCGTCCGGCATCACCTACGGCGCCGGCCTGATGAAGAACCCGTACGTGGGGCGCACCTTCATCCAGCCGTCGCAGACCCTGCGCCAGCTCGGCATCCGGCTAAAGCTCAACCCGCTGCGGGAGAACGTCCGGGGCAAGCGGCTGGTGGTGGTGGACGACTCGATCGTCCGCGGCAACACCCAGCGGGCCATCGTGCGGATGCTGCGCGAGGCGGGGGCGCTGGAGGTCCACGTCCGGATCTCCTCCCCGCCGGTCAGCTGGCCGTGCTTCTACGGCATCGACTTCGCCACCCGGGCCGAGCTGCTGGCCAATGGGTTGGACAACGACGGCATCCGGCGTTCCATCGGAGCCGACACGCTGGGCTACGTTTCGCTTCCCGGCCTGATCGCCGCGACCGAGCAGCCGAAGACCCGGCTGTGTCGGGCGTGTTTCGATGGGGAGTACCCGATCGAGCTGCCGGCCGGCAACCTGATCGGCAAGCACGTGCTCGAAGGGGTGGGCCGACGGGTCGCCAACTCGGCGCCGGAGGCTCCGCACACCAACGGCTCGCTCGTCGCCACTCCTGGTGGCGTGACCGCAAACCGCCCGTAGCACCAACCGGCGCGGCCCGGCCACCGCCGGCGCGGCACCGAGAACCACAAAGGGGAGAACCGTGACGCACGTGTCCGAGCGCAGCGGCGCAGGAAGCAGCCCGACCGGCGCCGGCGGCGACCGCCAGCCCTGGACGGCCGGCGCCGGCCGTCAGGCGCGCAAACGCTCGGTCTCGTACGCCGACGCCGGCGTCTCCATCGACGCGGGCGACCGCGCGGTGGAGCTGCTCAAGTCGAAGGTGCGCCAGACCCGCCGCCCCGAGGTGCTGGGCGACCTCGGCGGTTTCGCCGGCCTGTTCCGGCTGGACACGACCAAGTACAAGAACCCGATCCTGGCGTCCTCCACCGACGGGGTGGGCACCAAGCTGGTGATCGCCCAGCAGATGGACATCCACGACACGGTCGGCATCGACCTGGTCGCGATGGTCGTCGACGACCTGGTGGCGTGCGGCGCCGAGCCGCTGTTCCTGCTCGACTACATCGCCACCGGCGAGGTCGTTCCGGACAAGGTCGCCGAGATCGGGGCGGGCATCGCCGACGGCTGCCGCTACGCCGGCTGCGCGTTGTTGGGCGGGGAGACCGCCGAGCACCCCGGCGTGCTGCGTCCGGACGAGTACGACATCTCCGCGACCGGCGTCGGCGTGGTCGAGGAGAGCGACATCCTCAGCCCCGACCGGGTCGAGGTGGGCGACGTGGTGATCGCCATGCGCTCGTCCGGCCTGCACTCCAACGGCTACTCGCTGGTCCGGCACGTGCTGCTCGGCGCGGCCCGGATGCGGCTGGACATCGTGATCGACGACTTCGGTCGGCAGCGGACCCTGGGTGAGGAGCTGCTCACCCCCACCAAGATTTACGCCAAGGACTGCCTGAAGCTGATCGCCGAGGCCGACGTGCGGGCGTTCGCCCACGTCACCGGCGGCGGCATCCCCGGCAACCTGGTCCGGGTGCTGCCGGAGCACGTCGACGCCGTGGTCAACCGGTCCACCTGGAAGCCGCAGCCGGTCTTCGACCTGATCCAGTCGAAGGGTCGGATCGACGACCCGGAGATGGAGTCGACCTTCAACATGGGCGTCGGCATGTTCGCGATCGTCTCGGCCGAGGACGCCGACCGGGCGCTGGCCACGCTGACCGGCCGTGGGGTCGAGGCGTGGCAGGCCGGCGAGATCATCGAGGGCACCGGCAACGTGCAGATGGTTGGCCAGCACACCCGCGGATGATCACGCTCTGGTGATCGTACGGGCACCTGATCAGGGCTTCACCCGAGTGGCCAATGCCGCCTAGCCTGAAGGGCACCCTCAGGCTAGGCGGAGGAGGGCAATGGCTGCTCGGGGACAGTCGTTCAGCGGGATGCGCGGTCTGGCCGCGGTCCCGTCGTACGTCGTCATGCAGCCCACCACCCTCTGCAACCTCGACTGCTCGTACTGCTACCTGCCGTTCCGTGCCGCCGACCGGCGGATGTCGGTGTCGGTGGCCGAGGCGGTGGCGGCGGCGGTCAACCCGTGGGCGGCGGTCGGTCGCTTCTCGGTGGTGTGGCACGGCGGTGAGCCGCTGGCGGCCGGCCGGGAGCACCTGGCCGACCTGATCGCGCCGTTCGGGCCCCAGGTCGAGCACCACGTGCAGACCAACGCCACGCTGATCGACGACGACTGGTGCGAGTTCTTCGCCCGGCACGAGGTGCGGGTGAGTGTGAGCGTGGACGGGCCGCGGGAGCGCAACGGCGACCGGGTCAACCGGGGCGGCCAGCCGGCGTACGACCGGATCCTGCGTGGGGTCGCCGCGCTGCGCCGGCACGGGCTGCCCTTCTCCGCGCTCGCCGTGGTGTCCAGGCCGGAGGCGGGGCTCGCCGGCGAGCTGTACGAGTACTTCCTCGGGCTGGGCTGCGACGTGCTGGGCATCAACATCGAGGAGACCGAGGGCGTCAACACCCGCGACAACCGCCACGAGGCGGCCGCTGTCACCGCCTTCTGGGCCGAACTGGTGACGGCCTGGCGCCGGGAGCCCCGCATCCACCTGCGCGAGATCGAGTGGTCGCTGCGCTACGCGGCGGCGGTGCTCGACAACTCGGCGGACAGGGTGCTGCCCCGCCAGCTCGATCCGATCCCCACGATCGGGCACGACGGCTCGGTGACCGTGCTCTCCCCGGAGCTGGCCGGCTTCACCGACCCCCGCTACGGCGACTTCAGCAGCGGCAACGTGCTGACCAGCCCGCTGACCGAGATCCTCGCGGGCGCTGCGGCGACGCCGTGGGTGAGCGAGTTCCTGGCCGGGGTGGAGGCGTGTCGGGCGTCCTGCCCGTACTTCGGCTTCTGTGGCGGTGGCCACGCCGCCAACCGCTACTTCGAGCTGGGGCGTTTTGACGGCACGGAGACCGAGCACTGCCGCAACAGCAAGATCCGCCTATTGGAGGGAGTGTTGGAGCATGCCCGAGACCACGAGTCACCGGTTGCCTGACCGCGAAGCGGATGTCGCTCCGGACGGAGTCACCGAGCGGGTGCGGGAGGTGGCCCCCGGGCTCGTCGCGCTCCTTCAGGAGGCCGAGGACGCGCGGCGGCTGCGGGCGGAGGTGTCGGGCGGGGACGGCGCCAGCGCGGTCTGCGCCTGGAACCACTTCGAGAACATCCCGACCTTCTACAACTGGAACAACCGGCCGCGCTGAGGGCGAACGCGGTCAGGGGCCTGTCGAACGGCGGGAGAAGTCTCCCGCCGGGCCAGGCCCCCGATCGTCGCCGCTGATACCGCCCTAGACGGACACATGCGTGAGCACGCGGGGGTCACCGCGTGCTCAGCTGCATCGAGAGGTCAGCGGGTCGGACGAACCCAGGGATCCGGGTCGTCGTCCGCGTGATCCTCATCATCGTCGTCGACAAACTCTTTTGAGTCGTCGTCGAAGTGGTGCTCAGACTTACCAGCACCCGCCAGTTCGCGCTGCAAGGCGGTGAGGTCGGTGTTCGGGGAGTGGTACTTCAACTCCCGGGCCACCTTCGTCTGCTTGGCCTTAGCACGGCCGCGCCCCATGGCTCGACCCCCTCGCACAGAATGCGGGGCAGCCCGAAGGCGGGCCCCGATGACGTCAGGCATCTCTCGTGGCTCTTACGGTACATGGGGATGCCATCGTTCGGCACCTCGGGTTACCGTCAGCCGGCTCTGCGCGTCGCGTCGATCCGGCCGTCACCCAGTGTACCCGGTAAGGAGCGAACCGTAGAGCACCCGTGACACCGGACAAAACGCGCCAAACTCGACTGGGACTCAGCTTACCGAGCGGGGCTCCTGGCGTGGGGCCCGGAGGCGGATCCGGTCGGTCCGCCTCCGGGTGCCCGCTCAACGCAGGTGGATCGTGCGCAGCCGGCCGACGTCGGCCATCCGCCGCTCGGCCAACCGGTCCGCCGCCACCGCCGGGGGAACGCCCTCGGCGTCCGCCAGGTGCAGGATCTGCCGGGTGGTGTCGTAGATCCGGGTCGCCCGCAGCTTCGCGCGGTCGAAGTTGAAGCCCTCGATCTCGTCGGCCACCTGGATCACACCGCCGGCGTTGACCACGTAGTCCGGGGCGTACAGGATGCCCCGGTCGGCCAGCAGCTTCTCGATGCCCGGGTGGGCGAGCTGGTTGTTCGCCGCTCCGGCGACCACCTTGGCCCGCAGCGCCGGCACGGTGTCGTCGTTCAGCGCGCCGCCCAGCGCGCACGGGGCGTACACGTCGATGTCGGCGGCGACCAGCGCGGCGGCGTCGTCGACCAGGGTGACCTGCGGGTGGTTGGTGCGCACCCACTCCAGCGCCTTCGGGTTGACGTCGGTGGCCACCACCTCGGCGCCGTCCTCCAGCAGGTGCCCGGTCAGGTACTTGCCCACCTTGCCCAGACCGGCCACGCCGACCCGGCGACCGCGCAGGCTCGGGGTGCCCCACACGTGCTCGGCGGCGGCCCGCATGCCCTGGAAGACGCCCCAGGCGGTCAGGATCGAGGAATCGCCGGCGCCGCCGTGCTCGACGCTGCGGCCGGTCACGTAGCGGGTCTCCCGGGCCACGACGTCCATGTCCGCCACGTAGGTGCCGACGTCGCAGGCGGTGTAGTAGCGACCGGCCAGCGACTCCACGAAGCGGCCGTACGCGCGCAGCAGCGCCTCGCTCTTGATCTGCTCGGGGTCACCCCAGATGACGGCCTTGCCGCCGCCCAGGTCCAGCCCGGCGAGCGCGTTCTTGTACGCCATCCCACGGGACAGGTCGAGCACGTCGGCGAGGGCGTCGTCCTCGCTGGCGTACGGGTAGAAGCGGGTGCCGCCCAGCGCGGGCCCCAGCGCGGTGGAGTAGATCCCGATGATCGCCTTCAGCCCGGTCTGCTTGTCCTGGCAGAACACGACCTGTTCGTGACCGGTCGATACCGGGTCGTCGGTGCTCGCGAATACGCCCATGACTGGCTCCTGGAGTGGTGTGCGTCCTTGTGGGACGCGGACCTGGTGGACCCCGGCGGGGATGCTGCCGGTGCCGTCGAGCCTAGTATCGGCCGCCCTGAGGGTGCCCGACGCGTCCGCCGCCGTCCCACGTTGCGGCGCGCGTGGTCCGGCCGCTGGCGGCGTCCGGGGGCGGTTCGTGGGAGGATCGCGCCGTGCCGTCGCTCTTCGCTTCTTACCTGCGCGTGTACGAACCGCTGACCGCCTTCGACCGCGACCGCCAGAGCTACTGGCGCCGCTACGTGTCGGAGGGGCGGGCGGTGGCTCCGGTCGAGGGGCCCGGCCGGCAGCGGACGGCGGTGATCGAGGCGCTGGGCGCGGGCTGGACCCGGCTGCCCGACCTGCCGGAGGAGGCGTACGTCCTGGAGACGGACGACAGCCTGCTGGTCTGCCCCTGGAACCTGCGGATCCGGGTCGCCGAGGCGGCGCTCAGCGCCCGGGACGGGGTGCCCTCGGTGCTCGCCGACGCCTTCGTGCCGCCGGTGCTCGCCGGTCAGGCCAGGGCGGTGGTCGACGACTGGCGCAGCGGTGCCCGGGTGCTGGAGCACGGGGTGCCCCGCGTGCACGAGCAGATCGCGACCTGGGGCGTGCCGCTGCGCTGGTTCGTCCTCTTCGACCCCACGGAGCGGGATCTGGTCACCGAGCCGGGCCGACGGGCGCTGCGCTACCGCACGGAGATCTCCAAGGCCCGCCGCCGTTCGTCACGGGCGCTGTCGGTGCTGCGCAAGTCGGTGGGCGAGGCCCCGATCACCGAGGCGGTGGAGGAGGCGGCCCGCTGGCTGGAGGAGTTCCACCCGCGTTCGGTGGTGGAGCTGGACTACGGCGGTCTGGTCGACCTGCTCTCCGACGAGACGCTGACCGCGGACGACTCGCCGGAGCTGGTCGCGGGTGGCCTCGCCGGGCTGTCGCGCGGTGAGGCCGAGGAGGCGTCGGCCGCGTACGACAAGCTGGTCGCGCGGTGGCGTGCCGTGCAGTTGCTGGAGCGGTGCAACTAAGGCAAATCGCCCGAGGAGCGCTCCCAAGGTGAGGTGTGCTCGTAGTTGACGCATCACGAACCGTGATCATGAGTCCGAATAAGGTACTTTCTGCCGTGTAAAAGTCGTAAAAATCGGGCATGGTTCATCCGTCCGTCTAGGGACCTTCATCCGTTCGGCCCATGTCGGACATCGGGGACTAGCCGGACCATGGGAGACGCGTCGGCCGGCGGGACCCCGGCCGATGTCTATACACGTGGAGGAGTGACCGATGGCATCGCGAACGCACGAACCAGAGCCGCTACTCACGCCGGCCGAGGTGGCGTCGATGTTCCGTGTCGACCCGAAGACGGTGACCCGGTGGGCCAAGGCCGGCAAGCTCAGCGCCATCCGCACCCTGGGTGGCCACCGTCGGTACCGCGAGTCGGAGGTCAGGGCGCTGCTGCAGGGCCAGATCCCGCAGCAGCGGCAGGGCGACTGAGCCGGCACCAGTTTTTCCGGTCAGAGGCGGTGGATCTCGATCCGCCGCCTCTTTCCATGTCCGGGCTTCGTCGCTCCCGGCCTCAGCCGCGCCCGTCGGCCAGCGTCACCCGGATGCCCACCGTGCCGCCCTCGCCGCGTCGCAGCCGGCTGCCGAGCAGGCTCAACCGACCGATCAGCCGGTACTTGTGCTTGAGCAGGTCGCGCACCCGGCCCGTGTCGCCGCCGTTGTAGATCGTCGCGTGGGCGGGCACCTCCGCACCGTGCGGCCGGCCCCGCACGTCGCACGGCGCCACGGTCACCTCGCCGTTGTGGCGGATCCGCTTCACCTTGCCCGAGTCGGCGCGCGTCCAGACCGCCAACGCCTCTCCGTCGCGGACCGCC
This sequence comes from Micromonospora yongxingensis, assembly GCF_052601155.1. Classification (NCBI taxonomy): domain Bacteria; kingdom Bacillati; phylum Actinomycetota; class Actinomycetes; order Micromonosporales; family Micromonosporaceae; genus Micromonospora; species Micromonospora yongxingensis. The sequence continues at coordinate 62,955 of NZ_JBQXEO010000017.1, forward strand.
CAGACGGGGGTCGGCACCGCCCGACCGTCCTTGCGGAAGGTCGTGAGCAGGATGTATTTCTCGGCCGACAGCCGGTCCAGCGTGGTCACGCCGCCAGGATACGGCCGCTGCGGGCCACTGAGTGGCCGGATAGCGTGAACGTCGTGACGGGGGAGCCTCTAATCGGTGACGTTGTCGGCGAACTGCTCCGGGACACGCTCGCCGTGGCCACCGGAGTGGGACCCCGACCGCTGGTCGGCGGGCGACTGCCCAGGCCGGTCATCGAGATCATCGAGCGCGACGACGGGTTGATCAATGGCGCGCCGGCCGCGCACTACCTCGACGGGCCGGCGGACTGGCAGCCGTACGACCACCGGGCGGTGGACCGCGCCGAGGGCGAGACGCTCGACATCGGCACGGGTGCCGGCCGCATCGCGCTACTGCTCCAGGAGCGTGGCGTACCGGTCACCGGGCTGGACACCTCGGCGGGCGCGCTGGCGGTGAGCCGGCGCCGCGGGGTCCGGCGCCTGGTCCACGGCACCGTGGACACGCACGTCGCCGACGGTCAGCGGTACGACACGTTCCTGCTGCTCGGCAACAATCTGGGGCTGTTCGAGGGACGGGAGCGGGCGCCCGGCTTCCTGGCGGCGCTCGCCGCGCTGGCCCGGCCCGGGGCGCAGATCATCGCGCACGGCACCGACCCGTACGGCACCCGCGACCCGCTGCACACCGGCTACCACGAGCGCAACCGGCGCCGTGGCCGGTTGGGCGGGCAGCTCCGGCTGCGGCTGCGCTACCGGGAGCTGGGCACCGAGTGGTTCGACTACCTGGTCTGTTCGGCGGACGAGTTCGCCGGCCTGGTGCACGGCAGCGGCTGGCGGTTGACCGATGTGGACGACCGCGACGCCCCCTACTACCTGGCCACCCTGCGCCTCGCGGGCTGAGCGCCCGCCGCCTGGCCGTCGCTGTCAGCACGGGCCCCTGTCACGCGCCAGGCGATGACAGGGGCCCCTGCGCACGACTCAGACCTGGACGGTCGGGGGAAGCTGCTCGGGTGGGAGGCCGCCGTCGCCGTCGACCACCTCGTCCGGGGTGCCGTCCTCGTCGATGTCGACCATGGTGATGTCCACCTTGCCGTCACCGTTGGTGTCGAACTGGAACAGGTCCGCCTTGCCGTCGCCGTCGGTGTCCACCACCCACACGTCGGTGCGGCCGTCGTTGTTGGTGTCGGCGCGCAGCAGTTCGACCCGCTCGTCGCCTCGGGTCTCCACGGTCTCCCCGTCGGTGCTGCCCGGGTCGGTGACGCTCTCCGGTGCCTGGCTCATGTCGACTGGTCCTTCCCTCGGTTGACGGGCCGTCAGTACCCGATCCCGCGCTCCCCCACGCATGGGCCGGGTCGCGGTGCTGCATAGGGTCGCACCATGAGCGAGCGGAACGGGCGGATCAACCGGACCGGCGTGGCGGAGACCCCGCGCGCCGCCGGGCGGGACAGGGAGGCGTGATGAGCGATCGTTTCGTGGTCGTCGGTGCGGGCACGATGGGCCTCGGCATCGCGTACGTGGCGGCCGGGGCCGGGCACGACGTCGAGTTGGTCGAGGTGGACCCCGACCGGGGCGCGACCGCACTGAACCGTCTCGCCGAGCTGTGGGAACGGGCGGTGCAGCGCGGGAAGCTGAGCGCCGACGAGGCCGCCACCAACCGGCTGCGGGTGACGCTGCGCCCGACCCTCGCCGAGGTCGCTCCCACCCCGGACGTGATCGTGGAGGCGGTGCCCGAGCGCCTCGACCTGAAACGGGCGGTGCTGCGGGACGCCGCCGCGCTGCGCCCGGCACTGCTCGGCAGCAACACCTCCAGCATCGCCATCGGCGAGCTGGCCGCCGGCCTGAACCAGCCCGAGAGTTTCCTCGGCCTGCACTTCTTCAACCCGGTCTGGGCGATGACGCTGCTGGAGATCGTGGTCGGCCCGGCCACCGCCGAGGAGACCACCGCCGCTGCCGTCGCGCTCGCCGGCCGGTTGGGCAAGGATCCCGTCGTCGTACGCGACCTGCCGGGCTTCGCCACCTCCCGGCTCGGGGTCACCCTCGGCCTGGAGGCGATCCGGATGGTCGCCGACGAGGTGGCCAGTCCCGCCGACATCGACAAGGCGATGGTGCTGGGCTACCGGCACCCGATCGGGCCGCTGGAGCTGACCGACCTCGTCGGCCTGGACGTGCGGCTGGACATCGCCCGCACCCTCCAGGCCGCGTACGGGGACCGCTTCGCGCCGCCGCCGCTGCTGGTCGAGATGGTGGCCACCGGGCGGCTGGGCAAGAAGTCCGGGCACGGCTTCTACCGTTGGGACGCCGGGGGCAAGCGGTGAGCGCGAGGAGTGAGCTTGCGAGCCCCGCAGTCGCGAACGAAAGGCGGGCACAGCGGTGAGCGCGAGGAGTGAGCTTGCGAGCCCCGCAGTCGCGAACGAAAGGCGGGCACAGCGGTGAGCGGGCTACGGATCGAGGAACGACCTGACCGGCTGGTGGTCACGCTGGACCGGCCGGAGAAGCGCAACGCCATCGACGCCGACCTGATCGCCGAGCTGCACCAGGTCTGCGCGGAGCTGGAGGCGCGCCCCCGGCTGCTGCTGCTCACCGGCGGTGCGGAGGGCATCTTCGCCGGTGGCGCCGACATCGGTCAGCTCCGCGAGCGGGGTCGCACCGACGCGCTGGCCGCGATCAACTCGGCCGCCTTCGCCCGGATCCGGGCGCTGCCGATGCCGAGTGTGGCCGCCGTCGACGGTCCGGCGTTGGGCGGCGGCGCGGAGCTGGCGTACGCCTGCGACCTGCGGGTGTGTACGGCCCGGGCGGTCTTCGGCCAGCCGGAGGTGCGGTTGGGCATCCTGGCCGGTGCCGGCGCGACCCACCGGCTGCCCGCCCTGATCGGCGAGGCTCGGGCCAAGGAGCTGCTCTTCACCGGCCGGCGGGTCGACGCCGCGGAGGCGCTGCGGATCGGCCTGGTGAACCGGCTGGTGGACGAGCCCGGCGAGTTGCTGACGGTGGCGCACGGGCTGCTGGACGAGATGGCGCACGGCTCCCCACTGGCGCTGCGGCTGACGAAGCTGGCGGTCGACGCGCCGGCCGCCGCGCACCCGCAACTCGACCTGGTCAGCCAGGCGGTGCTCTTCGAGGACGAGGAGAAGCACCGCCGGATGACCGAGTTCCTGGAGCGTCGCCGCAGCCGCTGACCCTCGGACGGAAACGGCCGCACCGGCGGGAAGCCGGTGCGGCCGTCGCGGTCCGAGGTCGGTGCTCAGTGCCGGATCTGCACCCCGGTGTCGGCCAGTGCCCGGATCACCTGTGCGGACTCACCGAAGCCGATGACCAGCACGGCGTCCGCGCCGAAGTCCTTGATCTCCTTGGCGCCGCTGCTGAAGTCCACCGGCGGGGCCTTCGCGTCGGCCGGAGGATCGTAGGCGAGCAGCTTGAGCCGGTCGCCGGTGATGCCGGCCTTCTCCAGCTCGTCGCGGACGGTGGCCTGAAGGCCCTCGCCGTAGGAGTCCTTACGGGCGACGATGACGATCTTCTGCGACCCGTCGCGGAGGATCACGTCGGCCAGCGCCCGGCCCTGCAGGCTGTCCGGCGGGGCGGTGCGGAAGTAGAGGCCCTTGTCCTCCACGTCCGTCAGGCCGCTGTCGGTGTTGGACGGCGAGAACAGGATCTTCCCGGCCTTCACCACGTCCGGCAGCACCTCGCGGGAGATGCCCGAACCGCCAGCGCCGATGATCACGCTTACGTTGTCCGCCACGTGCTTGGCCACGGTCGCCCTCGCGACCGCCGGGCTGGTGCCGTCGTCCCCGTCCACCCAGGTCACCGGCTTGCCCAGCGCGCCGCCAGCGGCGTTGATCTCCCTGATCGCCAGGGCCGCGCCAGCGGCCATCGGCGGGTAGGCGATCGCCAGGTCACCGGTCTTCGGCAGCAGGCCGCCCACGACGAGCGGCTCCTGGTCGGCGTTGTCGCCGGCGGGCTGCTTCCTCGGCTTCGGCGGCGCCTTGGTGCTCGCCGCCGACTCGGTGCCCGCCCCGACGAACTCGGTCTTGCCGTCGTTGATCTGCTGGCCGTCGAAGGTCAGCGTGGCGTAGCTCGCGGTGGCCGGCTCACCCTTGTCGGTGAAGCCCGCCCGGGTCAGCGACACGCTGCGGTACTCGATGTCCTGACCGGCCCGCGCAAGCGCCAGGCAGGTCGCCGGGTCCTCGCAGCGCTGGCCGTTGTTGGTCACGCCGACGATCTGCTTGGCGATGGCTGCCGGGTCGGTGCTTCCGGCCAACTGGGCGGCGAGCACCCCGATCACCACAGCGTCGTACGTCTCGGCCGAGTAGAGGTAGTCCGTCAGCGCCGGATCGACGGACCGTAGCCGGCTCTTGAAGTCCTCCGGCAGTGGGGTGAGCGGGGTGGTCCCCTTCATCCCGTCGACGAGATTGGCACGTTCCTTCAACTCCGCAGGGTAGGAGTTGAGCATGTTGCCGTCCGTGCCGTAGAGGCGCACCTGTTGAGCGCTTCCCTCCTCGGCTTTGTCATCCCCGCAAGCGCTCGTGGCGAGCAGGATCGTCGCGCAGGCGGCCAGGGAGGCTACCCGCGAGCGGCGTGTAAAGAGCATGGTCGTCCTTCCTCCGGCGAAGGTCCGCTGCGCACATTAGCGTGCCGTGCCGAGTGGCGGGACCGTGGAGGTGACGTAATGCGCAGGTCGCCCGCGTTGAACACGGACAGTGACGGTCGGGGCGGGCCTTGACCGCCCGTCCTACTGTGCGCTGGGTGACCGACCTACCACAGCAAACGTTCGACGACGCGGCCGCCGTACTTCGCTCGGCGCTGGCCGGGGATGGAGACGCGGTGGTGGGGACGTTCGACGCGGTCGTCGACCGTGCCGGCCTGAGCGGCGCGTACGGGGTCGCCTGGTGCCTGGCCGCGACGATGGTCGGTGACGCACCGTCGGGCAGTGGATGTGCGCTGGACTTCCCGGGGATCGACCAGGCGGAGTACGACACCCGCTGGGTGGCGCGCTTCGTCAGCGCGTACGCCAACCGGGACGTCCCGACCGGGGAGGCGCTCTTCGGCGCGGCGGCGGCCGACGGCCTGCTCCCGGACTGCCTGCTCACCCTGGCCGGCTCGACGATCGCCACCCTGCGCAGCCGGTCCGGCTGATGAGGCCCCCGGGCGCGGCGCCCGTCGGGACCGGTCGCCGCGCCCGGGTGGGTCGCTCAGAACGCTTGGTACGCGACCAGCGGAGGACACGTGATTGACCATCCGTAGTGGATGGAGAAACCGATTGTGACGATGATACGGATCGATCGACAGGGGCGTGGCCCCGACTTCGGCCGGCGGATGTGATAGCTCTGGGGGATGTCCGAGGCGATGCTCAGCAAGGTGCGCAAGCTGCTGGCCCAGGCCGAGGACCCGGCCTGCACGCCCGCCGAGTCGGCCGCGTTCACCGCCAAGGCCACCGAGTTGATCGCCCGCTACGGCGTGGACCGGGCGCTGCTCGCCGCCCGGGACCCGGCCACCGACCCGGTCGGTGACCGGGTCGTCGACATCGTCGCCCCGTACGCCCGCGACAAGGTCGGCCTGCTCGCCGCGGTCGCCGAACCGCTGCGCTGCCGTTGCGTACGCCGGCGGCAGGGCAACGGCTTCGCGCTGCACCTGTTCGGCTTCGCCAGCGACCTGGAGCGGGTCGACCTACTCTTCACCTCGCTGCTCGTGCAGGCGGCGCACGGCCTGGCCGGCACGGCGGTGCCAGCCGGTGAGCATCCGGCCGCCTTCCGGCGGTCCTGGCTCGCCGGCTTCGCACAGGTGATCGGAGGCCGGCTCTGGGCGGCCGAGACCGCGGCGGCCAGCGAATCGGGCACGCCGTCGGTGGCCCTGGTGCTGGCCGACCGCTCCGATCGGGTGCAGCGGCGGGTCGCCGAGCAGTACCCGCGACTGCGCACGGCTCCGCCGCGCCGGCTGGCCGGTACCGGCTTCGGCTCCGGAGCGGAGGCCGGCCACCGTGCCGACCTGGGTGGCCGCGACCTCACCGGCGGCCGGGCCGCCGGGCGACACCTCGGCCGCTGACCTCCCGTGCCGTCGCTCAGGCGGGCGCGGTGGGGTGGTCGCGCGACACCGTGGCGAGGTAGCGGGTGAGCAACTCGTGCCAACCGGCGGTGAGCGCCTTGCGGTATCCCTCGGCCGCCTCACCGTGCCGGTCGAAGTGCCGGTGCTCCAGCTCGACGCGGGTGCGCTCGGGGCCGTCGGGAAGGAACAGCACCTCGACCTCGCTGGCCCGGGCCGGGTCCGGCACGGGCACCCGGTCCGGGCCGATCTGCCAGGCGAACACCAGCCGGCGCGGCGGATCCCAGGTGAGCACCCGGCCCCAGTCGGCGCGGAAGCCGTACGGGCCGATCTCGTAGAGCATGCCGCCGGGCCGGGGCTCCATGCCCAGCTCGGCGAGAGCCTCCGGGCCGGACCAGGTGTACTCCGTGACCCACCAGTCGGTCAGCTCGTCGGTGAAGACCGCGAACGCGTGCTCGGCGGAACCCGGGACGAGGAGGCTGCACCGTAAGGAGAACCGTTCCAGGTCCTGCCGGATGTCGGCCGGATCAGCCATCCCCTGTCCCATAGGCCCGGACCATACCGGCTGATGCCCCGCTGTGCAGCTTCGCGAGGTGCCCGGTTCCGGACAATGGGTTGTCGGGTCGTCACACACGGGTGCCCCGCCGGAAAGCGGGTAACCGCGCCCGACGGCCCGGACGACCGGGCCGGTGTGGCGACGGAGCGGGAGAGCATGAGCGAGAGCGCGCAGCAGCGGGACCGGGAGGTCGACCGGCCGGGCCAGGCCAACGGCGGTGCCGACCCCGACGTCCTGCTCGACATCCCCAAAGTCTCGGTCGACTCGATCCGGCTCGCGGTGGACGGACTGGACGCGGACCTTTCGCTGCGAGCCCGGCTGGCCAACCTTCTCCAGCTCGACGCCGGCGTCCGCGTGCACCTGCACGGCGTCGAGCTGGACATCAACGGGGTGCAGGCCGAGGCGCAGCTGCGGGTACGGCTGGAGCAACTGGTGGAGATCCTGGGCCGGGCGTTGGAGACGATCGACAACAACCCGCAAATCATCGACTCTCTCTCCCGGTCGGCCGGTGCCGTGATCGACGACGTCAACCGCAGCACCCAGCAGTTGGCAGCGGGAGCCGCCGAGGTCACCGGGTCGGCTCGGCGCTCCGGCGTACCCGATGATGCGCGGCGGCTGGCCGGCGCGGCCGCCGACCGGCCGCGACCGGGTCCGGGTCGCCCCGGGGCCGGCGAGCAGGGCCGGGCGCAACCCACCGGTCCGGAGAGCAGGCCGCCGGAAGGGCCGAAGCCTGAGCGGCAGGTACCGCAGGGCCAGCCACCGACGGGGCCTAAGCCTGAGGGGGCGAGGCCGCAGGGCCAGGCGCCGCAGGGCCAGCCGTCCCAGGGTCAGACGCCGCAGGGGCAGCGGCCCGAGGGTCAGACGCCGCAGGGGCAGCGGCCGCAGGGTCAGCCGTCGGAGGGGAAACCCCGCAACGAGCCCGGCGCGTCGCAGGGACCCGGCCCGTCCGGCAATGGTGACGGCGGTCAGGGCGGTGGTGGCGTGCCGGGCGGGGCGCAGGCCGCCGCCCAGAGTGCGGCGCAGCTCGCCGAGCAGGCGGGGGAGACGCTGCGGCAGGCCGGGCGCAGCGTGTGGGAGGCGATCCAGGGCGGCATGGCGCAACACCGCCAGCAGGGGCGTCGGGATCAGTGACGGGCCGCTTGTGGCGGCCCGGCGCGGAGGTACGCGGCGGCGGGCATGCTCTGATCGACCTCGTCCACGGCACCCTGCCACTCGCGCCACCGGGAACGAGCCGACTAGGCGACGCCGTGGGCAGTGAGATCGGCCCGCCGGGCGTGGATACTCAGGACTCATGGGCAGTCGCAAATATCTGTTCTGTTGGTGTCGCCGGCATCTTCCTCCGCCTGTCCCGGGGCGGGAACCCAGCGGTCGGCGCTACCTGAGGGTCGAGGAGTGTCCCCGCTGCCGACGCTTGTGGCAGGTGCGGGAGTACGCGTCCCGTTGGCAGCGGGTGATGGACAGTGGGGGCGGGGCCTCCAGTTCGTAACGTCGCCGTGTAGCTGGTTCCGCATCGATTTCCAGCCACCCACATCCGCAGGAGTGCCGCCCGGGGCCGCCGTGCCATCTCTCGTACGACTGCGACCTTGACCACCCCTTCGATGATGGCCGCATGAGTCTGGATGACGGGGACCCGGTCATGGTCGCCTTGAGCCTGGTGGCCGTGGTCCTCGGCCTCGCCTCGGTTGTACTGGGCGTGCGGGTGGCCGTGTCACGACGGTTTCCCGCAGCCTGGGTTCGGCTTGCACGCCTGACACCGAGCCAGCGGTCTCAGCCCCTGCGCATGGGCAGCGCCCAGGCCATGATCGGTGCCGGCCTGGTGGTCCAACAGGCGCCCTTCCTCATCCCCATGCCCTTTCCGGTGGGACGCGCCCTGTTCGCGGTGTCCCTGCTGTTGCTGGTGACGGCGGCGGGATCGTTCGCGCTGCTCCGCCGCTAACTGGGGCCGACCGAGGCGCACGGGGCCAACAGCAAGATCCCCACCTGCGTTTCCGCTGGTGGGGATCTCTGTAGCCCGGCGAAAGGCTATGTGGCCAGGGGCGGGGTCGAACCGCCGACCTTCCGATTTTCAGTCGGACGCTCGTACCAACTGAGCTACCTGGCCGTATCGCTCGGCTCATGCTACCCGCCAAACGGATGAACCGCTGGCAGGGTGACACGCTCCGATACGCAGAACGCCGCGCTGGGCGCGGCGTCGGCGCTGCGGTCCTGACGGGACTTGAACCCGCGACCTCCGCCTTGACAGGGCGGCGAGCACTCCAACTGCTCCACAGGACCTAGCTTGTGTTGCTCCGGCTTGCGCCGGTCGTGCCCCCAACGGGATTCGAACCCGTGCTACCGCCTTGAAAGGGCGGCGTCCTGGGCCGCTAGACGATGAGGGCGGCCCCGCCATCATTGCACATTCGCAACTTCAAGCGGACTTGCTCCCATCCGGCCCCGCCGGAGGCTTGGAAAGCATACGTGATCCCTGGTCGGTCGACAAAACCGGTATGGCGGGAGCCCCAGCTCGGCGCAAAACCGCAGGTCAGAGCCGGTCTACTTGAGTCGGGTGATGCCGAAGCGGTGCTTCAGGTCGGCGATCACGTGCGGGCAGGCGGCGAGCGTCGCGGCCCGGTTGCCGCCGCCGTCGTGCAGCAGCACGACGGCGCCGGGACGGGCGGCGGAGTGGATCCGCTTGGCGATCGTGGCGGCGGTGGGCTTGTCCCAGTCCTGCGGGTCGACGTTCCAGTGCAGCGGACGCATGCCGAGTTCCTTCGCCACCCCCAGCACCTCTGCCGTCCACCGGCCGCCGGGTTGCCGGTAGAAGGGCACCGGCGCGCCCGGAGCCGCCGCCTGGATGGCCTTGTTGGTCCGGGCCAGGTCGGCTCGGATCTCGGCGATCGGCCGTCGGGCCAGGTCGAGGTCGTGCCGCCAACTGTGGTTGCAGAGCTGGTGCCCCTCCCGGACGATCCGCCGCACCAGTTCCGGGTGTCGCTGCACCTCCCGGCCGACGAGGCAGAAGGTGGCGGTCACCCGGGCGGCGCGAAGTTGGTCGAGCACCTTGGGCGTCCAGGCAGGGCTGGGGCCGTCGTCGAAGGTCAACGCGACCGGGCCCACGCCGGTGGTGCGTCGCAGGCCACCGGGGAGCTTCGCCGGCAGCGGGCGCAGCGGTGGCTTGGTGCGGGTGGGGCGCGGCGACGTGGCGGGTTTCGGGGTGGGCGGAGCGGTCGACTCCGCCGGCTGCGGCGGGCCGGCGGGTGCGATGGTGCCGCCGGGCTGGGCGCAGCCGGACAGGACCAGCACCACGGCGAGGACGGACGCCAGGACGGCGCGGGCTTGCATCTGCTCGCTCCCGGGGGGTCGGGGTAGGCGGACGCCCAGACGCTAGTGGACGCCGCCGACGGCGGACAGCCCGGTCAGTCCCCCCTCGACTGGTCCAGCGAGTCGCGGACCGCGACGGCGAGCGAGACCGCCTCGGCCAGGTCGACCGGCCGGACCACCCCGGAGGGCAGGGTGTCCGCCCGCCAGCCGGGGCCGGCGGCGAGCACCAGCAACGGGCGGCGGGGCGCGGCGAGCAGGGCGCTGAGCTGGGCCGGGTCGGCGGTGGCCCGGGTGTGCGACCAGAGCACCACGGCGGCCGGGCCGGTACGCGTGACCGCCTCGACGAGGGCGGCCACCGGCACCCGGGCGCCCAGCATCCGGTAGCTGACACCGGTCTCGGCGAGCGCGGCGGCCATCGCCTCCAGCGGCAGGCTGTGCTGCTCCTCGTCGGCGCAGGAGAGCAGGATCCGGGCCGGTCCGGTCGGCGGGGTGGCCCGGCCGGCCGCCGCGAGCGCCTCCGAGACGCAGCGGCTGACCAGGTGCTCGACCTCGATCAGGGCGCCCGTGGCGGCGTGCCGTTCGCCGATGCCGGCGAGCACCGGGCGCAGGAGGCCGTCCCAGGTGGCGATCACTCCGCTGGCGGCCAGCGTGTGCGCGATCGTCTCGCTGATCGCCGCCGCGTCCAGTCGCATGGCGGCCCGAGCCAGCCCGCGGGCGGCGGGGCCGGCGCGCCCCACCGGGATGCTTCCGCCGCCGTCCCGGCCGGGCGTGCGGATCCGGCTCCGGACGGCGTCGGCGGGCATCGGATCCGGTGTCTGGCGGGCCCAGCTAGCCGCCTCGGCGGGGCTCACCCCCTCGGCGGTGAGCCGTTGCATGATCTCCAGGCGCGCCAGGTCCGCCGGCGTGTACCGGCGGTGGTGGCCCGGGATGTGTTCGCTGGGCCCGAGCCCGTAGCGCTGGTGCCAGGTGCGCAGCGTGGTGACCGCGACCCCCAGCCGGCGCGCGACGGCGCCCGCGCTCAGCGCCTCATCGGCCACCCGACCGCTCCGCCGCGTTCTCCGCCGACGATCCGGACGGGGTCACAGCCGAGCCGGGTACGCCGGACGCCGACCCCGAGGGGCGCAGCAGCCGGTTCACCACCCCGCCCAGCCAGGGTGCGTACGAGCGGGGGTCCAGGTCGAGGTCCGCCTCCAGGGCAGCGGGCTCGGCCCAGCGCAGCTCGGCCACCTCGTCCGGGTCGGGCAGCAGCGGGGCGCCCGGAAGGAACTCGCCCTTCAGCACGTGGTCGTACTCGAACTCGACCCGCCCGGTGGCCGGGTCCTCGGCGTAGTAGACGTAGACACCCACCTCGGTCAGCTCGACCGGGCCGGCGCCCAGCTCCTCGCGGAGCCGCCGGTTGGCCGCCTCGGCGAGCGGTTCACCGGGCTGGGGGTGGCCGCAGCACGAGTTGGCCCAGCGCAGCGGGAACCGGGTCTTGACCGCGGCCCGCCGCTGCAGGAGCACCTGACCGTCCGGGTCCATCAGCAGCACCGAGAAGGCCCGGTGCAGTTGACCCGGCGGCTGGTGGGCGGCCGCGACGGTGACCTCGCCACGGGGTCGGCCGGCGTCGTCGACGAGCTCGACGAGGTGTTTCTCGCGGTTGCTCATCGCCTCTCCCCGGTGATCCGGCCGGCGGCGAGCTTGCCGGAGATCAGCACCATCGGTACGCCGACGCCGGGCTGGGTGCCGGAGCCGACGAAGACCACGTTCGACAGGTCACGGTGCAGGTTCGACGGGCGGAACGGGCCGGTCTGGAAGAGGGTGTGCGCGGCGGCGAACGGAGTGCCGGCAGCCATTCCCTGCTCCGCCCACTCGGCGGGGGTGATGGCCCGCAGCACCTCCACCCCGTCGCCGAAGCCGACGTAGCCGCGCTCCTCCAGGGTGCCGATGAGCTGGTCGCCGTAGCGGCGGGTCAGGTCACCTCGCCACTCGAACGGGGCCCGGTCGAGGTTGGGCACCGGCGCGAGGACGTAGTAGGTGTGCCGGTCCGGTGGTGCCACCGACGGGTCGGTCCGGCTCGGGTTGGTGACCAGCAGCGACGGGTCGGTCATCAGCTCGCCCCGCCGGATGACCTCATCGAAGGTGCCCTTCCACGCGCGTCCGAAGTGGATGTTGTGGTGGGCGATCTTCGCATAGCCCTGGCGGGAGCCGACGTGCAGGACGACGCAGGAGGGCGAGTAGGTGAGCCGGCGCTGGTGGGGGGCCGGGAGCAGATCCCGGTAGGCGACCGGCAGGTCGGGGTTGAGCACCACCACGTCCGCCGGCACCAGCTCGCCGTCGGCGGTGAGCACGCCGGTGGCCCGCCCGTTCGCGGTCTCCACCCGGGTCACGGTGGCGTCGTACCGGATCTGCACGCCGTGCTTCTCGGCGGCGCCGGCCATCGCCCGGGAGACCGCGTGGATGCCGCCGCGTGGGAAGTAGACCCCGGCGACCGAGTCGAGGTACGCGATGACCGCGTAGATGGCCAGAGCGTCGTGCGGGGCGAGCCCGGCGTACATCGCCTGGAAGGAGAAGATCCGCTGGGTGCGCGGATCCCGGAAGAACTGGTTGATCTTCGTCTGGAGGCGGCGGAAGGCCCCGCCGGTGAGCAGCTTGAGTAGGTTGCCGGTGATCAGGTCGGTCGGCGCGTCGAGATTGCGTTCGATGAAGTCGGCCCGCTCCAGCCGCCACAACTCCCGCGCGTAGTCGACGAAGCGCAGGTAGCCGTCGGCCTCACGCGGCCCGCAGACCCGGGAGATCTCGGCGGCCATCCGCGTGGTGTCGGTGAGCACGTCGAGGGTCGAGCCGTCCGGGTAGTACGCCCGGTAGGCCGGGTCGAGTGGGGTCAGGTCGAGCCAGTCCCGCAGCTCCTCGCCGACCGCGCCGAGCGCCTCGGCGATCAGGTCGGGCATGGTGAGCACGGTCGGGCCGGTGTCGAACTCGTACCCGTCCACGGCGAGCCTGCCGGCCCGCCCGCCGGGCACCGGTTCCCGTTCCAGCACGGTCACCTGCCGACCGCTGCCGGCCAGGTGCAGCGCGCAGGCCAGCCCACCCAGCCCGGCGCCGACGACCACCACCCGGTCGGTCCGTCCCGTCACCGTCCGCACGTGCCCACCTCCTTGAGAAAGTTGCCCATCAGGCCCGCCGGTTGGTGGCGGCGACGGCCAGCCCGGTCAGTGCGGTCCGTGCCGTCCGGTCCACGGGTGCGGCGTCGAGCGCGGCCAGCGCGTCGCCCACCCGTTCGGCGATCATCCGCTCCACCCGGGCCACCGCGCCGGTCTCGGCGACCAGCTCGGCGAGCCGGTCGACGGGCCCTCCGCTCGCCCTTTCCAGCGCGTCGAGCTGGGCCGGCGTGCCCAGCTCCCGGGCCAGCATGAGCAGTGCGGTCGGCTTTCCGGTGCGCAGGTCGTCACCGGCCGGCTTTCCGGTGGCGGCCGGGTCGCCGTAGACGCCGAGCAGGTCGTCGCGGAGCTGGAACGCCTCACCGACGGCCACACCGTAGCGGGTGTACGCGGCGACCAGCGGATCGTCGGCGGCCATCCCCGCCAGGCATGCGCCGAAGAGCAGTGGCCGCTGGACGGTGTAGCTGGCCGTCTTGTAGCGGGCCACCCGCAGCGCCCGGTCGACCGACCAGTTGACGGCGTCGTGCTCGCCGAGCACGTCGAGGTACTGCCCGGCGACCGTCTCCACCCGCATCTGGTCGTAGCAGCGGCGGACCTCGAACAGCCGGGCCGGCGGCACGGCAGCGTGTGCCAGCAGCCGGTCGGCCCAGACCATGCAGAGATCGCCGATGAGGATGGCGACGGCCTCGCCGAACCGGTCCGGGTCGCCCCGGTGGCCGGCGGCGATGTGCTGGGCGGCGAGTGCCACGTGCGCGGTGGGCCGGCCGCGGCGGGTGGCGGAGGCGTCCATCACGTCGTCGTGGACGAGCGCGAAGGTGTGCAGCAGCTCCAGCGCGGCCAGCGCGGGCAGCACCGGTGGCAGCGGCTCGGTGCCGCCGACCGCTCCACGCCAGCCCCAGTAGGCGAAGGTGGGCCGGATCCGCTTGCCGCCGGCCAGGACGGCGTCCCGCGCGGCCGCCGCGAAGCCACCCATCGCCGGGTCGATCTCGCCCAGCGTGTCGACCTCGGCCGTGAGGAAGGTGGCCAGTGTGTCGTCGACCGCGGTGATCAGGTCCTTGGTGTACGCGGCCAGCACGGCGCGGACCGGATCGTCCCCGTCGCCCGGCCGGTCCGGCGCCAGGCGGATCGCGTTACCCGCAACTGCGTCGTTGGCCATGCGGCCGAGCGTACCCTAGGGTTACGAGTTGCGTCGATTGGTGCGTCGATAAGGGAGGAGGCCCGGTGGACACGAATCTCATCGCCGCCTATGACCGGTGCCGCGAACTGCACAGACGGCACGGCCGCACCTACTATCTCGCCACCAGGCTGCTCCCCGCGTGGAAACGGCGACACGTGCACGCCCTCTACGGGTTCACCCGCTACGCCGACGAGATCGTCGACCGCACCGAGGACCTGCCGCCGGCTGAGCGGGCCGCCCGGCTCGACGACTGGGCCAACCGGTTCGTGGCCGGTCTGCACGGCGCGCCGGTCGACGATCCGCTCCTGCCGGCCGTGCTGCACACGATCGCCGTCTTCGATCTCGACCGGGACGACTTTGCGTCGTTTCTGACGAGCATGGCGATGGACCTGACCGTCACCGCGTACCCGACCTACGACCATCTGCTCGACTACATGGAGGGCTCGGCGGCGGTCATCGGCACCATGATGCTGCCGATCCTGGGCAGCTCCGACCCGGCGGCCGCCCGGGAGCCCGCCCGGCAGCTCGGCTTCGCCTTCCAGCTCACCAACTTCATCCGGGACGTCGCCGAGGACCTCGACCGGGGCCGCACCTACCTGCCGGACGAGGACCTCGCGAAGTTCGGCGTCACCCGCGACGAGTTGACCCGGGCCAGGGTCCGGGGGCGCGGCACCCCCCGGACCCGGGAGCTGATCGAGTACGAGGTCACCCGGGCCCAGGCCCACTACGCCGCCGCCGCGCCGGGCATCACCATGCTCGCGCCCGCCTCGCAGGCATGCATGCGCACCGCGTACGCGCTCTACGGCGGCATCCTCGACGAGGTGGCCGCGCAGGACTACGACGTCTTCACCCGGCGGGCCCTGGTGCCGCAGCGACGCCGGATGGCGGTGGCCGCCCGCGCACTGCTGACCTCGACCGGTACACCGGTCACGATTCCCGGGCCGACGGTCCACCCGTCGGCCCGGTGACCGCGAGCACCGCGATCGTGCTCCTCACCCGGAATGGGGCGGCAGCTCAGAGCACCGAGTGCAGCGCCTCGACCAGCTCGTCCACCCGGTCGTGCTCGGCCAGTCGGGCGGTGGCGTACGCGAAGGTGTAGCCGCGCTCCGGGTCGGCCCACGCGCTGCTGCCGCCGAGGCCGCCCATGCCCCAGCTGCCGTCCGGCTCCCACTGCATGCCCAGCGTCCATGCGACCTGGCGGTCCAGCACCAGGTCCGGCCCGTCGTACTGGACCCGGGTCGCCTCGGTCACCAGGTCCTGGCCGAACAGCCGGACGTCGTCCAGGACGCCGCCGGCCAGCAGGCCGGCGTAGAGCCGGGCCAGGCCGGACGCGGTGGCGTGCAGGTTGACCGCCGGCATCTCGGCGCCCCGCCAGAGCGGAGTGTTCAGCACGGCGAGATCCTGACCGCCGGCCGGGTTGCCCATGGCCCGCGCCCGCAGTGATCCCGGCTCCCCGAGCGCCCGAACCGGCCACTGCGGGTCGCCGTACCGCAGGTCCGCGCAGCGCCGCTGGTCCGCCTCGGACAGCGCGAAGCCGAGGTCCAGCCGCCAGGGACCGGCGATCTCGTCGGCCAGGAAACGGCCCACCGGCCGACCGTCGACCCGGCGGACCAGCTCGCCCACCAGGTGCCCGTACGTCCAGGCGTGCTCCCCGGCCACCGAACCGGGCGCCCATTCGGGCTCGGCGGCGGCCAGATCCCCGGCGAGCAGCGCCCACTCGGCGATCGCGGTGGCCGGCCGGGGCACCGGGAAGGCCGGCAGCCCGGCGGTGTGCGACAGCACCTGGCGCACCGTGGCCGGGGTCTGGAACTCCGGCCAGTACCGGTCGACCGGCGCGTCGAGGTCGACCCGCCCCCGGTCGACCAGCATCAGCAGGCAGAGCGCGGCCACCGGTTTGCCGACGGAGTAGACGTTGACCAGCGTGTCCGGCCGCCACGGGTCGCCGCCCGCCGAGCCGCCCGCCGCGCCGGTGCGGGAGCCGCCGGTCAGGTCGAGCACCGGGTGGCCGTCGTACCAGACGGTCAGGCTGGCGCCGGACTCCCGGCCGGTCGCGAGCAGATCGTGGAAGCAGGCCCGGACCGGAGCGAAGCGTTCGTGCATGGCGCCACCGTAGGCGGCCCGGGCAGTGAGCGCGCCGACTTTTCCCCGGACCCCGATGGTCGGGGCGGGATCGCTGGGGGATGCTGTCCAGGTGGCGGAGCCGGAGCTGGTGGATGTGGTCGTGATCGGGCTTGGCGTCGGCGGCGAGGAGGTGGCCGGGCGGCTCGCCGAGGCCGGTCTGAGCGTCGTCGGCATCGAGCGGGACCTGGTCGGCGGGGAGTGCCCGTACTGGGGCTGCATCCCGAGCAAGATGATGATCAGGGCGGCCAACGCCCTCGCCGAGGCGCGCCGGGTCGACGGGCTGGCCGGGACGGCGCAGGTCCAGCCGGACTGGGCGCCGGTGGCGAAGCGTATCCGCGAGGAGGCCACCGACACCTGGGACGACACGGTCGCGGTGCGGCGGTTCACCGATCGGGGCGGCCGGTTCGTCCGGGGCAGCGGTCGGCTCGACGGCCCGGGTCGGGTCCGGGTCGGCGACCAGGTGTTCCAGGCCCGGCACGGGATCGTCCTGGGCACCGGCACCCGGCCCTCGGTGCCGCCGATCGACGGCCTGGCCGACACTCCGTACTGGACCAACCACCAGGCGATCGAGGTCGAGCAGTTGCCGGAGTCGCTGCTCGTGCTCGGCGGCGGCGCGATCGGGCTGGAGCTGGCCCAGGTCTTCGCCCGCTTCGGGGTCCGGGTCACCGTCGTGGAGGCGCTGGACCGGGTGCTGGCCCTCGAGGAGCCGGAGGCGTCCGAGGTCGCCGCCGCGGCGCTGCGCGCCGACGGCGTGGAAATCCACACCGGGGTACGCGCGGAGCGGGTCGAGCACGACGGGGACCGGTTCACGCTGCGCGGCGCCGGCGGAGCGGAGTTCACCGCCGACCGGCTGCTGGTCGTGACCGGACGGCGGGCACACCTGGACGAGCTGGGGCTGGACACGGTCGGCGTGAACGCCAACCAGCGCTACCTGCCGGTGGACGACCGGTTGCGGGTCTCCGACGGCATCTGGGCGGTCGGTGACGTGACCGGCGAAGGCGCCTTCACCCACATCGCCATGTACCAGGCCGGCATCGTGATCGCCGACGTCCTCGCCAACGCCCGGCAGGCGAAGGCGGGGCCGGACGCCAGCGGGACCGCCAGCGTGGTCGGGGGCGCGATGGGCGCGGCCAGCTCGCTCGGTGCCAGCGGGTCGAGCGGGTCGGCCGGCAGCGTGCCGCGCGCCGACTACCGGGCGCTGCCCCGGGTGACGTTCACCGACCCCGAGGTCGGCGCGGTCGGGCTGACCGAGCGGCAGACCCGGGAGCGCGGCATCAACGTGCAGGTCGGCTTCACCAAGCTCGGCAGCTCGACGCGGGGCTGGATCCACCGGGTCGGCGACGAGGGGTTCATCAAGCTGATCGCGGACGCCGACCAGGGCGTGCTGGTCGGCGCGACGTCGGTTGGTCCGGCGGGCGGCGAGGTCCTCTCGGCGCTGGTGGTGGCGGTGCACGCGGCGGTGCCACTGAGCCAGCTCCGGCACATGATCTACGCCTACCCGACGTTCCACCGCGCCATCGAGGACGCACTGCGCGACCTGTCCTGACACTGTCAAGAGGGAAGCGACGGGCAAGGCGCGGCAAGGATGCGGCAATTGCTCGGCAGTTGGCTGTTCATTTCTTTCATTCTGGTGACGTACGATTGCGACCGTGACCAAGCGGTTAACTGAAGTTGCCAAGAAGGCGGGCGTCAGCGAGGCCACCGTCAGCCGGGTGCTCAACGGTCGGGACGGGGTCTCCGAGGCGACCCGGACGGCCGTGCTGACGGCGCTGGACGTGCTCGGCTACGAACGGCCGACCAAGCTGCGTGGCGAGCGTGCCCGGCTGGTCGGGCTGGTGCTGCCCGAGCTGCAGAACCCGATCTTCCCGGCGCTCGCCGAGGTGGTCACCGGCTCCCTCGCCCAACGGGGCTACACCCCGGCGCTGTGCGCCCGCACCATCGGCGGCGTCTCCGAGATGGACTACGTGGAGATGCTCCTCGACCACCAGGTCTCCGGGGTGATCTTCGCCGGTGGCTCGTACGCGCTCGCCGACGCCAAGCACGACCACTACCGCCGGCTGACCGACCGTGGCCTGCCGGTGGTGCTGGTCAACGCGGGCGTGGACGAGTTGGGCTTCCCCCGGGTGTCCACGGACGACGCGGTGGCGGTGGAGCAGGCGTACGGGCACCTGCGCTCGCTGGGGCACGAACGGATCGGGATGGTGCTCGGCCCGGAGGGGCACGTGCCGTCCCGGCGCAAGCTGGACGCGATGGTCCGGGCGGCGGGCTGGGCCGACGACACGGACTGCGTCGAGCGTTCCAGCTTCTCCATGGAGGGGGCGCGGGTCGCCGCCACGAAGCTCGTCGAGCGTGGCGTCACCGGGATCATCTGCGCCAGCGACGTGCTGGCCCTGGGCACGATCCGGGCCGCGCGCCGGCTGGGTCGTGTGGTGCCGACCGACGTGTCGGTGGTGGGCTTCGACGACTCGGCGTTCATGACCTGCACGGACCCGCCGTTGACCACCGTTCGGCAGCCCATCGAGACGATGGGGCAGGCTGCGGTCGACCTGCTGGTGACCCAGATCGAGGGTGCCGGCGTGCTGCAGGACGAGTTGCTGTTCGAGCCCGAGCTGGTGGTACGCGGTTCCACCGCACCGGCCCCCGGCCGCTGACGGCCCCGCCCGACGACTGACTGGTCCACCCGGCCACGGGTCACCCCCTGGCCGCCGAAACGGCGCTCCGGCCGCCGACCGCTTCCCGCGGTCGGCGGCCTTTTTCGTCGTTGCTGAGGGTGAGCAGGGCCGGCGCGATCCGGCCGTGGCCATAAAGGACGAAAAGCCGACATCTCGGTCTGCTTTCAAGATCTTGCCAATATCTGTCGTTAGTAAGTCGTGTCCTTTCACAACAGAATCGATACCTTGCCGAAATGAGTCGGCCTCGCTACAGTGACTCCACTCACACCTGGCTCCGACGCAGCTACTGGGCGTCAGGTCGTATCACCGCAGATCAGCGAAGGTCATTGGAGACACCCGTTCCCGAAGGGATGGACAGATGTCCGTACCGCAATACCGAAAGGCTGCGGCGGTTGCGCTCGTGGCCGGCCTGGGGCTCAGCCTCACGGCATGCTCCACGAAGAGCGACGACAAGGGCTCGAACGCTGGCGGCAAGGTCACCATCACCGTCGACTGCCAGCCGGTGGGCGCTCAGAAAGAGCTGCTGAAGAACTGGAACGACGATGTCGCCGAGTTCCAGCGGCAGAACCCCGACATCATCATCAAGAGCGTGAGCGTCGGCGAGCAGTGCAACAACCCGCCGGACTTCACCGCCCGCCTCGCCGGCGGCACCGTGACCGACGTGTTCTACGGGTACATGACCGATCTCCAGCAGGTGCTCGACTCCGGTCAGGCGATGGACATCTCCCAGTACGTCAACAAGGACACGATCGCGACCTGGGAGAGCGTCGACCCGGCGCTCAAGGAGGTCTTCACCGACGGCGGCAAGCTCTACGCCGTTCCGGTGGATAACTACTCGATGGGCCTGCTCTACAACAAGGCCCTGTTCCAGCAGGCCGGGCTGGACGTGAACAACCCGCCGAAGACCTGGGCCGAGGTCCGGGCCGCCGCCAAGAAGATCTCCGCCCTCGGCAACGGCATCGCCGGCTACTCGGAGTACAGCGCGGGCAACACCGGCGGCTGGCACTTCACCTCCCTGCTCTACTCGCAGGGCGGCCAGGTGCTGACCGAGGACGGCAAGAAGGCCGACTTCAACAACGCCATGGGCAAGCAGGTCCTGCAGAACCTCAAGGACATGCGGTACGGCGACAACAGCATGGGTGCCCGTCAGCTGCTCCAGTGGGGCGACCTGCTGACGAACGCCGGCGCGGGCAAGGTCGGCATGTTCATCGGCGCGCCGGACGCCACCCAGGCGATCGTCAGCCAGTTCCAGGGCAAGTTCCAGGACTGGGCGATGGCTCCGCTGCCCGGCCAGGACGGCGCGGCGAAGGGGACGCTCGGTGGCGGCGAGGGCTACTTCTTCAAGAAGGACCTCAGTCCCGAGCAGGTCAAGGCCGGTCTGAAGTGGATCGCGTACCAGAAGCTCACCCCGGGCAAGGGCCAGTTCGACTACGCCCGGGCCAAGCCGCAGAACTACCCGGTGGGTCTGCCCCAGCCGCTGCTCTTCGCCAACGGCAGTGACGCGCAGAAGCAGGAGCTGGAGCTGCGTAAGGCGAACGCGAACGTCGACACGGCGAACTTCGCGCTCTTCGAGGCGACCCCGGTTCCGATCAAGGGTGAGCCGCGCAACGCCCAGGCCGTCTACGCGGTGCTCGACGCCGCGATGTCGGGTGTGCTGACCAACCCGAACTCGAACATCGACGCACTGCTCAAGACCGCCGAGGAGAAGGTCAACCAGCTCCTCGCCGCCGAGAGCTGACCGATCGTGTGGGGGTCGGGACGCCGACCCGACCCCCACGCCAATCGCATCACATCTCGACGTGACCGACTCACCCAGGAGTTGCCTTGGCGATCACCACCGTCCCGGAGACCCCCAGGAAACCGGGCCGCCCGCCGTCGCCGTACTCGGCGAGGCCGCAGCGCACGAGTCTCGGCCGCAAGGTACGGGACAACCTCAGCGGTCACGCGTTCTTGATCGGGGCGGTGCTCTGCTTCGTCGTCTTCTCCTGGTACCCGATGGTCCGCGGCATCATCATGAGCTTCCAGCGGACCCGGCGCGGCGAGACCACCTGGGTGGGCTGGGACAACTACTCCCGCATCATCGCCGACCCCAGCTTCTGGACGGCCTGGCAGAACACGTTCTACTTCACAGTCCTGGCGCTGGCCCTCGGGTACGTGGTGCCGTTCTTCGTGGCGATCCTGCTCAACGAGTTCCGCCACGCCAAGGGGTACCTGCGGATCCTGGTCTACCTGCCGGTGATGCTGCCGCCGGCCTCGGCGCTGTTCCTCTTCAAGTTCTACGCGTACGACCCGAGCGAGGCCGGGCTCTTCAACGCGATCCTCAAGGCGCTGCACCTGCCCACCTCGCAGTGGATGCAGTCGCCCGAGATGACGATGCCGGCGATGGTGGTCGCGTCGACCTGGATGAACATGGGCGGCGCGGTGCTGATCTACCTGGCGGCGCTGCAGAACATCCCCGGCGAGCTCTACGAGGCGGCCGAGCTGGACGGCGCCGGGATCTGGCGGCGGATCGTCAACGTGACGATCCCGCAGACCCGGCTGATCCTCGCGCTCCTGGCGATGCTGCAGATCGTGGCCACGATGCAGCTCTTCATCGAGCCACTGATCCTCGCCAACGGCGCGGGCACGGAAGACTCCGCGACCTCGGTGGCGTACCTCATCTACCAGCATGGCTTCTTCCAGAACGACCTCAACGGCGCCGCGGCGCTCGGCGTGATCATGCTCGTGGTGCTGGCCGGCTTCTCCGCCGCCTACCTGCGGCTGAGCGCGAAACAGGACTAGGACGGGACGGGAAATGGCACAGGACTCCGGAACCCGGACCCTCATCTCTCACGCGCAGCTCAGCCGCGGGCGCGGCAAGGTCATCTACTGGACGCTGCTGGCCGTCGTCGTCGTGGGCTTCACGCTCGTCTTCCTCGGGCCGCTCTACTGGATGGTCACCGGCGCGCTCAAGTCCGGCCAGGAGATCGCGCAGACCCCGCCGTCGCTGTTCCCGAAGGATCCGCAGCCGCAGAACTACGTCGACGCGTGGAACAACCTCGACCTCGCCAAGCTGCTGTTCAACACCTTCTACTACGCGGCCGGCGCCGTGCTCTTCCAGTTGGTCTTCGACACCGCCGCGGCGTACTCCCTGTCGAAGCTACGACCGATGTTCGGCAACGTGATCCTCGCCCTGATGCTGGGAACGCTGATGATCCCGGCGATGGTCCTCATCGTCCCGCAGTACGTGACCGTCATCGACCTGCCGATCCTGCACATCAACCTGCTCGACTCGCCGTTCGCGATCTGGCTGCCGCTGGTCGCGAACGCGTTCAACATCTTCCTGTTGAAACGGTTCTTCGACTCGATTCCCGAGGAGCTGATGGCGGCCGCCCTGATGGACGGGGCGACATCGCTGCGCACGCTGTGGTCGATCATCCTGCCGCTGTCGCGCCCCATCCTCGGCGTCGTCTCGATCTTCGCCGTGACGGCGGTCTGGAAGGACTTCCTCTGGCCGAAGCTGGTCATGCCGTCGCCCGAGACCCGGACGGTCAGCGTCGGCATCTACGCCTTCTCCGGTGGGACGCCGATGAACGTGGTGATCGCCGCGTCGGTCATCGCCGCGATCCCCACCGTCATCATCTTCCTGATCTTCCAACGGAACATCATGTCCGGCCTGACCAGCGGCAGCCTCAAGGGATAGGCCGAGGATGTTGGCCCCGCACATATCTAGGTCCGGCGAACCCGCCGACGTACTGACGCAGAAAGCAGGTGCTCGTGTCCACAGCAGACAGCAGTCCGTGGTGGCGTGGAGCGGTGATCTACCAGGTGTACCCACGTAGCTTCGCCGACGGCAATGGCGACGGCATCGGCGACATCGCCGGCATCCGGTCCCGGCTGGACCACCTGTCCGCGCTCGGCGTCGACGCGATCTGGTTCAGCCCCTGGTATCCCTCACCGATGGCCGACGCCGGCTACGACGTGTCCGACTACCGCGACATCGACCCGGTCTTCGGCACCCTCGCCGAGGCGGAGGCGCTCATCGCGGAGGCACACGCGCTCGGCATCCGGACCATCGTCGACGTGGTGCCGAACCACTGCTCCGACGCGCACCCCTGGTTCCAGGCGGCACTCGCCGGCGGGCCCGGCGCACCCGAGCGGGACCTGTTCTGGTTCCGCCCCGGCCGAGGCCCGAACGGTGACCAGCGGCCCACCGACTGGGTTGGCGAGTTCGGCGGCGAGACCTGGACCCGCACCACCAACCCCGACGGCACCCCCGGCGACTGGTACCTGCACCTGTTCGCCCCGCAACAGCCGGACTTCAACTGGGACCACCCCCGGGTACGGGCGGAATTCGAGGACATCCTGCGGTTCTGGTTCGACCGGGGGGTCGACGGCATCCGGATCGACTCGGCCGGGCTGCTGGTCAAGGACGGGGAGCTGCCCGAGGTCCGACCGGACCAGCCGCACCCGTTCCACGACCTCGACGGGGTGCACGACATCTACCGGGGCTGGCGGCGGGTCGCCGACTCCTACCCCGGCGAGCGGGCCCTGATCGGTGAGGTGTGGCTGCCCGACCGGCAGCGGTTCGCCAACTACCTGCGCCCCGACGAGCTGCACGCGGCGTTCAACTTCGACTTTCTCGGCTGCGCCTGGGACGCCTCGGCGCTGCGCGAGAGCATCGACGGGACGCTGAGCGCACACGCGCCGGTCGGCGCGCCGGCCACCTGGGTGCTCTCCAACCACGACGTCACCCGGCACGTCACCCGCTACGGCCGGGCGGACACCACGTTCAGCTTCGCCGCCAAGCGTGAGGGGATCCCCACCGACCTGGAGCTGGGCACCCGCCGGGCCCGGGCCGCCGCGCTGCTGTCGCTGTCGCTGCCCGGTGCCACCTACGTCTACCAGGGCGAGGAGCTGGGCCTCTACGAGGTCGAGGACATCCCGTTCG
Organism: Micromonospora yongxingensis; assembly: GCF_052601155.1. NCBI lineage: Bacteria > Bacillati > Actinomycetota > Actinomycetes > Micromonosporales > Micromonosporaceae > Micromonospora > Micromonospora yongxingensis. The sequence goes on from NZ_JBQXEO010000017.1 coordinate 86,901, forward strand.
CGATGCGCCAGGACCCGATGTGGGAACGCTCCGGCCGGATCGACCCCGGTCGGGACGGCTGCCGTGTGCCGCTGCCCTGGGCCGGTGACGAGCCACCGTTCGGCTTCAGCCCCGATGGCGCGGTAGCGCCCTGGCTGCCCCAGCCGGCCGACTGGAAGGACCGGACGGCGCGGACGCAGACCGGCGACGCGGCCTCGATGCTGGAGCTGTACCGGGCGGCGATCGCGATCCGGCGGGCCGAACCGGCGCTCGGCGACGGCCAGATGACCTGGCTGCCCGCACCGGACGGGGTGCTCGCGTACAGCCGCGGCGGTGGCTTCCGCTGCCTGGTCAACATCGCCGACTCGTCGGTCCCGCTGCCCGCCGAGGGGGAGTTGCTGCTGGCCAGCGGGCCGCTCGATGACGGGCTGTTGCCCCCGGACACCGCCGTCTGGCTGCGTACCAACGAACCGGCGGACGGCCCGGACCTGAACTGATCGCCGTGGTGCCGGCGGCCCGTCCCGGCGGCCGGCACCACGTCACCCACCCCGGCCCCGTGAGGGCCGTCGGAGGAAGGAGGGAACGAGGGGAACACGCCACGCCGCACGGACACGGGGGGATCTGGCCTGCCTGACGAAAGGGAGAGCGCAGCTCATGGCCAACCACACCACCGGCACCCCGCACCACCTCCGACACCCGACCCGGGCAGGGTTGGCCGCCATCGCCGCCACCCTGCTCGTCGCGACATCGCTGACCGCCCTCGCGGTCACCGGCACCGCAACCCCGGCCTCGGCAGCCGGGCTGTCCCCCTTCGACATTCCCGGTCGGGGGGCCACCGTCCCGTTCATCGAGCACGAGGCGGAGAAGGCCGCCCACAACGGCACGAAGATCGGCCCGGACCGGCGCTACGGCACGCTGCCGTCCGAGGCGTCCGGCCGGGAGGCGGTCACCCTCGACGCCGTCGGCGAGTACGTCGAGTTCACCCTCACCGCCCCCGCGAACGCGGTGACCTTCCGGCACAGCCTGCCGGACAGCCCCGCCGGCACCGGCCGGGACGCCTCCATCGACCTGCGGGCCAACGGCAACCTGGTGAAGTCGGTCCCGGTGACCTCGCGGTACGGCTGGTACTACGGCGGATACCCGTTCAACAACAACCCGGGCGACACCAACCCGCACCACTTCTACGACGAGACGCGGGCGTTGTTCGGCAGCACCTACCCGGCCGGTACGAAGGTGCGGTTGCAGGTCTCCTCGACCGCCCAGTCACCCAGCTTCACCATCGACCTGGCCGACTTCGAGCTGGTCGGCGGGCCGATCGACAAGCCCGCCGGTGTGCTGGACGTGGTCACGGACTTCGGCGCCGACCCGAGCGGCGCGACCGACTCGACGGCGAAGTTCCAGGCGGCGGTCGACGCCGGGAAGGCCCAGGGTCGGGCGGTCTGGATCCCGACGGGCACCTTCACCCTCTGGGACCACGTGGTGGTCGACGGGGTGACCCTGCGCGGCGCCGGCCCGTGGTATTCGGTGCTCGGCGGCCGGCACCCCACCGACCGTAAGCGGGCCGCCGGCATCTACGGCAAGTACGTCCCCGGCGGCGGCTACACGGGAGGGGTCCGCCCGCACGAGGCCGGTGGTCCGAGCCGCAACGTCACCCTGCGGGACTTCGCCATCATCGGCGACATCCGGGAACGCGTGGACGAGGACCAGGTCAACGCCCTGGGCGGGGCGATGACCAACTCGGTGGTGGACAACCTCTGGCTGGAGAACACCAAGGTCGGGGCGTGGATGGACGGCCCGATGGACAACTTCACCATCCGCAACAGCCGGATCCTGGACCAGACCGCGGACGGGGTGAACTTCCACACCGGCGTGACCAACTCGACGGTCACCAACACGTTCGTCCGCAACACAGGCGACGACGCGTTGGCGATGTGGGCGCAGAACGTGCCGAACGTCAACAACTCCTTCACGCGCAACACCATCGGGGTGACCCTGCTGGCGAACCACCTGGTCAGCTACGGCGGTCGAGACATCAAGATCACCGACAACGTGACGGCCGACTCGCTGACCAACGGCGGCGGCATCCACGTCGCCAACCGCTACCCGGGGGTGCAGGGCGAGACCGCGGTCCGGGGCACCTGGACGATCGCCCGGAACACGCTGATCCGTAACGGCAACTCGGACTACAACTGGAACTTCGGCGTCGGGGCGATCTGGTTCTCCGCACTCAATGAGGCGTTCCAGCAGGCCACCATCAACATCACCGACACCGACATCCTGGACAGCTCCTACGCGGCGCTGCACTGGATCGAGGGCCAGACCAGCGGCATCAACCTGAGCAACGTGCGGATCGACGGCGCCGGCACCTACGCGCTCCAGGTGCAGGCCCCCAGCCAGGTGTCGTTCACCAACGTACGGGCCACCAACATCGCGCAGAGCAACCCGATGCACAACTGCGTCGGCGGCGGCTTCCAGATCACCCAGGGCGCCGGCAACTCCGGCTGGTACACCCCGACCCCGTACTGCGGCCCGTGGCCGGCCCCGCAGTGGGGCGGTGGACCCACCACCCCGCCGCCGACGACTCCGCCACCCACCACTCCGCCGCCGACGACGCCGCCGCCCACCGGCGGGAACCTGGCACTGAACCGGCCGGCGACCGCGACCAGCACCAACCAGACCTACACGGCGACCAACGCGGTGGACGGCAACGCGGCCACCTACTGGGAGAGCGCCAACAACGCCTTCCCGCAGACCGTGACCGTCGACCTGGGCTCGGCCCGCCCGGTCGACCGGGTGGTGCTCAAACTCCCCGCCGGCTGGGAACGACGTACCCAGACCCTGTCCGTCCTCGGCTCCACCGACGGGTCGTCGTACGCCACCCTCGCGGCGTCCGCCGGCCGGGTCTTCGACCCCGGGGCGGGCAACGCCGTGTCGATCGGCCTGCCCGCCGGCGACCGCCGCTTCATCCGGGTCAGCGTCACCGGTAACACCGGCTGGCCGGCCGCCCAGCTCTCCGAGGTCGAGGTGTACGGCGGCACGCCCACCACCCCGCCCCCGACGACGCCGCCACCGACCACGCCGCCGCCCACCGGCAACCTGGCGGCCGGACGGCCGGTCACCGAGACCAGCCACTCCGAGGTGTACGCCGCGCCGAACGCCGTCGACGGCAACGCGGGCACCTACTGGGAGAGCGCCAACAACGCGTTCCCGCAGTCGCTGACCGTGGACCTGGGCGTCGACCGGACGGTGTCCCGGGTCGTCCTGAAGCTGCCGCCGGCGTCGGCCTGGCAGACGCGCACCCAGACGCTGTCGGTGCTCGGCTCCACCAACGGCTCGACCTTCACCACCCTGAAGCCGTCTGCCGGCTACACCTTCAACCCGGCCAGCGGCAACACGGTCACCGTGACCTTCGCGGCGACCAGCCAGCGGTACCTGCGGCTGACCGTCACCGGCAACACCGGCTGGCCCGCCGGTCAGCTCAGCGAGTTCGAGGTCTATTCCAACTAGGCCGGCGGCCCGGAGCAGCGCAGCCCCGGGCCGGACCGATCCCCCGTCCCTCCACCGCACCGTCCCCCACCTGTCGCGGCACGACGGGCGTACCCCTGCACCCGTCACCGGGCAACGCACCCCACACCACCCCCGAAAGAGGTGTAGCGACACCATGTCCAGATTCCGCACCAGACGAGGCACCCCGCCGACCGGCGCACCCGATCCCGCTGCCCGAACCACCCGCACCGGCCACCGGCGGCTGATCGCCGGCGTGCTGGCCGGGCTGCTCCTGACCTCCGTCCCGGCCGTGACCCCCGCCGCCGCCGCACCGGTGGCGGACCCGTCGGCGGCCGCTGCCCGCGTCGCCATGCTCGCCGGGCTGTCCGCCACCATGACCGCCAGCAGCTACAACCAGAACTACGTGGCGGGCAACGCCAACGACGGCAACGCCGACACCTACTGGGAGAGCGCCAACAACGCGTTCCCGCAGTGGATCCAGGCGGACCTCGGTGCCACGGTCAGCGTGGACCGGGTGGTGCTGAAGCTGCCGCCGGCGTCGGCCTGGCAGACGCGCACCCAGACGCTGTCGGTGCTCGGCTCCACCAACGGCTCGACCTTCACCACCCTGAAGGCGTCCGCCGGCTACACCTTCAACCCGGCCACCGGCAACACCGCTACCGTCACCTTCACGGCGGCGAGCACCCGCTACGTCCGGGTGCAGGTCACCGGCAACACCGGCTGGCCGGCCGCCCAGCTCTCCGAGGTCGAGGTGTACGGCGCCGCCGGCAGCCCCGACACCCAGGCCCCCAGCGTGCCGGGCAACCTGTCGTACACCCAGCCCGCCAGCGGGCAGATCCGCCTCGCCTGGTCCGCCTCCACGGACAACGTCGGGGTTTCCGGTTACGACATCTACGCCAACGGCGGGCTGCGCGGCAGCGTCAACAGCTCGACCCTGACGTACACCGACAGCCAGCCCGACAGCGCCACGGTCTCCTACTACGTCCGGGCCAAGGACGCGGCCGGCAACCAGTCGGCGAACAGCAACAGCGTGACCCGGACCGGCACCGGCAACCCGCCGGTCGGCACCAACCTGGCGGTCGGCAAGCCGATCACCGCCTCCGGGTACGTGCACACGTTCGTGGCCACCAACGCCAACGACAACAACGTGGCCACCTACTGGGAGGGCAACGGCAACCCGAGCACGCTGACCGTGCAGCTCGGGGCGAACGCCAGCCTCAGCCAGATCGTGGTGAAGCTGAACCCGGACTCGGCCTGGGGTGCGCGTACCCAGAACATCACCGTGCTCGGCCGGGACCAGAACTCGTCGACGTTCACCACGCTCGTCGGCGCGGCGAACTACAACTTCAGCCCGGGCAGCGGCAACACGGTGACCATCCCGGTCTCCGGTGCGGCCGCCGACGTACGGCTCTCGATCGCCTCGAACACCGGTGCCCCCGCCGGTCAGGTGGCCGAGTTCCAGGTCATCGGCACCCCGGCGCCGAACCCGGACCTGACCGTCACCGGCATGTCGTTCAGCCCGTCCGCGCCCGTCGAGACGAGCACGATCACGCTCTCGGCGACCGTGCGTAACGCCGGCTCGGCGGCCTCCGGCGCCACCAACGTCAACTTCTACCTTGGTGCCACCCGGGTCGGCACCGCGTCGGTCGGCGGCCTGGCGGCCGGCGCCTCGACCACCGTCACCGCCACCATCGGGACCCGCGACGCGGGCAGCTACCCGCTCAGCGCGAAGGTCGACGAGAACAACACCGTCGTCGAGCAGGACGACACCAACAACAGCTACACCAACCCCAGCCCGCTGGTGGTCAGCGCGGTCGCCACCTCCGACCTGGTCGCCTCGGCGGTCGGCTGGTCACCGGGCAACCCGTCGGCCGGCAACACGGTCACCTTCTCGGTGTCGGTGCGCAACGCCGGCACGGTGGCCTCCGCCTCCGGCGCGCACGGCATCACGCTCACGGTGCTCAACGACGCCGGCACCGTGGTCCGCACCCTGACCGGCTCGTACTCCGGTGTGATCAACGCCGGGGCCACCGTCGGCCCGGTCACGATGGGCACCTGGACCGCCGCGAACGGCAAGTACACCGTCCGGGTGGTGCTCGCCGCCGACGGCAACGAACTGCCGGTCAAGCAGGCCAACAACACCAGCGACCGCCCGCTGTTCGTCGGGCGCGGCGCCAACATGCCGTACGACATGTACGAGGCCGAGGACGGCGTGGTCGGCGGCGGCGCCAGCGTCGTCGGACCGAACCGGACCGTCGGCGACCTGGCCGGTGAGGCGTCCGGCCGGCGGGCGGTGACGCTCAACTCGACTGGTAGCTACGTCGAGTTCACCACCCGGGCCAGCACCAACACCCTGGTCACCCGCTTCTCCATCCCGGACGCCCCGGGTGGCGGCGGGATCAACTCGACGCTGAACGTCTACGTCAACGGCACGTTCCACAAGGCCATCGACCTGACGTCCCGGTACGCCTGGCTCTACGGCAACGAGACCAGCCCGGGCAACTCGCCGAGCGCGGGCGGACCGCGGCACATCTACGACGAGGCCAACGTCATGCTCAACTCGACGGTGCCGGCCGGCAGCAAGATCCGCCTCCAGAAGGACCCGGCCAACACCACCACGTACGCGATCGACTTCATCAACACCGAGCAGGTGTCGCCGATCGCCAACCCGGACCCGGCGCGCTACACCACGCCGACCGGCTTCACCCACCAGGACGTGCAGAACGCCCTGGACCGGGTGCGGATGGACACCACCGGCAACCTGATCGGGGTCTACCTGCCGGCGGGCAACTACTCGACCTCGTCGAAGTTCCAGGTGTACGGCAAGGCGGTCCAGGTCACCGGCGCCGGCCCCTGGTACACCCGGTTCAACGCGCCGTCCGGCCAGGACAACACCGACATCGGCTTCCGGGCCGAAAACTCGGCGGCCAACTCGTCGTTCAAGAACTTCGCGTACTTCGGCAACTACACCTCACGGATCGACGGGCCGGGCAAGGTGTTCGACTTCTCCAACGTGTCGAACATCGTGATCGACAACATCTGGAACGAACACATGGTGTGCCTCTACTGGGGCGCGAACACCGACTACATGACGATCAAGAACTCCCGGATCCGGAACATGTTCGCCGACGGCATCAACATGACCAACGGGAGCACCAACAACCTGGTCAGCAACAACGACGCCCGGGCCACCGGCGACGACAGCTTCGCGCTGTTCTCGGCGATCGACGCGGGCGGCGCCGACATGAAGGACAACGTCTACGAGAACCTGACCTCGACCCTGACCTGGCGGGCCGCCGGTGTCGCCGTGTACGGCGGCTACGGCAACACGTTCCGCAACATCTACATCGCGGACACGCTGGTCTACTCGGGCATCACCATCAGCTCGCTCGACTTCGGCTACCCGATGAACGGCTTCGGCGCCAACCCGCCGACCCGGTTCGAGAACATCTCGATCGTGCGGGCCGGTGGGCACTTCTGGGGTTCACAGACCTTCCCGGCGATCTGGGTGTTCTCCGCCTCGAAGGTGTTCCAGGGCATCCGGGTCAGCGACGTGGACATCGTCGACCCGACCTACAGCGGGATCATGTTCCAGACCAACTACGTCGGCGGGCAGCCGCAGTTCCCGATCACCGACACGATCTTCACCAACATCTCCATCAGCGGCGCCCGGAAGAGCGGTGACGCCTACGACGCGAAGTCCGGCTTCGCGATCTGGGCCAACCCGATGCCGGAGGCCGGGCAGGGTCCGGCCGTCGGGTCGGTCACCTTCAACAACCTGCGGCTGAGCAACAACGCGGTGGACATCCAGAACACCACCTCGACGTTCACCATCAACCGCAACTGACCCACCCGGTCGCCCTGACGGGGCGGCTGACCTCCCGGGCGGTGCGGCCACTCAAGCGGAGTGGCCGCGCCGCCCGGCCGTCGCTGTCGAGCCTCGGTCACCCCGCCGGCGCGCCGTGCCGGCCGGCGCCGGCGGCGAAGCGGGCCGCCCCGGCGGCCGCGTCGGTGGTCAGCGAGCCCATCCCGTACGCCAGCTCGGTCGCCAGAGCCTCCTCCTTGGGTCGACCAGCGCCGGCCAGGACCGCCGCCCGGTCGTTGCGCAGACAGGTCTGCGGATGCCGGGCGATCTCCGCCGCCAGTTCCTCGGCCGCCGCCCGTGCCTGACCGGGCGGCACCAGCCGGTTGACCAACCCCATCGAGTACGCCTCGTCCGCCGCCACGGGCCGGCCGGTGAGGATCAGGTCCAGCGCCCGGCTCTCGCCGATCAGCCGGGGCAGCCGGACGGTGCCACCGTCGATCAGCGGCACGCCCCAGCGGCGGCAGAACACCCCGAGCGTCGCGTCGGACTCGGCGACCCGCAGGTCACACCAGAGCGCCAGCTCCAGCCCGCCGGCCACCGCGTACCCGGAGATCGCCGCGATCACCGGCTTGCCCAGCGTCATCCGGGTGGGACCCATCGGGCCGTCCCCCTCCGGCTCGACCCGGTTGCCGCTGGGGGTGCCGATCGCCTTGAGGTCGGCGCCGGCGCAGAACGTGCCACCGGCTCCCCAGAGCACGGCCACCGCCGCGTCCGCGTCCGCGTCGAACGCCCGGAACGCGTCGGCCAGTGCCCGCGCCGTCGGCCCGTCGACGGCGTTGCGGGCCGCCGGCCGGTCCAGGATCACCGTCGTCACCGGCCCGGCGCGCTCCACCCGTACACCCATCGGCCCATCGTGCCCGGCGGAACGGCGGTGCGCACCCACCGATCATCCGCACGTGTTGCTACAGGTCCGTCACCGCCGACCGGTTTGCGACGGCGTTCGCCGGGAAGTCGGTACTCGTGCGAGAGATCCTGACGAAGATCGAGCAGGCGTCCCGGCTGGACCGGGTGGGTGACCGGCTGCAACGGGTGGTGCTGGGCACGCTGCGTCCGCGGCGGCTACGCGACCTCCTGCACGGGGTGCCGCTGGGCCATCCCCTGCACCCGGCGATGGTGCAGGTGCCGGTGGGCTCCTGGATCAGCGCGGCGGTGCTGGATCTGATGCCCGGGCAGCGCCGGGCGGCCACCGCGCTGATCGGGCTGGGCACCGTCAGCGCCGTGCCGGCGGCGATCGTCGGCCTGAACGACTGGGCGGCCCTCGCCCCCGACCAGCGGCGCGTCGGGCTGGTGCACGCCGCCGCCAACAGCATCGGCCTGACCTTCTACGCCGGCTCGCTGGCCGCGCGGCTCTCCGGCCGGCACAACATGGGCCGCGCTCTCGGCTTCCTCGGGCTGTCCGCCGCGAGCCTCGGGGCCTACATCGGCGGGCACCTGGCCTACAAGCAGGGGGCGCAGGTCAACCAGAGCATCTCCGAGCTGCGCCGGATGAGCGACGGTTGGCACTCGCTGGTCGACATGTCGGCCCTGCCGCAGCGCACGCTGGTGACCCGCGAGGTGGACGACGTCTCGGTGATCCTCTACCGGCACGGCGACGAGGTGACCGTCATGCTGGAGCGCTGCCCCCACCAGAGCGGGCCGCTCGGCGAGGGCGAGGTCCAGGAGATCGGCGGCCACGCCTGCGTGGTCTGCCCGTGGCACGGCAGCGCGTTCCGGCTCAACGGCGGCGAGGTCGTGCAGGGGCCCTCCGGCAACGACCAGCAGATCCTGCCCACGCGGATCCTCAACGGCGTGCTCCAGACCCGCGTCCCCTGACCGGTTCCGATCTCCGGACCATCCGTTCCCGCGCGCCTGCCGGTGCCGGTCCCGGCTCAGCCGCGCCGGTGTCGACCGCCCTGAGGTCCGTCGTCGTCCCACGCTGCCGCACCGGTAGCTCCGGCACCGTCGCTCCCGGGTCCCGGTGCGCCGACGGACGCCGTGCCGTCGCTGGGCCAGCCGGACGCCGTGCCAGCGGTTGGCGCGGATGCCTCGATGGCCGTCGCCGCGCGGCTGGCGGCCCAGGCGGCACCGCTGCCGCTCCGACCCAGGCTTCCGCTCCGACCCGAGCTGCTCGCGGTCGAGCTGCCGCGGCGGCCGCTCGCCCCGCGGCGGGGTGTGCGGCTGGACGCGGCCAGCCGGGGAGCCGCACCGGCGGGGGCCGGGCGGCGGCGCAGGCCGAGCACCGCGCCGATCTGGGCGCCGACGATGCTCGCGGCGGCCAGCACGGCGGAGACTGCCAGCGGTCGGTTCACCCGGTCGGTGGCACCGGCCCGCGCCGCGCCGACGGTCATCGTGGGCGCCTGGCCCGCCGGCTCCGTACCGGTGGGTGGTGCGGCCTCCGGTGCGGTTCGCTCGGGTGCCGGCCGAGGAGCCGGCGGTTCGGGTCTGGCAGGCTGGCCGACGAGTTTCCCGGTGGCGTGTGCACGAATGCCCTGGTCGGCGGCCTCCCCGGGCAGCCGCAGCAACTGGCCGGGGCGGATCCGGTCCGGGTCGTCGAGCCGGTTCAGCTCGGCGAGCCGCCGGTAGTCGGTGAACTCGTCCAGGTAGCGCTCGGCCACCTCACCGAGATAGTCCCCCTTCGCCACCCGGTACACCGGAGCGGCCCCGTCACCCCCACCCGGCGCGACCCGCCCGAGCGGCGCCCCGGTCATGCCCGCCGACGGGTTCGACGCCGGCGCGGCCAGGGTGGCGACGGTCGGGGCGGCGTACCCCGGGTCGGCGTAGACCGCCGCGGCGCTGGCGGCGGCCGGGCTGGCGGCGAGGATCAGCGCGACCGAGCCGACCAGCGCGGCGGCGGCCTTCTGCTGCCGGCTCATCCCGGGCAGTTTCGGCGCCGGCCGGCGCAGCGTCTGCGCGCCCAGCTCGACCAGCACCGAGAAGGCGAACGTGGCCCAGCCGAACCAGCCCGCCAGCGCCAGCGCCCGCAGGAAGAGTTGACCGTCGTCCCGGCTGGTCAACGCGGTGCCCACCTCCGCGATAGTGGGCAGATGGTCGGGCAGGGGATTGCCGGCGAAGGCGAGCAGCGCGACCGGCGCGCCGGCCAGCAGCGCGCAGAGCACGACCAGCGCACCGACGCCGGTGAGGACGCGTCCGGTCCGCCGTACGACGGACCGACCCGATACGGGCATGGCTGCCTTCCTTCCTACGGTCCTGCCGTGATGGCCCGCGCGGTCGCCTCGCCGGTGACGGTGACCGTGTCGGTGAAGCCGAACAGCCCGAGCATCGACCGGCGGTAGGTGATCGTGACGCGTACCCGGATCATGGTTTCGTCGCCGACCACCGGGAAGCTCACGTCGTGCCCGGAGGTGCCGGCGGAGGTGAGGTATCTGCCGACCGCCACGCGCGCCTGCGGCTGGTCGATCCGCTTCGGCCCGCCCTCGATCGCGGTGGCCCGGTCGATGGCCTGACCGCCGGCCCGGGCCGCCTCGGCGGCCAGGTTGTCGGCGCGTTGCAGGGTGCGCAACTGCCCGGCGCCGTCGAAGGAGAGGCCCACGATGGCCAGTACGCCGGTCATCGCCACCGCCAGGAAGATGCTGACCCGGCCGTGGTCGCCCGCGGTGGGCGGACGTCGCAGTGTCGGCGCGGCGGCGGTCACTGCCGGCTCCGGTAGCGGTCCAGGGGGGAGGTGAATATCGCCGTGATCTCGTTTCCGGTTGGCATGCCGGGCACCACGTCGAGCGAGATGTCCCGGAAGGACACCACGCAGGTGATCTCCACGGTGACCGTGGCGTCCTGACCGACCGAGCTACGGAAGGCGGCGTCGAAGGTGTTCGGCTCGCCGGCCACCTTCCCGGAGAACCTCAGGTCCAGGGTGGTGCAGGCCAGACCGCGCCAGTCCAGCTGCTGGCGGGCCGCCTCCCGTGCCGCGGTCTCGGCCTCGTCGGAGTCGCGGGAGATCGAGGCGGCGCGGGCCGCGTCGTGCGCGGCGGCGTCGAGGGCCTCCGCCGCCACGGCGCTGCGCCCGGCGACGCCGGCCAGCACCATGAGCGCGATGAACGCGGGCGCGAGAACCGCCACCTCGATGGAGACCGAGCCCCGCTCGGCGCGGCCGCTCACGGGTCGGTCACCCGTTCCACCGTCCCGTGGGCGCTCTGCCGCACCGGGAAGTCCACGCCGGGCACCACCGACAGGGACCGGCCCTGCACCGTGCACGTCACCTCGGTGGCGGTGGTCACGCAGCTCGGTTCGGTCTTCTCCCAGCCCACCAACCAGCCGCCGGCGGCGTTCAGGAACCGGGTGGCGCTGGACGGGCCGGCGCCAGCCGCCGCGTCGTACACCCGCTCGGCGTTGACTCCGCTCTGGGCGGCGTTCAACGCTGTCGAACGGGCCAGGAAGACGGCCGCGACCTGGAGCGACGCGAAGAGCAGCACCAGGATCAGCGGCATCACCACGGCCAGTTCCACCGGGTTGGCACCCCGGTCGCCGGCCGCGAGCCGGCACCGGGCGGTGGTGACCGCCCGGCGCCACCTCGGGGGAGCGGCTCGGCGCATGCCGGCTACTTCGTGGGGTTCTTGTGGTTCGGGATGGAGTTCATCCACTCGTCGGCCTTGGTCAGCGCCAGGCCCGTGACGACCGTGGCGACGAAGACCAGACCGAAGATGATGACCGCCGTCGGGACGGGGCTGTCACCACGCTCGCCGTCGCGGCGCAGCTCGGCCAGGCGCGTCGTCATGACGACGTGCAGGTAGCTGATGAGGGACATGGCGTACTCCTTCTCGGGGTCGGATCAGATGCGGGAGATGAACGGGTAGACGACGAAGCCGAGCAGCACGAAGACGAGCAGTGCGCCCGGAATGTCGAGTCGGCTGGTCACGCCCTCGGCGCGGGCGAGGTTGTCGGTGCGGATCTGGTCGCGCAACGAGTCGGCCCGGCTGCGCAGGGTCTCGTGGACCTGCGCTCCCTCGCTGCCGGACGAACGCATGATCGCTCCGACGTCTCCCAGCTCCGGGATGCCGATCTTGTCGGAGAGGTCGCGCAGCTCGTCCCAGGGCGCGTGCATCTGCATCTGGGCGATCCGCAGCGACTCCTGGATACGGTCGAACACCCAGCCGTCGCAGACCGCCGCCGCCCGCTCCAGCGACTGGACCGGCCCGTGCGCGGCGGAGAGCTGCAACGCCACCAGGTCCAGGTAGGTGCAGACCGCCTGGCGGAACTCGTCCCGGGCGGCGTCGGCCTTGGTCAGCACGGCCCGGTGCGCCAGCAGGCCGCCCATCAGCGCCAGGCCCAGGCTGCCCAGCACCGGTACGGCCAGCGGGAACGAGATGCCGAGCACGAACAGCGCCACGCCGAGCAGGGTCGGTGTGGCCAGCCCGATCAGCGCGGAGAGCAGCACCGACAGTGCGTACTGCTCCGGGGTCTGGCCGATCAGGGCGAGCTGCCGGTGTGGCGGGCGCAGCCAGCGGGACATCCCGGTCAGCCAGTCCAGCCGGCGGGACGCGGGCGCGGCGACCCGGCCGGTGCCCGGCGGCTGGTGCAGCCGGCGCAGCGCGGGCCCGAGCGCCGGAGTCGCCGGCACCAGCTCGCGGACCACGAGGAACACGCCCAGCCCGATCGCCGCCCCGCCGCACACCGCGACGGCCAGGTGCACGTTCAGCATCACCGGAGCCGCCTCTCGTCTGCGACCGCCGGGCTTCGCTTCGCCGCGCTCCTCGCGCTCACGCGACCACCTCCCGCGGGTCGGGTGCGGGCAGGAACCGGGCGGGCCGCCGCGGCTGGCTCATCGACCGCACCCAGGCCAGCAGGCCGATGAAGGCGGCACCGAGAGCGGCCATCACCACCTGACCCACCGGTGTTCCGTACGGCTCGATGTACTCGGTGTTGACCAGCCCGTACGCCAGGGTCGCCAGGGTCATCCCGGTCAGGAAGCGGACCGCGAACCGGGGCTGCGTGCGCTTCGCCTCGATCTCCCGACGGGTGGCCACCTCCGCGGCCGCCGCTCCGGCGATGGAGCCCAGCACGTCACCCAGCCGCTCGCCCCGGTCGGAGAGGTGCAGGATCAGCGCCGCGACCACCTGGTCGCAGACCGGGTCGCCGATCTCGTCGGCGAACGCCAGCAGCGCGGAGCGGGCGAGCCAGCCGGCCTGCAACCGGGCGGCGAGCAGGCGCACCTCGTCCTCGATCCCGGGCGGCACGCTGCCCAGCGTCCCGGTGATCGCCTGTTGCAGGCCCTGCCCCGTGCCGGACACGTCCTTGAGTCGGCGCGTCCACTCGCCGACCGCCTCGACACGGGCGATCGCCCGCTGCTCGGCCTTACCCACGCCGAACAGCCACGGCGCGCCGGGCACCGCGACGGCCACCAGCAGACCCACGACGGGCAGCCCGGTCAGCAGGAAGGCAAGCGCGCCGGCGGCCAGCGCGGCGAGCAGCAGAGCCTGGTGGGCGCGCTGCTCACCGGGGGTGGTGCCGGAGCCGCGCCACAGCCGGCTCAGACCCGGCCCGGCGCCCGGACCCGGCTTCGCGGCGGGCCGGCGGGTGCCGACCAGCGCGACCAGGGCCAGCAGCAGCCCGGCGACACAGGCGGCCCCGGAGACCACCGCGATCACCTCGAGGCTGTTCGTCATCGGGTCACCGCCGGGCCAGTCGGGTCTGCCGGGGCCGGCGCCAGGCGCCGGTGCCGGCCTCGATCCACCTAGTCAGCAGCCGGGCGTCGTAGCCGACCCGCAGCAGTTGGTCGCGGACCCGCTCCGGTAGGTGCCGGGGGACGGCGCGACCGTCGGGGCCCGGCCCGAAGACGGTGGTGGTGGTGATCCGGCCGGCCTCACCCGCCCCGATCACCTCCTCCACATGGGAGACGAACCGGTGCTTGCGCCCACCGATCGCGGTCTCGTCCTCGACGGTGACGTAGACGATCAGGTCGAGGGCGTTGCCGGCCATCCGGCGGGCCTGGTCGACGGTCATCTCACGGCCGTGGGCGAGCGCCAGCTCGACGATCCGTTCACCGACGCCGGCCGAGCTGCGGGCGTGGATGGTGCACATCGAACCCCGGCTGGTCGTCATCGCCTGGAGCATCGGCACGATCTCCCGGGACCGCACCTCGCCCACGATGATGCGCAGCACGCCCATCCGCAGGGAGAGGGGGATCAGGTCGGCGATCGTCACCTCGCCGGCCGGCCGGCCGTCGAAGCCGCGCTCACCGTGCCCCTCCCGGGCCTCGAAGCTCATCACCGCCCGGTGCCGCTCCCGGCGGCGGGCCGGCAGCAGCTCCCGGCTCTCCTCCAGCAGCACGTACGGCTCGTCGGGCGGGATCTCGTTCATCAACGCCCGGATGATCGTGGTCTTCCCGGCGCCCGCAAGCCCGGCGACCATGATGTTCAGCCCGGCGCGCATCGCGGCGCGGAGGAAGTCGCGCAGCAGCGGGTCGATCATCTCGTCCAGGTCACCCCGGGTGCCGGCCACGTCGTCCAGGCTCACGTCCAGGGTGTTGTGTTTCCGGATCACCGCGTACGGGCGGTGGCTGACCAGGAACACCGCGGCCAACCGGCTGCCGTCGGGCAGTTGCAGGTCGAGGGTGGGCTTCACGGTCGACAGGGACCGTTCGGTCGCACCGGCCCGGCGGGCCGCCGCCTGGAGGATCTCCACCAGCTCGCCGTCGCTGTCGGCGATCGGCTCGGCCCAGTCGACGCCGCCGCCGTGCCGGGTGATGCGCACCTGGTCGCAGCCGAGGATGTGCACCTCCTCGATGGTGTCGTCGACCAGCAGCGTCTGCAGCCGGCCGAGCCCGACCAGCTCGGCGGTCACCTGGTCGAGCAGCAGGCGTTCCTCCCCGGCGGCCATCGGGGTGCCGGCCCGTCGGACCGCGTCCGCGTACTCGGCGACGACCGAGACGGCCAGCCGTGCCCGTTCGGTGTCCTCCTCGTCGACGGTGAACTCCCGGCCGCGCTGCCACAGGGCGAGCCGCTCGGTCAGCTCCCGGCGCAGCTCCCGGACCACCTGGAAGTCCATCCGGGGTCGGGGCGGCGGCGGCTGCGGCGGCGCGCCGGTTCCGGGTGCCGGTGGTGGCGTCGGCGCCGACTGGTGGTGCCGGCCGTTGGGGGTGGGGAGCGGAGGCACGGTGGAGGTGGCGTCCGGCGGCTGCTGGCGCGGGTCGGCGGAGACCGGCTCAAACCGCATCCGGCACCCCCTGCTGCACCGGCCAGGCCAGCCGGGCCCGCCGCCGCTCGAGCAGCGCGCCGACCGGCACCTCCAGCGCGGCCGCCGCGCGCATCAGCGGCCGTCCGGCCCGCACGGTCCCGCCCAGGCCGAGCACTCCGGCGGTACGCGGATCGTCCGGCAGCCGGGCGATCACCGGCAGCTTCAGCGCGCGGCTGATGTCGGCCCGCTCGTGCCCGTCGCCGACCAGCAGCAGCCGCAGGGTGCCCGGCGGCACCCGGTGTTCGGCGAAGTCCCGTTCGATCGCGGTGACCACCGCCCGGGTGCCGGAGAGGTCCGGCAGTTGGGCCCGGGTCACCAGCAGCACCACCGAGGCCGCGCGCAGCACCGGCCACGGCGGCCCGGTGACGTGCAGCCGGCCACAGTCGACCAGCACGTCGTAGCCGGGGGTGCCGCGGTCCAGGGCGTTGAAGTAGTCGGCGAAGCGCTGCCACAGCGGGGTGACGCTGCCGGCCTGCGCCGGGTCGACCAGCCCGGGCAGCAGCAGCCGCTCCCGACGGGGCGCGTCCAGGTCGACGAGCTGGGACCAGAACGCGGTCTCCAGGTTGCCGTCGCGCAGTTCACCGACGGCCAGCTCGCCGATGCCGCGCGGCCCGTCGAGCTGGCCACCCAGGTAGCCGGCGAGGACCGACCCGCCGGCCGGGTCGCACTCGGCGAGCACCAGTCGTCGGTGCCAGGCCAGCGCGCAGGCCAGCGCCGAGGTGGTGACGCCCGGCGAACCCTTCGCGGACACCAGCGCGATGATCGCCATGCTCAGGCCGCCTCGGTCAGCACGACGGCGATCCGTTCCTGCGCGGCCAGCGCCACCACGGCGGGTACGTCCCGGACGGCGAGCGCCAGGTACAGCACCCGGTCGTCGTTCGCCGGGTTGTCCGTGTCGATCACGACGGCCGTGAACCGGGTGCCGGCGGCAGCTCCTTCGGTGGCGTTGTCGTCCGGGGTGCTGACCAGGAGGACCTTGTCCCCGGGGTGCAACTCGCGTGCCGGCACCTGCGCGGTTTTCAGGCCGAGCGCGATCTGCTGCTGGCCGGGGCCGAGCAGCGGGTCGTCGGTGACCTGCCCCAGCGTGAGGAGGGTGCCCGGGATCAGCGCCACGGCGGCCCGCTTGCCGATCACCTCGTCCAGCCTGCCGGAGGGCACCGGGCGCAACCCCTGACCGCCGGCGACCTGCACGGTGACCAGGTCGGCCGCGCTGATCTCCCCGCCCACCTGCACCGGCCGGGCCACCGCGAGGTAGCTGCCGGTGGCCCGGACCGACGTGACCGCGAAGGCCGAGCCGAGCCCACCGAGGGCGATCAGGAGTACGGCCAGACCGAGCAGCCCGGGGCGGACCCGGCGCTGCCGGACCACCTTGGGCGGGCTGACCGGCGCGTCCACCGGACCGGTCCCGTTGCGTGTCGCGAGACTCACCGGGCCACCGCCGTCCCGAGTCGCTCGTTCCTCGCGTTCATCGCGTCACCACCTGGAGTTCGTTGATCTGGATCGGCACGGTGCCGCTGGTCCGGGTCTGCGGAATCTCGCCGCTCTCACCACCACCACGCCAGGTCACCGTCCAGTAGGTGGTGGCGCCGACGCGGTAGGTGCCGGCCTTCGGGTAGCCCTTGTCGTAGCCGCAGTCCGGGGAGGGTTGGCCGGCGTGACTGCCCTTCGCGTCGTACGGGGTGCCGGGGCCGTCGCAGGGAACCGTCTCGCCGTTGCCCATGTCCCAGACGATCCGGTCGACCTTCGCCTCGATGGAGACGGTCACGTCGCGGTCGGACGCGGAGGCGTGCAGCGGGCCGAAGTAGTTGGCGCTCGGCGTCGCCCACATCCAGACCGGCAGGCCGACCAGGCCGGGGCCGACGCTCTTGCGCGGCGCCACCCGGAGCCGGGCGGGCAGCAGCTTGATCGACGCCAGGGCGCGACGCGCCAGCTCCTCCGGGTCCGGCGGTGCGCCGTAACCGGGTGGCGGCCCGTCCCGCAGCACCACGTCCTGGGCACCCACGTCGCCGCCGTTGCAGGTCTGCAGATACCACTGCTGACCCTCGGGAGGATCGACCTTCCCCTTGGTCACCTTGTAGTAGCAGCCGTCGCCGTTGTTGAACCAGCCGAGCAGGTCGTCGTAGCAGGGGATGGTCCGCCCGCCCCACTGGCAGCCGTCGCCGCCTCCACCGCCGCCGGAGTCTCCGCCGCCGGAATCCCCGCCGCCGTTGTCCCCGCCACCGCCCGGCGTACCGGGCTCGTCGTCCCAGACGCTGCAGTCCGGCTGGTCGAGCGGGCAGTCCCCGCCCGGGTCGGCACGCTGGGCGGCGACCGCCGGCAGGGTTCCGCCGACCACCAGCAGCAGCGCGAGGCCGAGCCCGGCGAGCGCCCGGCGGGGCGTCCCGGCCCGGGCGGTACGGGCCGGGGCGCCCCTTCCTCCCCAGGTCAGCACGGCTGGTCCCGGTGCGCCGCGCTGGAGTTGATCAGCCACCGGCCGTCGGGATAGCGGGTCGCGGTGGCGGTGGCGAAGTGCCGGCCGCCGCCGCTGCCCGGGACCACCCGCTGGTCCTTGGCGTAGACCAGCCGGTAGCCGGTCGCGTCCAGGCAGTCCTGGATGTCCACGGTGGCCGGGTTCGACTCGAGGCTGACCGCGGTCACGGTCGGGTCGGACTTCAAGGTCCCGGTACGCATAGCGCCGTGCTCCTTGGCCTCGCGAATGGACAATTGGACCCGAGTGAGCAGTGGATCGGCGAGGAACCGGGACAGTTCCGGCGCATGCGGATCACTGCGTCGGCTCGCCGTACGCGAGGCCGCGAGATAACCGGAGTACGCGTCGAGCGCCGCTTTTTCGGCGGCCTGCCGTTCGACCTCCGGATCCGCGCGTTGCCCGTCGCCCTGGGCCGGTGCCGGCCGTTCGACGGTCTCCCGTCCGCTGCCGCAGCCGGTGAGCGACACCGCCGCCACGACCGTCAGCAGGCAGATTGCCGCTCGTCTGAGCTGCCGTCCGCGCACCGTCGCGCCTCCTCCTGGTCGCCCGGTGCGGCGACGGTTCACCGCCGCCGGGCATGCGGAAGCGCGCCCGGATCAGCACATCCGGAGCCGTTCATTGCGCTTCTGCATTCACCGATACGGATCTTTTACAAATGCAAGGTCCTGTGTCGTCCGGTTGTTGTGGTGAGGCTTGCGTCACACCCAAGGGGCGAGCATAGGCTGACGCTCGCCGATGCAACAGAGGCAATTCAAGTGAACACTCTCCGTGATGACAGGTGGTGGTGGCGGGTGTCCGCGCTGCGCTCCGAGCAATTGCCGACCGAGGGGCCGCCGACGGCTGGACGGCGCCGGGTCGGGTCGGGCTGCCCCGGCCGGTCCGCCGGTCTCGGGAGTGGGACATCGCGGTTCCATCCCGGCATCCGGTTGACGGTGGCGGCCGGTCGACGGGCCGCCCCAACCCGCGCGGTGGCCAGTCCGTACCGGGTCCGCAGGCCCGTCGGACGGCCGGCCGCGCAGGTCGCTTTCCGCGCCATCCGCTACACCCAAGCGATCGTTCAGTCACGATCCGTGTTCGCCTTCACGGCCGACGCCCGGCGCCCGGTGGGGTCGACATGGCGCTGACCGGCCCCTCGGCGACCGCCCCGGGCCAGGAGAACCCGCCGGATGGGGGAGCCGCACCCGTGGCCGGCCGCGTCCCGCTCCCGGCCGTGCTGGCGATCCTGGCGGTCAGCCCGGTGCTGCGGTTGGCCGCCCTGCGCTACGCCGTACCCCCGGGCACCGCCAGCCGGACCCGCTGCGACGCCTGCGGCGCGCCGATCGGCCTGACCCGGCCCTGGCCGGCGCTCGGGCCTGCCGGTCGGTGCGGTGGCTGCCGGTCCCGCGTCGGGCCGCCACCCGGCACGGTCGAACTGGCCGTGCTCGCCGCAGCGGTCGTGCTGGCGCTGGTCGGCCCCCCGTTCGGAGCGCTGGCGGCGCTGGCCTGGTGGCTCGGCTGGACGGTCCCGGCGGTCGTCGTCGACCTGGCCGTGCACCGGCTGCCGGACCGGCTCACCCTGCCGGCGGCGGCCGGGACCTGGCTGCTGCTCGGCGCCGCGACGCTCGGCGATGCCGAGACGGGGCCGTGGCTGCGCGCCGTCACCGCCGGTGCCGGGCTGGCCCTGCTCTTCGCGACCACCACGCTGCTGCTCGGCCGCCGTGGCTTCGGGCTGGGCGACGCCAAGCTGGCGCTCAGCGTGGGCGCGTTGCTCGGCTGGTACGGCTGGCCGGTCCTGGCGTTCGGCCTGCTACTCGCGTTCGGGCTGTCCGCGCTGGTCAGTCTGGGTCTGCTGGCCGCCCGGCGGGCGCGCTGGACCACCCACCTGCCCTTCGGCCCGTTTCTGCTGCTCGGCACCGTCGGCGCGCTCCTGGCAGCCACCTGACCCCTGGGCAGGGTCAGGGGCCGGGTGGGCCGGCCAGGTCGGGGACCGGGCGGCGGACGCGGTCGGCGCGGCGGCGTAGCGCCTCGGCGGCCAGGCGGGCCAGCAGCGGGGTGGCCAGCACGGCGACCAGGGCGCCGAGCAGCACGCCCGCGACCACGTCGTGCGGGTAGTGCACGCCCACGAAGACCCGGGAGAAGGCGGCCAGGGCGGCCAGCGGCAGCGCGACCAGCCCGAGGCGGCGGGACAGCAGCAGCGTGGTGACCGCGAGGGCACCCGCCACTGTGGAGTGGTTGCTGGGGAACGACCAGTCGCCGGGGGGTGGGCAGGTGCCCGCGACGATCGCCGATCCGATCGCCCGGCAGGGGCGGTCCTCGTCCACCACCGTCTTGAGCCACTCGCTGGACGCGTACGCCACAAGGGCCGGCACCGGCGCGACCAGGGCGAGCGCCCGGTCGTACGGGCTGCCGGCCAGGCGTCTCAGCGCGGCCACCAGCAGCAGCGCGCCGAGCAGCAGGATCACCCCCTCGGTGGCGTGCCCGACGAACCACTGCACAGGGTGCGGGCTGTCGGCGGCGACCTCGACGACGTCGTGGTACCACTCGGCGCTGATCTCCGGAACATCCACGTTGCCGGTGTCGACCATGAATCACCTCACCAGATGTTCATACCTCGTTCATCTGGGAGACAGGGTAGGAACGCGCCAGGGGGCAGGGCAGGAGTCGAAGGTCGGGACCGCCTCCCGACCTTCGTCCAGGGATCGTACAGCCGGCTCTGCTTCCCTGGACAGGGACGTCGGCACCCGCAGGAGGTTCTGTGCACACCAGTTCGACCACCGACCAGCCGCCGCCCGCCGCCGGGACGGCGGACGAGGAGACCTGGCGGATCCGGCGTACGGCGGCCGACCTGGAGCGGCTCGGCGAGACCGAGTCGATCTTCGCGTTGGGCAACGGGTGGGTCGGCTGGCGCGGCGTCCTCGACGAGGGCGCGCCGTGCGGGATGCCCGGCAGCTACGTCAACGGTTTCCACGAGCGGCGCGAGCTGAGCTACCCCGAGGAGGGGTATGCGTTTCCCCGGGACAGCGACACCATCGTCAGCGCCCCGAACGCCGCGCTGATCCGGCTCTGGGTCGACGACGAACCCCTGGACATCCGGACCGGGACGCTGCGCGGCCACGAACGGGTGCTCGATCTCCGTGCCGGCGTGCTGCGCCGGGAGACCGAGTGGATCTCCCCGGCGGGGCGGAGGGTACGGATCCGCAGCACCCGGCTGGTGTCCCTGCCGCGCCGGCCGGTCGCCGCCGTCCGGTACGAGGTGGAGCCGCTGGACGCCGCCGTCGAACTGCGGGTCTGCTCGGATCTGCTGGCCAACGAGCGGGTGCCGGAGCGGTCGGACGACCCCCGTGCGGCCTCGGTGCTCACCGATCCGCTGACCGCCGAGACGTACCGCGTGGCCGGTCTCGACGGGGTGCTGGTGCACCGCACCGAGCGCAGCGGCCAGCGCGTCGCGGTGGCGGTCAGCCACCTGGTGGACGCGCCGGACACGGTGACCACCACCGGGGACTGCACCCCCGACCGGGTACGGCTGACCGTGGCGGGCCGGCTGCACCCGGGCGAGCGGCTGCGGCTGACCAAGTTCGCCGCGTACGAGTGCGCGTCGGTCGACGGGACGCCTCCCGGCGAGCTGGCCGACCTGGTGGCCGCCGAGGCGGACGCGGCCCGCGCGGACGGCTTCGACGCGCTGCTCGCCGACCAGCGCGCCACCCTCGACGCGGCCTGGCAGGCCGCCGACGTCCTGCTCGACGGCGACCCGGAACTCCAGCAGGCCGTCCGGTTCGCGATGTTCCACCTCATCCAGGCCGGCCGCCCGGATTCCGACCGGACCATCCCGGCCAAGGGGCTGACCGGCAACGGCTACGACGGGCACGTGCTCTGGGACACCGAGAGCTACGTCCTGCCGGTGCTCACGTACCTTGCTCCGGCGGTGACCCGCTCGGCGCTGCGCTGGCGCCACGCCCACCTGTCGGAGGCGCGGGAGCGGGCCGCCGAGCTGCGGCTGAGCGGTGCCACCTTCCCGTGGCGGACCATCGGCGGCCGGGAGTGCTCCGGCTACTGGCCGGCCGGCACGGCGGCGCTGCACGTCAACGCCGACATCGCCGACGCGGTGCTGCGGTACGTGGCGGCCACCGACGACCAGCAGTTCCTCGCCGAGGCGGGATTGGAACTGCTGGTGGAGACCGCCCGGCTGTGGCACGGTTTCGGCCACTGGTCGGACGACGGCGCGTTCCACCTGCACGGTGTGACCGGCCCCGACGAGTACGCCGCGCTGGTCAACGACAACGTCTTCACCAACCTGATGGCCCGGCGCAATCTGCGCGGCGCGGCCGACGCCGCCGAGCGCCACCCCGAACTGGCCGGCCGGCTCGGGGTGGACCCGGCAGAGGTGGCGGGCTGGCGTGCCGCCGCCGACGGGGTCTTCGTCCCGTACGACCGGGAGCGCGAGGTGCACCAGCAGGCCGCCGGGTTCACCGAGCAGCCGGAGTGGGACTTCGCGAACACCGGCGAGGACGACTATCCGCTGCTGCTGCACTACCCCTACCTGGAGCTGTATCGCAGGCAGGTCGTCAAGCAGGCCGACCTGGTGCTGGCCATGCAGCACTGCCCGGGCGAGTTCACCGCCGACGAGAAGGCCCGCAACCTGGCCTACTACGAGGCCCGCACGGTCCGCGACTCGTCGCTGTCGGCCGCCCCGCAGGCCGTGCTGGCCGCCGAGGTCGGGCACCTCGACCTGGCGTACGACCTGTTCGCCGAGTCGGTGCTCCAGGACCTGGAGGACCTGGGCGACAAGACCGCCGACGGGCTGCACCTGGCCTCGCTGGCCGGGGCGTGGCTGGCGCTGGTGCAGGGCTTCGGCGGGCTGCGCGACGACCGGGGGGTGCTCTCCTTCGACCCCCGCCTGCCCCGGCGGATCGACCGGTTGGCGTTCAACCTGCGCTGGCGTGAACACCGTCTGCGGGTCACGCTGACTCCCGCCGAGGCCCGCTACGAGCTGCCCGACGCCGCCCCCGACGCCGCGGTCGACCTGTGGCACCACGGTGAGCAGGTGCGGGTCACCGGTGCCGCGCCGGTCGTCCGGCCGATGCCACCGCTGCCCGACCCCGGGCCGGAGCCGCACTCACCGCCCGGCCGCCGCCCCGCCCGCCGCTCGGCCGGCTGACCCACCACCGCTCAGGTCGGCGTGGCACCGCCGGCCATCCGCTCGCGGACAGCCTCCAACGCTTCGAAGGCGTACGCCCAGTTGTGGCACTTGAAGCTGCGCAGGCCGTCGATCGCGGTGTGGCAGTCGGCGCAGCGGACACCGGGGATGGCGTCGGGCACCTCGGTGTTGACGTACTTGTGCTCGCCGAGGATGACCGTCGCGATCATGGCCTTGTCGTGCAGGCCGGACAGCGCCGACGAGACGATGTCGTACCAGGTGACCCGCCGGCCGCACTTCGGGCAGTCCGGCTCGTCGCCGCTGACCCAGAGCGGGGCGCCGATGCTGCGCGCCGGCATGCCGAGCAACTTCTCCAGCCGCCGGACGTCCGACTCCGGCGTCGTCCACCGGTGTCGACCGGGCAGCGACGCGGGTGAGTCGTACACGGCGCGGAACAGGTCGTGGTCGACCCGCACGGTTTCCCGCTGACTGGTCATCGGCGTCGCTCCTCGATGAGTCGGTGCCCCCACCGTCGTCGGCGTTGACCAGGGGTGCAGCCGGATCAACGACAGGAGGGGTCAGCGGGTCGTCCCCCCGGGTGCTAGACATCGGGATCCGACCTCGCCGTCGAAGGGAACCCCCTCGTGACCGACCAGCCGGCACCCGACACGATCGACGTCACCGCCCGACCCAACGTCGCCCGGATGTACGACTACTTCCTCGGCGGGAGCCACAACTTCGCCGCCGACCGGGCCGCCGCCGACCGGGTGCTGGAGATCTTCCCGGAGACCGGGGTCGCCGCCCAGACCAACCGGCACTTCCTGCACCGTGCCGTCCGGTACGCCGCCGAGCAGGGCGTCCGCCAGTTCCTCGACATCGGCGCCGGGCTACCCACGCAGGGCACCGTGCACGAGGTGGTGCGGGCGGTGGCACCCGACGCGCGGGTGGTCTACGTCGACTACGACGAGGTGGCCGTCGCGTACGCCCGGCAGTTGCTGACCGGCGTACCCGGGACCGCGGTCGTCCAGGGTGACCTGCGGCGGCCGGACGAGCTGCTGGCCCACCCGGACGTGCGGGGCATGCTCGACCTGGACCGCCCGGTGGCGGTGCTGCTCCTCGCGGTGCTGCACTTCGTGTCGGACGAGGCCGACCCGTGGGCGGCGATCGCCCGGCTGCGCGACGCCTCCGCACCCGGCAGCCACCTGGTGCTGTCCCACCTGACGCTGGACGGCATCCCGCCGGAGCTGGCCGAACGGGGGCAGGCCGTCTACCGCAACAGCAGCGCCCCGCTGGTGCCGCGCACGCACGCCGAGACGCTGCGCTTCTTCGAGGGGTACGACCTGGTGGAGCCCGGCCTGGTGGAGACCACCCGCTGGCGGCCGGACGGCGAACCGGAGCTCGTCGACTCGCACGGCTACGCGGGGGTCGGCATCCGGCGCTGACCCGCTTTCGCCTCCGGCGGTCCGTCCCAGGTGGTACGACGGACACAGGGCGTGCCACCGGGAGGAGCGCCGATGGTGAGCAGGCCCGAACGGCTGCTGCGCGGAAGGGACGTGCCGCTCAGCGCCTCCTTCCTCGAACTCTTCTTCGACCTGGCGTTCGTCCTCGCCCTCAGCCAACTGGCGCAGCACTTCCTCGCCGACCTCAGCCTGGTGGGTGCGCTGCGCACCGCGCTGCTGCTGGCCGGTGTCTGGTGGATCTGGGTGACCACCACCTGGCTCGCCGACTGGTACGACCCGGAGGCATTGCCGATCCGAGGGCTGCTGGTCGGCGCCACGCTGGGCAGCCTGCTGGCCGGCGTGGCGATCCCGAAGGCACTGGACGGGCGGGGCCTGCTCTTCGCCGGCGCGTACGTCGCGGTCCACCTCGCCCGTGGCACCGTCACCGCTCTCATGCTGCGCGGTCACCCGCGGCAGAGCCGGGCGCTGCGGATCCTCACCTGGTACAGCGTCTCCGCCGTACCGTGGCTGCTCGGCGCGTTCCTGTCGGAGTGGCGGGTGCCGCTGTGGGTGCTCGCCCTCGCGATCGACTTCATCGGCCCACGACTCGGCTGGCCCACGCCGTTGCTGGGGCGGGCCCGGCAGGAGGAGCTGCACCTCGCGGGCGAGCACTTCGCCGAGCGGTACCAGCAAATCATGATCATCGCGCTCGGCGAACTCATCCTCGTCGCCGGCCTCACGTACGCCGGCACCCGCCTGAACCTCCCGGAGACCGCCGCCTTCCTGCTGGTCTTCGCCAACGCCGTGCTGATCGGTCTGCTCTACGTGACGCCCGCCGGCCAGCGCCTGGGCCCGGCCATCGAGCACGCCGACCCGTCCCGGCTCGGCGTCGTCACCAGCTACCTGCACCTGGTGATGATCGCCGGGATCGTGGCCACCGCCGTCGGGGCGGAAGTCGCCATCGCCCACCCCACCGAGATCGGCGGCACGACCAGCGTCCTGGTCGTCCTGGGCGGACCGACCCTCTTCCTCCTCGGGCGGATCCTGTTCTCGATCGCGATCCACCGGCGAATCTCCTGGCCGAGAGTGGTCGGCCTGTTCGCGCTGGTCGGCGCGGCGGTCGCCCTGCGACTACCGCTGCTGGCGGTCAGCGCGGTCGCCACCGGGGTGCTGCTCGTGGTCGCCGTCCTGGACCGGGCCGGCATCTTCACCTTCCGTCCCGCCCGAGCCCGCTGACGACCGACGTCAGCTCCGGTCACTCCCCCGGTTCGCCCGTCACCTCGTCATCGGCCACATAGCCGGCCGAAGCCAGCCGCTCCCGCACCCTCTCGATGTCGCGCGCCAGCGGCCGTACCTGGCCGGCCACAGCCGCGGTGGCGTCGTGAGCGACGAGGGCAGGCTCACCACCGACCAGTTCGGCGACGACGGCGGCGAGGTTGCGGTCGGAGAAGTCGGGCCACAGGACGACGAGAAGGGCACGGTAGTCCTCGTCCGGCACTCCATCGGGGTACGCCCTCCGCAGGATCGACAGCTCTCGTGCGAGAGCGGGTGGCAGCATGCGAGCCAGCATGGCAGGAGCCTGCGCCTGCAAGCCCCGCCCGAGGCACGCCCGGCTGCTAGCCTGCTGCGGCCTCAACAGTCAGTACGGGGGATGGCTGACCATGAATTGTCTGAAGTGCGGTATCCAGCTTGATCACCCGGGACAGGGTCACAGCTGTGTGGGCGGCCCCGTTCCCGTGACCCCGCCGCCAGCGCGGTGGCAAGCGGCCCTGTGGGCTCTGGTGGCGCTCGCCGTGATGCTCGCAGGGCTGTCGATGGTCCGGGCGGGGATCAGCGCCGACGTGCTGACGCCGCCAGGCGGGAAGGTTGTCACCGTACTGTCGATTGCCGTGCCCTTGGCCCTCTTCTTCGCCTTCCTGGCCTGGTCCAACGCCACGAAGGACGTCGTCGAGGCCCACGGAGGCACGGTCGCGGCGGTCCGGAACTGGGCGATCTCCGGGGGCTCGATCATCCTCGTCCTGTCGTACCTCCTGCCGATGAAGACGCCGACGGCGTTTCACGTCGTCCGGGCGGCGGCCGCGATCCTCGTCATCATCGGGTCGCTGATCACCCACAACCGGGTCAGTCGCCGGCTCGCCGAGCCGGCGGCGCCAGCGACCGCCGCCGGCCCGGCCGGCTTGGCGGACGACGTTCCGCAGCAGCGGCAGAGCGTGTCGCCGACGGCGGGGACTCCGCTTCCGGCCGAGCCGCAGCCCGAGGACTGGAACGCCGCCCTGTGGGATCCCGAGGTCCAGAGGGACATCGAGCGGAGGCGCCGCCAGAGCACGCCACCCGCCTGACCTCGGTCGTCGTTTACGACACGGAAGCCGTGGTCGGCGAGCACTCCGGGCTGGCGATCACCCTCACCGGCCCGGTCAGGCCGGGTCCGCCAGCCGGCCCGCCGCGGACAACCGTCGGACCACCGCCTCGTGTGGAACGGCGCGACTGGTACGACCGGCCATCCCGGTGGTGGTGGT
The DNA here is from genome assembly GCF_052601155.1 of Micromonospora yongxingensis. Lineage (NCBI taxonomy): Bacteria > Bacillati > Actinomycetota > Actinomycetes > Micromonosporales > Micromonosporaceae > Micromonospora > Micromonospora yongxingensis. The sequence goes on from NZ_JBQXEO010000017.1 coordinate 113,953, forward strand.
TGCGGTGAAGAGGGAGTTGAGCAGCGCTTCCTCGACCGAGTCCAGGACGGCGGCGAAGACCGGGTTGATCTCCCCGTCCGGGATGGGACGCTGGTCCGGCTCTGCGGTGCTGAACGCGATCGCGTAGTCGCCGCTGCCGTTGCTGTAGGCCGCCCCGACCCGACCCATCGCGAAGACCGCCCGCCGGGCGAGCCGCCCGAGCTGCCGGGCATCCAGGGGTACGTCGGTGGCCACCACGATCATGCAGGAGTTGCCAGGGGGCTCGATCCGGTCGGCGTCCGGGACCAGCTCGTCGACCGGCATCGGGACGCCGAGTACGGTCAGCAATCCGCCGAAGTTGGACTGGACGAGGGCACCGACGGTCGCTGGACGGTCGGCCACCCGTACCGTCCTCGACGAGGTGCCGATGCCGCCCTTGAAGCCCAGCGTCGTGGTGCCGGTGCCGGCCCCGACGCAGCCCTCCGCCGGCGGCCCGCCGGACGCCCCCGAGATGGCGGCGAGCACGTGCCCCTCAGTGATCGGACGGCGGCGGATGTCGGAGAGGTGGCCGTCGTTGGTCTCGCCGACCAGAGGGTTGAACGACAGAACCTCAGGGCGACGGTCCATCAGGTGACTCAGCAGCGCGTCCGCCGCCCGGAAGACGGACAGCGTTGCGGTCAGGACGATCGGCGACTCCAGTACGCCGAGTTCGTCCACCTGTGTCGAGCCGACGAGCTTGCCGTGGCCGTTGCCGGAGTGCACGGCGGCCGGCAGGGTCCACCGTTCCGGGCGGAGTTGGCTCGGCACCACGGCGGTGACACCGGTGTGCAGGTCGGCGCCGTCGTCGATGGTGGTGTGCCCGACCAGGATCCCGGCGACGTCGGTGATCGCGTTGTGCCGGCCGGTCGGCAGCGGCCCGACGACGATCCCGAGGTCGCGGGCGCGGCGGCTCAACTGGTCCATGCTGCTCCTGTCGTCCGTTGTGGTTCCGGCTAGCCGGGTGGTGACGGCGCCTCAGGTTCGTGCCCTCGCGCGTGGGCGGTGTCGGCGATCGCGACCCCGGCCAGGACCGCGGTGGCGGCGAGGGCGGCCACGAGCGGCGACACGAGGAGCATGACCGGTGCCAGAGCGGCCAGTGCGATCAGCCCGATCGGTCGATCTCGGGACACCCGGGCGAAGACGGCGTACTCGAAACGGGAGCGCCCGACCAGGAACAGCGCGGGTCCGCCGAGAATGACCGCGATCCAGGCCGTCTCAGGGCGACCGGACGGGTGGACGATGACGAGTTTGGCGCCGACGGCGGTGACGACGACACCGGCCACCATGACCAGGTGGGCGTAGAACGCCGACAGGCCGAGACGCGCGGGGTCCGAGGATCCCGCGATGGCTGCCGCGGACAACTCCCCGGCGCGGTAGAGGTAGATGCGCCAGAGCAGCACCGTGGTGGCCATCGACACCACGAACGCCGTGGTCCGGTAGGGCGCGAAGCCCTCGCCGCCAAGAGTCGAGGCGGAGACCAGGATCAACTCGCCGAGCGCGATGATGAAGAACTGCCGGTGCCGCTCGGCCAGGTGCTCGGCCGCGCTTGGCAGTTCGGAGCTGGGCGAGCGCCCCAGGCCCGGTGTGGGATAGCGGAGCTTGCCGCCCAGATAGTCGATGGCCACGGCGAACGTCCACAGTGCCTCGCGGGCCGTGCCGTGCACCAGCGCACCCGCGACCCACGGCACGGCAGAAACGGCGAACCAGACAAGCGTCCGTACCGCGCCGCGCTGCAACTCGTGGCCCCGCAGGGCGACCAGAAGGACCAGACTGCGACCGACCTGGAGGACGACGTACGCGCCCGCGAAGACCAGGCCCTGCGCGCCGAACACCTCAGGCAGCGCGACCGCCATCACCAGGCTGCCGACCAGGGTTGCGATGACCAACAGCTGTATCGCCGGCCGCTGCGGGTTGAACCTGTCCGGCACCGTCGCCGTGCTGCACCACACCCACCACACCGCCAGCAGCAACACCAACGTGTGGAAGGCGCCGCGCCACGTCAGATCCTGGCTGAGCACCTGCGAAAGCTGGGAGAGCACGTAGACGAACGCCAGGTCGAAGAACAGCTCCAGGAACGTCGCCCGTTGCGGATCCCCCGGCTTTCGCAGGAGCTTGGCTGCCCTACTCGTCGTCATCGACTCGCCTGTCCGTGGCTTCTGACCGCATTGAGGCATTCGTACCACGTAGGAGCGTTGACGCACCCTGAACTGAGGTGGCGCCTCATGACTTGGGCGGCGGCGGTGGAGACCGGTACCTTCCTTCGCCTGCCCTGCTTGCGGCTCGCGCCGCCCGTTGCCAGGTTGCGGTCGGTGTCTCGATGCTTGGGCCGCTGCTCGTCACCGACGACGGAATCTGCCATCTCGTTCCGATCACATCCGTTCGGGAGTGCGGATGCCAAGCAGATACAGTCCCTGCCCGAGCACCCGGGCGGTCACGTCGCAGAGCACCAGCCGGCTTTCCCGGACCGGTCCGTCGGCCCGCAGCACGGGACAGCGTTCGTAGAACGCGCTGAACGTGGCGGCCAGCCGGTACAGGTACCCGGCCAGGTGGTGGAACTCCAGGTTCTCCGCCACCTCGCCAACCACCCTGCCGAAGCCGACCAGCTCGAAGGCGAGCGCCCGCTCGGCCGGCTCGCCCAGCGAAATGCCCGCCTCCGGCCGGGCCGCCACGCCGGCCCGCCGGAAGATCGACCGGATCCGGGAGTACGCGTACTGGAGATAGGGCGCGGTGTTGCCGTCCAGCGAGAGCATCCGTTCCCAGTCGAGCACGTAGTCCTTGTGCCGGTCGCTGGACACGTCGGCGTACTTGATCGCGCCGACCCCGATCGCCCGGCCCACCTCGGCCGCCTCCTCCTCGCCGAGGTCCGGGTTCCGCTGCCGGGTCAGCGCGGTGGCCCGGGCTACCGCCTCCTCCAGCAGCCCGACCAGCTTCACCGACCCGCCGGCCCGGCTGCGCAGCATCCGCCCGTCCGGTCCGAGGATCGAGCCGAACCCGACGTGCTCGGCCCGGGCCGGCGGGGCCAGCCAACCGGCCTGCGCGGCGGCGGCGTACACCATCTCGAAGTGCCGCCGCTGCGGCAGCCCGACCACGTAGAGCAGCCGGGTCGCGCCCAGCGTGCCGGTCCGATGCCGGACCGCCGCCAGGTCGGTGGCCGGGTAGCCGTAACCACCGTCGGACTTACGCACGATCAGTGGCAGCGGCTCCCCGTCCCGCCCGACCGAGCCGGGCGGAAACACGCAGGCCGCGCCGTCGCTCTCCCGCAGCAGACCCAGCCGGTCCAGCTCCTCGACCACCGGACCGAGCAGGTCGTTGTAGCTGCTCTCGCCGTGGAAGTCCCGCTCGGTCAGGGTGACGTCAAGCAGGTCGTACACCGTCAGGAAGTACCGCTCGGACTGCTCCACCAGAAGCCGCCACAGCCGCAGCGTCGCCGGATCGCCACCCTGCAGGGCCACCACCCGCCGCCGGGACCGCTCGCGGAACGCCTCATCGGCGTCGAACTTGACCCGGGCCGCCTTGTAGAACGAGTCCAGGTCGCCCATGGAGAGTTCCTGTGCCGCCTCGGCCCCGCCCAGGTCGACCAGATGCTCGATCAGCATCCCGAACGGCGTGCCCCAGTCACCGAGGTGGTTGGCCCGCACCACCTGGTGCCCCAGCCACTCCAGCAGCCGGGCCGCCGCGTCGCCGATCACCGTCGAGCGCAGGTGCCCGACGTGCATCTCCTTCGCCACGTTGGGTGCCGAGTAGTCGACCACCACGGTCTCCGGCGCGGCGACCACCGGCACCCCGAGCCGCGAGTCTCTAGCTAGCGCGGAGACCAGCCCCGCCATGGCATCGTCGGCGACGGTCAGGTTGAGGAAGCCCGGCCCGGAGACCTCCGCCGCGCTGCACAGGTCAGCCAGCTCGGCGTGCTGTAGCACCTCGGCGGCGATGGCCCGCGGCGGCCGGCCGAGCCGCCGGGCCAGTGCCAGCGCCGCGTCGGACTGGAAGTCCGCGCGCTGGGAGCGCCGCACAACCGGGTCCACCGGCACGCCGGCGACCGTCGCGAACGCCGGCGCCAGCCGGTCGGTCAGCAGTTTCTCCAGATCCATGGGTACGCCGATCTCGCTCGGATCCGCCGCTCGCGGATCACCGGAAGGGGATGCGGGCGGACCGAGGACGATCGAGGATGACCGGCGGCTCGATCCGCCGGTCGCAGAGAATGGCTCAGCGCAGGCGGTCGTTGGACCGCCGGCGTCGCAGCGCGCCGAACAGGACGTCAGAGGACGCCGTCGGGAACGCGTGCGAACTGGTCATGCCGGCAGCCTAACCGGCCGGGCCAGGGAGAGTGCAACGCCATTGCCCGGGCTGACCGGCACTTTCGCGGAGAAACCGTGGCGCGCAGGTCGAGGTCGCGGCGGTGTCGGAGCACGCCGCCATTTCGCCGCAGCCGACGGGCGTCCGGATCACGGTGCCGCCGGAATGGCCGAGTCCGCCGGCCGGGTGGGTTCCCCACCCGGCCGACGTCCGGACCCGCCCTGGAAGCCGCCCCGGAAGGCTGGCGGTGGTGGTGCCGGTCTGGGACTGACCGTCTCAGTGCTTCTTGAACACCGGCATGGTGTCCAGGGTGGTGGTGATGTTCTGCGTGGTGCCGCCCCGATACGTCTTCCCGGTGAAGATGTCGGTCCAGCTGTTGCCCGGCGGGAACCACACCGACGTCGTGGCGGTGTTGCCGGGCGTCGTCACCGGTGCCACCAGGTAGTCCGGGCCGTAGAGGTACTGGGAACCGGCGGTGGCGTACGCGGCCTGCTCATTCGGGTACGCCAGGTACATCGAGCGGACGATGGGCGTACCCGTGCGAGTGGCCTCCTTGGCTGCGGCGTAGGTGTACGGCAGCAGCTTCTCCCGCAGGTTCAGGAACTTCTTGGCCGACGCGTTCGCCGCCGGGCCGTACTGCCAGGGCAGCCGGTCGCTGTGGTTGGAGTGCAGCCGGTCGATCGGCTGGAACGTACCGAACTGGACCCACCGGGCGTACAGGTCGTCGGGCAGTTTGGTGCTGCCCGGTTCGCTGCCCGGCTCCTGAAGGCCGCCCGTGTGCCCGCCGATGTCGTGGCTGACCGCGGCCAGCCCGGTCGCGGCCGACTCGCCCGGCGTGTAGCCGACCTCCATCTGCAGGGTCTGCCAGTCCGAGGTGGTGTCGCCGGTGAAGTGCAGCGTGGTGCGCTTGTCGGCCCACGGTCCGGTCGACACCGGGGTCGGGCTGCTGTAGCCGCCGGCCTGCAACGAGCCGTACGCCCGGGAGAAGGCGAAGCCGGTCTTGTCGGCGTACTGCTGGTTGATCCATGCGTCCGCGGTCACCCCGGCGAGCGAGGACTTCGTGTTGTCGCAGCACCAGTCCAGCCACCAGAAGTCCGGGCCCTTGGTGCCCTTCGGCAGCATCCCGTCGTGCAGCTGCATGTACGCCTTGAGCTGGTCCGGGTCGCCGAAGTCGAACGCGTAGCAGTCGGCACCGCCGTTGCAGCCGACGCGCTGGAGCTTGCCCTTCGCGGTGGCCTGCGCCTGCGCGAACTTCGGGTCCGAGCCGAGGATGCTGGGGTGGATGTTGATACCGGTGTGCAGGCCCTGCTTCCTGGCCCAGTCGAAGAACGCCTTCGGGTCGGGGATCCGGGTGGGGTCGATGCTCCAGCCGTTCCACTTGTCCGGCGCCTTGACGTCGGTGTCGAGGACGAGCACATCCATCGGCACGCCCTCGGCCTTGGCCCGGGTCACCAGGTCCTGGAACTCGGTGGCGGTGCGGTCGTAGTACTCGGAGTACCACACCCCGTACGCCCACTTCGGCAGCAGCTTCGTGGGCCCGGTCAGGGTCGACAGGTCCTTCAGGCCACGGGTGAAGTCCTGCCCGTACGCGAAGACGTAGCCGTCCTGCTCGGCAGCAGGCCGGGGCTTGGTGTTGCTCAGGGCCGAAGCCGAGTCGTCGAGCAGGTACCAGCCGTCCTGGTAGAGCAGGCCCGGAGCGGTAAGCGCGGAACCGGTCACGCCGTCCAGGCCCCGGCGGTAGCCGCCGAGCGGCGCGTGCGGAGCGAGTAGCGGGGAGCCCTTGCTGGTGACGGCGACCGTGTCCACGTTGACGTTGCAACTGGCATCCGTGGGGCACCCCAGCGTCACGGTGTTGGTGCCTTGGTTGAGGTGGACCGGGACGGAAACGGTGTTCCAGTAGTCCCATCCGCTGGTCGGTGGAAGGGTCGCCGTGACCGGCGCCGCCGTTCCCGCGGTGACCGACATCGTGCGCGCCTGGCTCGGCTGGGAGCCGGCCTGGCCGTTGGCGTACCGGATCTGCACCTGGTAGTCACCGGCGGACGGAACATCCGTCACGGTGAGCGCGTCAGCGGACGTGGTGCTTTCCAGGCCGGCCAGGAATCCCGTACCGGAAGCGCCGTTGTGGTCGTTCGCGGGCTTCGCGCCGCCGGTCAGCGCGCCGGTCTCGGCCTCGCCCAGCGTGCCGAACCGCAGGGGCTGCGGCTGGGGCGGGGTCGGCGCCGGGAACGAATCACCAGGGTTGGCCACCGCGAGGCTGTCGACGTTCACGTTGCCGGAGTCGTTGGGACCCCGCACGACGCTGATCTCGTGCCGGCCCGCGGTGAGGTCGACCGGCACGTTGGCCAGGCCCCAGGTGTCCCAGTTCGCGGTGGGCGGCAGTGTCAGCGTGCGGCCGGCGTCGCCGTCGACCTGAACCGTCAGGGTGCGGGCCACGTTCTGGCCGTCGCCGCCGGTGCTGTTGGCGTAGCGGACGGTGAGCTGTTTCGTGCCGCCTTCCGGAGCATCGAGCGCGAACTTGATTGAGTCGCCGGACGAGGCAAAGCCGGCCGCGAAGCCGCGTCCGGTATATCCCCGGTGGTCGGTGGCCACGCCGGGGCCGCTCAGCTGCAGCGATTCGGCCTCGCAGAGAGCGCCGAACGCGCAGGCCGGGGCGGTGTGGCCGGCCCAGGGTCGGCCCTGCACGGTTTGCTTGCCGGTCTTGAGCTGCACAGTGAGGTTGTCGGCGGTGAACGCGCCCGAGCCGACCTGGTAACGCAACGTCATCGCGCCGGTGTCGATGGTGAGCCAGCCGTGATCGATGCGCTTGGTGAAACGCGTACGGGGGAAATCATCGCGCCCGATGGCGTTGAACGTGGCGGCGTCGGTGAACCTGCCGTCCTTCTGGTACTCGGTGCGGATCAGGGTCGGGGACAGCACTTCGAAGCGTGCGTTGCCCGACCGAACGGCTTCGTCTTTCGCCTGGTTGTGGCTGGCCTGGGCCGGCGCGGACGGAGCGAGTATCAGCCCCGTGATGAGAATGCCGGTGGCGGCGGCTGCTGTCGCGCCGCGGCGGCGTGAACTCCGATAGAGCAAGGTGCGCTCCTCGTCTCATATGGAGGAAATGAGTCGATGACAACGCTGTCACTGGACGGAAACACATGTCAACGGACCTTGGAGGGTGTCCCTTCTCTCTTCCGTCCGGGGTCGTAGATCTACGCGGTGGTGTCCTTGGCGGCCACTTGCGACGCGCTCAAACGACTCGGCGAGGCGCTCGACTGATGACCGGCTCGCTGCTGTGCCGACCCCGATCGCGGCGAAAGCGACCCCGGTTGGGGTCGCCGACCTGCGTAAGAGTGGGCCGCCAGGGACTCAAATCCTGAACCTATGGATTGCCGGCGACCCGAGCGGATCAGGTGCGGTGCGAGGTCATCCGGGCTGCTGACGCGCTTCTCGGCCGGGTTCGGCTGGCACGGTTGCTGTACTGCTGGCGTCATACGAGGCGTTGGACGCGGACCTTCGGGCGCTCGTTTCTCAGGTGGCTTTGCTTGTGCTGGCGGACCTGCTCGTCCCAGACCTCCTGGTCATAGTCCGGGTCCGGCGCGATCCACCGGTGGGAGCCGTCGCTGTAGTGGAACTTCTCGTCGCCGGGCCGCAGGATGCTCATCGGGTCCAGCCGAGGAACCGATGGTGCAGGTGGCCAGCGGGGACGTGGGCCAGGTCCTGCGCGGCGTCGACGAGTTGGGCTGCCAGGTAGAGAGCGAGCGATACCGGCGCTCGGTCGTATTCCGCTCGTAGCTCTCGACGGCGGGTGTGGCAGGGCCAGTCGGCGCCGCAGCCACCGCAGGTCCAGGCCGGCGTGATCGGGAGGTGGGTCGTCACTTGGGCTCCCTCCGCCCGGCTGGCGGTTCCGATGACGGAGCGGATAGCCGGCCGTCCTCTGACGGCCAGTGACCTCGGTTGATCGGGATTCGATGCCTCGAACGGCAGGGCAAGTCGCCTCCGCATCGGCAGACCTTCCGCCATCGCTCCCAGGACCAGTCCGGCTGGTGCCGCCTTGCCAGGGTTAGCGCGACGGCCACCAAGTACTCCTCGTACGACACGCGAGGCACAGGTCTCCCCTCGGGCCTTTGTCGATCTCACGGTCGGCGGAGCCGATCGCCGGCTGTTGTCCCAGCTCATGTCACCGTAACGACGTAGGACTGTAGATACAATAAGATGTAGAACTGTTGGACACGTAGCGTCACATTCGTGATCGACCCCAGTGCGGATCGCGCCGTGTTCCGGCAGCTCGCAGACCTCCTGCGAGACCGGATCACGTCTGGCGACCTCGCACCCGGCGCATCGCTACCGAGCGAGTTGCGACTGGCTCAGGAGTACGGGCTGAGTCGCACGAGCGTCCGACAAGCGGTAGCGCTACTCCGGTCGGAAGGGCTCGTGATCGTGGAACCCCCGCGCGGCACGTTCGTCCGCGCCGACGAGCCGACCGAAACGGTGACCCTCCTCAAGGGCGACACCGCGACCGCGCGTATGCCGACCCCGGCTGAACGGCGCGAACTGGAGATCGGTGAGGGCATCCCGGTCATCGTGATTTTCCGAGCCGACGGATCCCGCGAGCTGTACGCCGCCGACCGCATCCGCGTCGGCCGCTGACCCTGTCGTAACCGTCGACGAACCCCGTCGGGGGGATGCGGTGTCAAGGTGTCGGCCGCCGCCAGCCGATGGCAACCCGCGTCGGGGAGCAGGTAGCGAGCGCCGTCGGTTCACGCTCGGGGTCAACCCGCACCGGCGCTCGTGCTGCCTTCTTGCTGCCTCGCTGCCTGACCTCGGCTCTTAGGATTGCCAAAATGGCCGAAGCACCCGGAGGATCCCGGGCGCTTCGTCCGTTGGCGGGCCCTGCGGGGGCCTGATTAATACTTGCTTGGTCAGGCCGTTTCGCCACCCAACAGTTCCGACTGGCCGTTCGTCTACCGCCCTCCCCGGTCCGGCGCTTAGATGGCCGGGAAGAACCAAAGGATGTCGCTCAGGCCGTTGGCGTTCGGCACGACGATGTCGTCCCGCCCGTCCCCGGTGAAGTCATCCACCACGGGCGTGCCGGCAACACCGGGCGTGGCCAAGGTGGCCGGGGCCTGGAAGGTGCCATCACCGTTGCCGAGCATCACCAGCACGCCGTAGTAGCCGCCGCCGAACGCGAGATCCGCGCGACCGTCGCCATCGAAGTCGCCGGCGGCGGCGGTCCGCTCACCTTGCCCGAAAGCGAGCGTGCGCTCCTCGGTGAAGGTGCCGTCGCCGTTGCCCGCCAGGTAAAGGGCGTCGCCCCACTCGGATCCCGGTACGAGCGCGTCGACCCGACCGTCGGTGTTGAAGTCGGCGAGCACGGCCGGGCTGCGGGGAGTCGGTAGTTCGTGCCACACCCCGGGCGCGAAGGTGCCGTCGCCCGCGTTCAACCAGGTCACCACCCGGCCATAGCCGCCGCCGGTCGCCACCAGGTCGGTGTGGCCGTCTCCGTTGAGGTCTGTCCCGGCCAGCCCGTCGTTGGCAGTCGGCTCGGCCGCTAGAGTCGCCCCTGGTGTGAACCGGCCCCGTCCGTCATTGCGCAGCACCTGGACCTGCTCTCGCCCCGCGAGGGTCAGCGCCAGGTCGACGTCTCGGTCACCGTCGAGGTCGGCCGAGACCAGGTTTCGGGGGATGCTGTTCGAGGCCAGGTCGATCACCCGGGGCACCCGGAACCGGCCGTCGCCTCGACCGAGAGCGACCACCACCTGATCGAGCTCGATGTCGACGATCGTGGCGACCAGGTCCCGCCGGCCGTCACCGTCAACGTCGGCGAGCTCGACCGAGCGGGGCGCGCCGTCGAGGGCCACCACGGTCCCGGTCCGGAAGCCGGTCGCCCCCTGGCTGAGCAGGATCGAGACCCGGTCCGCGTCCGTGTGCGCGACCGCCAGGTCGGGCCGCGCGTCGCCGTCGAGGTCGCCGGTGGCCATGGCGCCCGGGACGGCGCCCGTCGCCACGTCGACCGGCGGGCCGAAGTTGGTGGTCCCGGCGGTGGCGGCGGTCGGGGTGACGGCCGTCAGCAGGGCGACGGCCAGGGCGGGCACCCCGAGGGTATGAATTGGCATGGGTGATCCTCCCGTGTAAACCCGGACCGGTCCTTCCCCGGCCTGGGCAGGGACCAGCCTCGCGCGCGGTGGGATAAGGCCGGGTTAAGCCTGTGCTAACGCCCACAACGAGGGCCCGGCTCGGACGGAGTCCCGCCCAGGGCCTCGTGTGGAGCGGCTAACGGAACCGAACCCGAACTGTCAGCTTGGGAATCGGATTGATCCGTACGGTCGGTAGGCACTACTGCTGTACTTCGCTGCTGTACCGGCCGGAATGACACCAACAGCGGCCCCGCAAAGGGCCGCTGACCTGCGTAAGAGTGGGCCGCCAGGGACTCGAACCCTGAACCTATGGATTAAAAGTCCACAGCTCTGCCATTGAGCTAGCGGCCCGCGCGCTCAGGTTACCCGACAGCGCCGGCCAGCGACTCTCGGCTTCCGGCCACCCGTCGATGCCTGCGTCGCGCGGGCCATCCGTCGATCAACACGGCGTCGGGGTGCCCGGCTGGTCCGGTTGAGGGGATCAACCGGATGCATGGGTGCGGGCCGGTGGGGAATCGGGACAGGCATGAGGATCAGCGGGACTCCGGCGGTGGCGGCGTCGGGCGAGGAGATCGGGCCGGACGGCGTACGCGAGCCGGGTGGTGAGGTGCACGCCTGGCTGCCCGGCCAGAACCAGACCGTCTGCGGGCTGGCGCTCAGCCGGACCCGGTTGCGCCGCTTCCCGCACGTGCGCTTCGACTACTCGGGCACCGATGTGCTGACCGAGGCCGACCCGGTCGGCTGGATCTGCCCGCGCTGTCTGGCGGCGACGACCGGCCGACGCGGCAAGGAGAAGCACGGCTGGGTCCGGGACTCCCCCCGCCCCTGATCAACTCGGTATCCCGGAAGTCGGGCTGTCCAGCCCACCCGGATAGCCCGACTTCCAGGAAGTCGAGTGGATCAAGCCGCGCCGTGCCAAGCCGCGCCGGACCAGGTCGGGCGGTTGGCGGGCCGCTGGACGGGTACGGGGTCGGACATGCGGATCGTGGTGGTGGGGGCGAGCGGCAACGTCGGTACCGCTCTGCTGCGCCGGCTGGGCCGGGAGCGGGGCGTGGATCTGGTCGGGGTGGCTCGGCGGCTGCCCGGGCCGGAGGCTGGCGAGCCGTACGACCGGGTGAGGTGGCACTCCTGCGACATCGGCGCGCCGGGTGCGACGGGGAAGCTCGTCGAGGTGTTCGCGGGCGCGGACGCGGTCGTGCACCTGGCCTGGCAGATCCAGCCCAGTCACGACCAGCGGGTGCTGCGGCGGACCAACGTCGACGGCAGCCGGGCCGTGTTCGACGCCCTGGTCCGCGCCGGCGTGCCGGCGCTGGTGTACGCCTCCTCGGTCGGCGCGTACGCGCCCGGCCCGAAGGACCACCCGGTCAGCGAGCGCTGGCCGGCCACCGGGGTCGCCGGCTCGTCGTACAGCGAGCACAAGGCGGAGGTGGAGGCTCTGCTGGACAGGATCGAGCAGAGTCACCCGACGCTCCGGGTGGTGCGGCTGCGACCCGGGTTGACCTTCCAGCGGGACGCCGGCGTGGAGATCACCCGCTACTTCCTCGGCCCGCTGGCGCCGGTGCGGCTGCTGCGCTACGGCTGGATCCCGCTGGTGCCCAACAACCGCCGGCTGCGGATGCAGGCGGTGCACGCCGACGATGTGGCCGACGCGTACGCCCGGGCGGTTCTGGGTGACGTGCGCGGCGCCTTCAACGTCGCCGCGGACCCGGTGCTGACCCCGGAGCTGGTGGCCCGGCACTTCCACGGCTGGACGGTGCCGGTCGCCTCGCCGGTGCTACGGGCGGCGGCGGCGCTGACGTGGCGGACGCGGTTGCAGCCGGTCGACCCGGGGTGGGTGGCGTTGGCCCTGAACGCGCCGCTGATGTCCAGCGAGCGCGCGGAGGCCGAGCTGGGCTGGCAGCCCAAGATCACGGCGCTCACCGCGCTGAAGGAACTCTTCGCCGGGATGGCCGACGGTGGCCACACCGGCAGCCCGCCGATGTCCGGTGCGTCGGACCTGCCCGGCCGCCCGGCCGGCCTGCTCCGCGCCCGCATGGCCGGCCAGGGCAACCCCTACTGAGGTACGCCGGGCTCAGCTCAGTCTGGAGCCGGTGACGGTGGGGTTGCGGGCGCCGAGGAAGAAGATGCCGGGGAAGCCCCGGGTCTCGAACTTGCCGCTCGGGTTGCGGCGCAGGGTGGACTTCTCGATCGTCATGGTGCCGGTGCGGTTGTTGCTGACGAAGAAGACCGCGCCGCCGCCCTCGTTGGCCCTGTTGTTCTCGATGATGGTGCCGGCGATCCGCACGGTGAACTCGTTGCCGTCGCAGTAGATCGCGCCGCCGCTGCCGCCGCCGGGTGTGCCGGACTTCGCCGGGTTGGCGCCGCTGCCGATCGCCTCGTTGTGGCTGAGCACGCTGTTCAGCACCACCCACGACACGCCGATGCTGCTCAGCGCGCCCCCGTTGGAGCAGGAACCGCCCTGGCCGGCGGTGCCGCCGAAGGTGCTGCCCACCACGTACACCGGCTTGTTCTCGTACTGGCTGAGCACCCGGATGGCCGCGCCGCCCAGGTCCGGGCCGGTGCGGTCGCAGCGGTTGCGGACGAAGCGGGAGTTGACCACCTTGAGTCGCCCGCCGCGTACGAAGATCGCGCCACCGCCGCCGCCCTCGGCCCTGTCCCCGGTGGAGTTGCCCTCGGCGAAGGTCAGGTTCTGCACGGTGAGCTGCGGGTGGTCCTGGTTCTGGCAGTGCGAGGTGGTCCAGCCCTGGGCCTCGTCACAGGTGTTCATGTAGAGGATGCGGCGCTGCCCCTGGCCGCTGAGCGTGACCGTGCCGCCGCCGTCCAGCACGACCTTCGGCCCGTTGGCGTTGCGGACCTTCGCGGTGGCGGCCATCTTGATCGTCACCGGTGCCGGCCCGCAGTTGAAGGTGATGATCCCGCCGGCGGCGACGGCCTTCACGACCGCCGCGGAGGTGCAGCTCGCCGGGGTGCCGGTGCCGATGGTCCGGGTCGGCTTCGACGTGTCGACGGCTCGTCCCTCGGCCGGCACGGTGGCGTTGCCGTTCGGGTTGCCGGCCGCGAGCGCCTTGCCGGCCGGGGTGGCCGGCTTCGGGCTCGCGCTGGCCCCGGGGCCGCCGAGACCGTCCCGGCCCGCCGGCGCGACGCCCTGGTCAGCTGTCGACAGCGCCGCCGGGTCGCCCGAGGAGCCGGGCTGCGAGGCCGGGGCCGGGTCGCTGGGCGCGCAGGCGGGCAGGGTCGCGGTGGCGACACCGAGGACGAGGAGGGCGGCAAGCGACGTCATGCGCACCCCGTGATGCTAGGAGCCGGGACGGCGTCCGGGCGAATTCGCCATGCCGGCTTAACCAGCTGCTAAAACTCGGCTGCCCGGCGAGGGTGCTCAGAAGTCGGCGAAGACGTACGGGACCCGGCGGGGGAAGATGCCGCGCAGCTCGGTGGCCGCGTCCGCCGGCACCTCACCCAGCCCGCGCAGCGGCAGCTCGGCCGGGTCCAGCACCCCGTACGCCAGGGCCGAGAGCCCGGCGGCGGTGAGTGTGGCCGTCGGCGTCCGGCCGTCGGCGTCCGAGGTCACCTCCAGCGACCCGCTCGTGCCGTCCAGCAGGTGGCTGCCGGCCAGCCAGCGGTCACCGGTCAGCTCGATGCGGACCCGGCCCGGCCCGGTGGGCAGCCCGTGCAGCGCGGCCACGGACAGCAGGCGGGCCATCGGGGCGGACGATCCCGGCCGGGCGGCCCGCGCCTCGACGTGCACGGCCAGGTCGGTCAGCCACAGCTCCGGCAGCTCGTCGGGGGGGACCTGGACGGTGATCCGGTCGACCTGGTCGACGTGCCGGGAGAAGAACTGCAGCAGCAGCGCCCGGGCGAGCGGATCGGCGTACAGCAGCTCGTTGCCGATGAGGGTGCCGCCGTGGTCGTCGATCCGGTACGTGACCGCGCCGGTGACCGCGTCGCCCACGCGCGCGGTGAGCAGCCAGTGCTCGTCCCGGTCGCGCAGCCCGACGGCGCGGTACTCCGGGAAGACCGAGAAGCCGTGCCGTTCCCGCAGGCAGCGCTCGGTGAACCCCCGCCACGCCGGATAGGCGGCCCCGATCCGCTCCCAGCGCACCTCGCCGGGCAGTTCGAGGCGCAGCAGCGAGCCGAGGTCGGCGGGGGCGAAGGTGACCGTGCGCGGCTTGGGCAGCCCGGCGTAGCCGAACCGGGCGTAGAAGCTGGGCCGGAACGGGTAGAGCGCGCTGAGCGCGTGCCCCTCGTCGCGCATCTCGTCGAGGAGTTGGTGCAGCAGCGTCCGGACGTGCCCCTGCCGGCGGGCCAGCGGGTGGGTGGCCACCCCGGCGACGCCGGCCATCGGCAGCACCGTGCCGCGCAGGTTCTGCCGCATCGGGATGGCCGAGGCGGCGGCCAGCGTGCTGCCGCCCTCCTCGACGATGAGCGTCCGGTTGTCCGCCTGGTAGGGAAGGTAGTCGCGGAACGCGTCGACCCGGGCGGCACCGAGCGGTGACGACTCGAAGGCGTACGCGGCCAGCGGAAAGCTGGTGGTCAGGCGTTCATCGGCGGTCACCCGGCGCACGGTCATCCGACCATCTCAACCTGCCGTGATGGTCGGAGCAACCGGATTGGCGCAATCCGCCAGCGCGCCGCTCAGCCGACGGGCAGGTGCCGCAGGTGCCGACGGCGGCGCAGCCGGACGCTGGCGACCGCGGCCACGCCGAGGACCAGCAGGGTGGTGACGGCGAGCCCGTGCAGCGCCCCCCGGGACAGGTAGCCCTCGTCGGTGTGGTCCACCGCCCAGGTGGCGATCTCCCGACTCGACCAGAACGGCGTCAGTTTCGCCCCCGACCCGGCCGGGTCGATCAGCATCTGCACGGTCACCACGGTGAGCAGCAGCAGCGTGCCCTCCAGCTCCCGGGGCAGCAGCGCGCCGATCAACATGCCGAACGGCGCCGCCACACCGACGGAACAGAGCATCGCCGCGGCCAGACCGGCGTAGCGCAGCTCCGCGCCGTCGACCAGGGGCAGCAGGAAGAACGGTACGGAGATCACCAGCCCCACCGTCCAGAGCCCCAGCATCCGGCCCAGATAGAGGTGGTGCGGGCGGTAACCGGCCAGCCTCAGCCTCGGCTCCAGCTCACGGGCCGCGGTGGTGGCGAAGAGCGCGGCGGTGCTCACCGCCCAGCCCACACCGAGCAGCAGCGAGCGGACCGACTGCCCGAGGTAGGCGTCCCGCCGGATCAGGTAGAAGGTCAACGGCATCAACAGCAACAGCAGGAGTACGCCCCGACGCCGCAGCAACTCCCGCAGGGTCATCTCGGCGACGGTGAGGAGCCGGTTCACGGGTGACCTCCCTGGACGCCGGGCGCGAGCCACCCGGGCTGTGGTGTCGGGGTCAGGTCGAGCACGGTGTCCACCCGGTCGAGCTGGTTGAGCAGGTGGGTCACCACGACGATCGCCTTGCCCGCGTCGCGCAGCCGGGCGAGCTGATCCCAGAAGTTGACGTAGGTGCCCTGGTCGAAGCCCTGGTACGGCTCGTCGAGCAGCAGCACGTCCGGATTGCTGAGCGTGGACATGGTCAGGTTGAGCTTCTGTCGGGTGCCGCCGGAGAGGTGCCGGGCCAGCATGTCGCCGCCCGCCTCCCAGCCGAGCTGTCGGGCCGCTGCCCGTCCGGCGCGGCGGGCGGGCCCCCGGGCCACTCCCTGACCGGCGCCGACCAGCACGAAGTGCTCGTCGGCGAGCAGGAAGTCGGCGGTGCCACCGGACTGCGGGCAGTAGCCGAGCCGCCCGGAGATGGTCACCTCACCGGCGTCGGGCGAGACCAGCCCGGCGCAGATCCGCAGGAAGGTGCTCTTGCCACAGCCGTTCGCGCCGACCACTGCGGCGATCTGTCCGGCCCGGACGGTCAGCGTCGCGTCGCTCAGCACCGTCCGCCGGCCGTACCGCTTGGTGATGCCCCGGGCGTGCAACCGGACCGGCCCGGGGCGCGGTCCGGGCGCGGTGCCGATGCTCTCCACGATCGCGGCCGCGTACTGGTGGGGTGGACCGAAGACGACCCACGGGTCGCCGCCCCCCTCGCGCAGGTGTGTGGCGGCCTCGGCGACCACGTGTCGGGCGGCGTCCACCGCGACCCGGCGCTGGTGCAGCTCGGCTGTGAACGTACGCAGCCAATCGTCGGCGTTCACCCGGCGACCCCCTTCGTGACGACGTCGCTCACCGGGGCGACGAAGGCGAGCCAGGCACTGCCGCCCTGGCGCAGCGCCTCCCGCCCGTCGTCGGTGAGCCGGTAGTACTTGCGGGCCGGCCCGGCGGTGCCCTCCCGCCACTGCGCGGTCACCAGGCCGGTGCGTTGCAGGCGCAGCAGCACGGGATAGAGCGTGCCGCCCTGGATCGGCCCGACTCCTGCGGCGTCGAGCGCCTGGGCGAGCTGGTAGCCGTACGACTCGCGCTCCCGCAGCAGGGCCAGGACGCAGATGTCGAGCACCCCCCGCAGCCACTGCCCGCGCCGGTCGGAATCCACCCGGCGGACAGTAGCGGCATCAGCTAGATGGCACAACTACCTAGTGGGTCGACCGGAATCGCCACGGCCGGTCGTTCGCCCATCGACCAGGTCGGACCTGCGGCCGGGTCAGCGGGTCATGACGTCGGAGACGACGACGGTGACGTTGTCGGGTGCGCCCGCGTGGTGGGCGAGCTTCACCAGCTGCTCGCCGCACTGCTGGCGGTCGGAGTACATGCCCAGAGCCGCCGCGATGGCCTCGTCCTCGACGTAGTCGGAGAGGCCGTCGCTGCACAGGAGCAGCCGGTCGCCGGGGCCCACGGTGAGCACGCCGACCGCCGGTGGGGTGTCGGCGCCCTGCACGGCCCGGGTCACCAGGGACCGCTGCGGGTGGTGCCGGGCCTGCTCGGGGGAGAGCGTGCCCTGGTCGACCAGTGCCTGGACGAACGTGTCGTCCCGGGTGAGCTGGGTGAGCTCCCCGTCGCGCAGCAGGTAGCAGCGGGAGTCGCCGACCTGGGCCAGCACCAGCGTCTCGCCGGCCAGCAGTGCCGCGGTCAGCGTCGTACCCATGCCCTCGCGGGTCGGGTCGACGGTGATGGCGGCGTGGATGCGCTGGTTGGCGGTGCTGACCACGGCGCGTAGGGCATCGGCGGCCTCGTCGGACTCGGTCGGCGGTGCCAGCTCGTCCAGGATCCGGATCACGATCTCGCTCGCCACCTCGCCCGCGGGCAGCCCGCCCATGCCGTCGGCGACGGCGATCAGGCGGTCACCGGCGAGGGCGGAGTCCTCGTTGTTGGTCCGGATCAGTCCGATGTCGTTGAGGATGGCCGAGCGGAGGATCAGCGTCATGGGGTCCAGCTTGCCAAGAACACCCCACCGCCGTCTCTACGCCCACCGCCTATGTCGAGAAATCAGCGGCGCGGGTACCGCAGCAGCAGACTGGCGGCGACCTCTTCGTCGCCCACCGCGGTGTAGCTGTGCGGCACGTCGGAGACCCAGCGGAGGTGACCGCCGGCCGGCGCGGTCAGCGGCGCGTCCACCGGGCCCGCGCACAGGACACCGGCGAAGACGGTGACGTGTTCGGTGACCCCGGGCTGGTGGGCGGGGGAGAGCTGCCCCGGTCCGGGCGCGACCCGCATCCGGTACAGCTCGTAGGTCGCGTCGGCGTCGGTGAACACCTCCAGCAGGGTGGCACTGACCGCGGTGCCGTGCACGGTGGGCGCGGCGGCCGGCTCGGCCAGCACGGCGGTCAGCGGCACGCCGAGGTGCGCGGTGACCGCCCAGAGTGTCTCCAGCGTCGGGTTGCGGGTGCCGCGCTCCAGGCCGGAGAGCGTGGCCTTTCCGACGCCGGCGAGTCGGGCCAGTGTGGACAGCGAGATCCCCCGCTCCTCGCGGAGGGCGCGGACCCTGCGGCCCACGACGGCGGGATCCACGTCGAGGCCCGGACGGCGGGCTGGTGGTGGGTGCGGCACCCGGCTATCGTGCTACACGCTGTCGTTCCGTAAACGGAACAGTCGGGAGGATGCGGATGGCCGGACGCACGCAACCGGTGCTGGCCGGCGTGGTGACCGCGCTGGTCGGCTTCGCCAGCTCGTTCACCGTCGTGCTGGCCGGGCTCCGGGCGGCCGGCGCGTCGGACGCACAGGCGGCCTCCGGCCTGCTCGCGCTCTGCGTGGCGTGCGGGCTCGCCGCCGCCTGGCTGGGCGTACGGCACCGGGTGCCGATGAGCGTGGCCTGGTCCACGCCGGGTGCGGCGCTGCTGGTGGCGACCGGGCCGCCGCCGGGTGGATGGCCGGTCGCGGTGGGCGCGTTCCTCGTCTCCGGTCTGCTGATCGTGGCGGCCGGGTTGTTCCCGCCGCTCGGCCGGGCGGTGGCCGCCATCCCGAAGCCGGTCGCCGGCGCCATGCTCGCCGGGGTGCTGCTGCCGCTGTGCACAGCGCCGGTCCGCGCGTTGGTCGAGCTGCCCGCGGTGGCCGGCCCGGTGGTGGTCGCCTGGCTGCTGCTGCACCGGTTCGCCCGCCGCTGGGCGGTGCCCGGCGCGCTGCTGGTGGCGGTGGCGGCCATCGCGCTGACCGCACCGCCGGCCGGCCTGGCCGTCGGGGAGCTGACCCCGTCGGTCACCCTGACCGCGCCGGCCTGGAACGCGTCCGGGCTGGTCGGGCTCGCCCTCCCGCTGTTCCTGGTCACCATGGCCGCGCAGAACGTACCCGGCATGGCGGTGCTGGCCGGCTACGGCTACCGCCCGCCCTTCGGCGCCGCCCTGCGCGCCACCGGCCTGGCCAGCCTGCTGGCCGCCCCGGCCGGCGGGCACGCGGTGAACCTCGCGGCGATCACCGCCGCGCTGGCCGCCGGCCCCGACGCGCACCCCGACCCGGACCGCCGGTGGGTCGCCTCGGTCACCGCCGGCGTCGGCCTGGCCCTGCTCGGGCTGGGTGCCGGCGTGGCCACCGCGCTGGTCGCGGTCGCCCCGCCCATCCTCATCGAGGCGGTCGCCGGGTTGGCGCTGCTGGGTGCCCTGGCCACCGCACTCGCCTCGGCGGTGACCGACCCGGCGACCCGTGAGGCCGCCGTGGTCACCTTCGTGGTGACCGCGTCGGGGGTGACGCTGATCGGTGTGGGCGGCGCGTTCTGGGGGCTGGTCGCCGGCTGCCTGATGTTGCTGCTCTTCCGCCGCCGCCCACCCGCCGCGCCGGACCAACCCGCTCCGGCGGTGCCGCGTCCCGAAGCGCTGGCCGACCCGCTGCCGGCGGTGCTTCGGCCCGAGGCGCTGGCCGACCCGCTGCCGGCCGCCGGCCGGCCTGGGTCTGACTCCCTTTCGAGCTGAATCGTCTACGACATCACCCTGGCTGAATCGTCTACGACATCAGCTCCAAAGGCGACGGGTGCGGATACCCGGACCCGTCGCCCCAGCAGCGCCGAGGACTGCGTCGAGGACTGCGCTGCCCGGCCGAGCTACTCCTCGGGAGGAAGGTCGGCCACGCCGACCGTGAGGAGCACCCGGCCGTCCGTGACGGCGGCGATCCGGTCGGCCGGGACGTACACCGCGCCGGTCCCGGCCAGCTCGGTGGAGACCTTCAGGTAGCCGCCGTGCAGCAGCCGGGCCGCCAGGTCGGCCGGGACCTCGGGCTCGTCGACCGCCGTGGCCTCGATCAGCTCGTCCAGGCTGCTGCCCGGATCGGCGGTCGGCGCCTGCACGGTCACCGCGTTCGGGTCACCCCGCTGGACGAGATCCACCGTGCCGACCTCGGCGCCGGCGGGGTCGATCACCGGCATCCCGGTGGTGATCCGCGAGATGGTCGCCTGCTGCTCGTCCTGGGGGTTCATCCCATCGCGGTTCCCGGGGCGGTACGCCGCTAAACGCCGTCGTCGACCGCTCAGCCGTTCGTCGGGGTCCAGCCGCCCGGTGGGCGCGGGGACAGCTCGCGCCAGGTGTCCGGGCCGTCGAGCAGCGCCCGTACCGTGTCCTCGGCCTCGTCCGCACTGCCGTACTCGTAGAACCGGGAGATGCCCTCGGCGCCGCCGGCGCGCTGCTCGACGTGCCACCGGTCGGCGTCCACCCGGAGGAAGACGTCCCGCCGGGCCAGTCGCCCCCATTTCCCGTTCCACCAGTGCTTTCGCTGCTCCATGGCGGGACTCTATCGAACACACGTACGAGAAGATGCGGCCCCTGCGGGATTCCCGCAGGGGCCGATGTGCATCCGTCGGTCAGCGCGGTGCCGGCGGCTCCGTGCGGCGGCCCAGCACGTCGTCCAGCGCCCCGCGCTGCTGGCCCGGAGCGGTGTGACCGGCGGAGACCAGCGCGTCCCGGATCTCGGTGAGCAGCTTGACCTCCTCGCTCGGCGCCGCCGGTGGCGGCTCCTCGCCCCGCTGGCGCCGCTCGGCCAGCTTGTTCATCGGGAACACCACGAAGAAGTAGAGCACCGCCGCGGTGAGCACGAACGTGATGAGGGCGTTGAGGAAACCCGCCCAGTCCATGAAGTTGCCCTTGCTGATCTCCCATTGACCAGCGAACTGGTCATCCCCGCCGCCGACCAGCTTGATGATCGGCTTGAGGAAGGAGGTCGTGAGAGCGGTGACCACGCCGGTGAACGCGGCGCCGATCACGATGCCGACCGCCAGGTCGACGACGTTGCCGCGCATGATGAAGTCTTTGAAGCCCTTGAGCATCCGTACTCCCGAGGTGTCCGGTTTTCCGTCCGGCACAACCTATGCCCCTCCGGCGGGCTCCAGAAAAGCGCCGGCTTCGATCGCCGCCAGCGCCGGGTCACCGGCCCGGATCGCCTCCACCAGTCGGGTGTGGTCGACGTAGCGCTCTGGTGTGAGCACGTCCCCCATTGCCTGGGCGACGGTGCTGCGCAGGGCGGCGCCGACCGAGGCGTACAGCTCGGCGAGCATCGCGTTGTGCGCGGCGGCGACCACCGCGGTGTGCAGCGCCGCGTCCGCCTCGACGAACGCGTCCACCCGACCGCCCTGCCAGGCCGCCTCGCGCTCGGCGAGCGCGCCGTCGAGCGCCGCCAGGTCGGCTGGGGTGCGCCGCAGAGCGGCGAGTCGGGCGGCCTCCACCTCGAAGGCGCGCCGCACCTCGATGACCTCGGTCATCCGGTCGTCGCCGAGCTGTCGGGCCACCACCGGCGCCAGCTCGTCGGTGGACACCACGTACGTGCCGGAGCCCTGCCGGCACTCCAGCACGCCGGCGTGCACCAGGGCGCGGACGGCCTCACGGACGGTGTTGCGCCCGACGCCCAGCGCGGCGACCAGTTGCGGCTCGGTGGGGATGCGGGCGCCTACCGGCCACTCGCCACCCAGGATCCGGGCGCGGAGCTGCTCGATGGTCTGCCGGACGCGGTGGCCGCGGGGCGGCACCGGGGGCGCGGAAGCGGAATCGACCGACGGTGGCACTGGTTACATCACCGGTCCCAAATTCATCCCATGATTGTAGGTTAGAGGTCATGACCCCGCCACCGACCGCCGCTCCGGCGCCCCCGGCCCCCGTCGCCGTCACTCCCGGCCCGGCGCTCGACCCCGGCAGGGGCCGACGGACGCACCCGGCGACCGGCGGCGCGCTCGTGCTGGTCGGGATGCTGCTGGTCGCGCTCAACCTGCGCGCCGCGGTCACCAGCCTCGGCGCACTGCTCGACGAGGTCCGCGACGGGCTGGGGCTCTCCGGAACCACCGCCGGCCTGGTCACCACCCTGCCGACCATCGCGTTCGCCGGCCTCGGCGCGCTCACCCCGTGGCTGGTCCGCCGGGTGGCGCCGGCCCGGGTGCTGGTGGTCGCCATGCTCGCCCTCGCCACCGGCCAGGTGCTCCGGGTCACCACCGACTCGACCTGGGTCTTCATGATCACCAGTGCGCTGGCGCTGGCCGGCATCGCGGTGGCGAACATCCTGCTGCCGATGCTGGTCAAGCAGCACTTCCCGCACCGCACCGGCCTGGTCGCCGGGGCGTACACGATGGCTCTGACCGTCGGCACGACGGTCGCCGCGGCCTCCGCGGTGCCGATCGCGCACGCCTTCGGGTCCTGGCGGGCGGGGCTCGGCGTCTGGGCCGGTTTGGCCGCGGTGGCCGTACTCCCGTGGGTGCCGCTGGCGCTGCGGGCCAGGGCGGCCGCACGGCGGGCGACCCCGACGGCGGCTGTCTCCCCGCCGGCGCGGATCCGGCCGGCGCGGACCCGACTGGGCTGGGCCATGGCCATCTACTTCGGTGCCCAGTCGCTCAGCGGGTACGCGATCATGGGCTGGCTGGCCCAGCTGTTCCGCGACGCCGGCTACCAGCCCGAGTCGGCCGGGCTGCTGCTCGCCGGAGTGACCGCGCTCGGCGTGCCCATCGCCCTGGTGATGCCCACCCTGGCCGGCCGGCTCGCCACCCTGCGCCCCCTGGTGCTCGGGCTGACCGCCGCGTCCACGCTGGCCTACCTGGGGCTGGCACTCGCCCCACACGGCGCCGCGCTGCTCTGGGTGACCCTGCTGGCCATCGGCCAGGGCGCGTTTCCGATGATCCTGACCGCCATCGGTCTGCGCGCCCGCACCGCCGAGGGAACCGTCGCGCTCTCCGCGTTCGCACAGAGCACCGGGTACGTGATCGCCGCCCTCGGCCCGCTGATGGTCGGCATCCTCTACGAGGTCACCGGCGGCTGGAGCGCGCCGATCGGATTCCTGCTGGTAGCGCTCGCCGTGCAGGCGGCGGCGGGCATGGCGATCGCTCGTCCCCGCTACGTCGAGGACGAGTGACGAGCGACAGCGGTCAGGAGGAGGCCGGCGACGGTTCGCCAGCGACGGCCTGATCCACCGTCGGATAGGTGTGCAGCACCTCGACCAGACCGCTCACCTCGAGGATGCGCAGCACCCCCCGCTGCGGGGCGGCCAGCCGCACCACGCCGCCGGCCTCGTCGCAGCTGTTCTTGGCGCGGACGAAGACCGACAGGCCGGTCGAGTCGCAGAACGAGACATCCGCCAGGTCGAACACCAGCCGGTTACGGCCCTTGTCGAGCAGGTCGGTGATCTGGTCCTGCAACTGGGGTGCGGTCGCCATGTCCAGCTCGCCCGCGACCGACACGACGACCACGTCGCCGCGCTGTTCCGTGTGCACCGTCAAGGACATTCGCCAGACCTCCTGTTATCGGGGGAACGGTATCCCACGAACGGGGTCGAACGCAGAACGGGAGCCGGGATCCGGTGGTCATCATCATTCCGTTGCTACGGGGCAAGTAGTTGATCAGGCCCCGGTGATAGAGTCCGCCCCGTTCCAGGTCGAGGGGGTTTTCGCAATGGCGTTGAGCGCCGAGGAAAGTGGTCGACTCGCCGCGCTGCTGGGCGGTCAGGCCGAGCGGGTCACGCACCGATGGACGGAAACCGTCGCCGGTTCGTTGCGCGGCCGACTGAGTCAGGCGGAGCTGCGCCGGCAGGTCCAGGACCTGCACCAGGCCATCGTCGACACCGGCCAGCAGGGCGCCATCGACCTGTCCGCCGACACCGCCGCCGAGCTGCGCGCCACGCTGTCCGAGCTGTCCCGTGGCCGGGCCCGGCAGGGCTTCTCCGCCACCGAGACCGCGATCAGCATCTTCGCGCTGAAGGACGTGCTGGTCGAGCTGGTGCAGGAGGCCGGCGGCGACAACGCCCTGCGCGACTACGTCGCCTTCTCCGGGCTGGTCGACGAGATGGGTCTGTTCACCTTCGAGAGCTTCGTCCGCACCCGGGAGAGCCTGATCGCCGACCAGGCCGAGCAGCTGCTCGAACTCTCCACGCCGGTGGTCAAGCTCTGGGAGGGCGTCGTCGCCGTCCCGCTGGTCGGCACCCTGGACTCGGCCCGGGCCCAGGTCGTGATGGAGCGGCTGCTGCAGACCCTCGTCGACACCAGCTCCCCGTACGCCATCATCGACATCACCGGCGTGCCGGCGGTGGACACCCAGGTCGCCCAGCACATCCTGAAGACCGTGGTGGCCGCCCGGCTGATGGGTGCCGACTGCATCATCTCCGGCATCCGCCCGCAGATCGCGCAGACCATCGTCGCGCTCGGCATCGAGTTCGGTGACATCGCCACCAAGGCGAGCCTCGCCGACGCGCTGCGCCACGTGCTGCGGCTGACCGGCGTGGAGAGCGCCCGCCGACAGCCACGCCGGGACGCCTGATGGAACGGGTTCCGATCCTCAAGATCGGTGACATCCTGCTCGTCTCCATCCAGCTCGACATGTCCGACCAGACCGCCGTCGCGCTCCAGGAGGACCTCGCCGAGCGGATCGTCGTCACCGGCTGCCACGGCGTCATCATCGACATCACCGCGCTGGACATCGTCGACTCCTTCGTCGGGCGGATGCTCTCCAGCATCGCGTCGATCTCCAAGGTGCTCGACGCCGAGACGGTGGTGGTCGGGATGCGACCCGCCGTCGCCATCACCCTTGTCGAACTGGGGCTGTCGCTGAACGGAATCCGTACCGCCCTGAACGTCGAGCGCGGCATGGAACTGATCGCGGTGGCCCGCGCCGACGAGCTCGAGTACCAGCTCGACGATGATCCGGACGCCGAGACGGCCACGCCGTGACCGCGGGCGTCGACCTGGGCCCGCAGGCGCAGGCGATCCGGAGTGACGAGGACGTGGTGCGCGTCCGCCAGTTGGTTCGTGGCGTGGCGGTGGCCGTCAAGCTCTCCCTGGTCGACCAGACCAAGGTGGTCACCGCGGCGAGCGAGCTGGCCCGCAACACCCTCGTGTACGGCGGCGGCGGCTCGGTGGAGGTGACGACCGTGGACAACGGGCGGCGCCGGGGCGTGCGCATCGTCTTCGCCGACTCCGGCCCCGGCATCCCCGACCTCGACCTGGCCTTCACCGACGGCTACACCACCGGCGGCGGGATGGGCCTCGGGCTCAGCGGGGCCCGGCGACTGGTCGACGAATTCGAGATCGAGACGTCGGCGGAGACCGGCACGCGTATCACGGTCACCAAGTGGTCCCGGTGAACGGCGACGCGGTCACCGACAGTGGCATCTGGTTCCGGGTGGAGGCCGGCAGCGCGGCCAGCGCCGTCCGGCGTGCCGCCGAGCGACTCGGCGAGCAGATTCAGCTGGGCCAGTCGCGCATCGCCGATCTGGCGATCGTCGCCGCCGAGCTGACCAGCAACCTGGTCAAGCACGCCGACGAGGGCGTCCTGCTGCTCCGGCCGGTACGCCGGGCCGGTGAGGCGGGCGTGGAGCTGGTGGCGATCGACTCCGGGCCCGGCATGGCCGACCTGACCGTCTCGTCCCAGGACGGGCACTCCACCACCGGCACGCTCGGGATCGGCCTGGGTGCCATCGTCCGG
Source organism: Micromonospora yongxingensis (assembly GCF_052601155.1). Classification (NCBI taxonomy): domain Bacteria; kingdom Bacillati; phylum Actinomycetota; class Actinomycetes; order Micromonosporales; family Micromonosporaceae; genus Micromonospora; species Micromonospora yongxingensis. Next base: position 139,652 of record NZ_JBQXEO010000017.1, read on the forward strand.
CAGGCCAGCTGGTTCGACGCGTACTCGCTGCCCGGTCGGGGCAGCGTCCTCGCCGTGCAGGTCTGGCCGGCCGAGCCCGCCCGGCCGTCCTGGGCCGGCGCCCTGACCCGGCCGCTGGCCGGCGAGACGGTCAGCGGTGACGGGTACGCCGTCCGGGTCGCCGACGGGCGGCACCAGGTGCTGGTCAGCGACGGCCTGGGGCACGGCCCGCTGGCCGCCGCCGCCACCGAGGCGGCGCTCGCCGCGTTCCGCGACGCCCCGGCCACCCCGCCGGCAGCGGTGGTGAGCCACCTGCACCGGGCCATGTCGTACACCCGCGGGGCGGCTCTGGCGGTGGCCGAGCTGGCGCCCGCCGACGGCATGCTGCGCTACGCCGGGCTGGGCAACATCGCCGGCGTGATCGTCGAGGGTGACGGTCAGCGCCGGGGGCTGGTGTCGCTGCCCGGCATCGCGGGGCACCAGCGGCCGGCGGTCCGGGAGTACGACTATCCCTTCGCTCCGGGTGCCCGGCTCGTGATGCACAGCGACGGAGTGGTCGACCGCTGGCGGTTGACCGACTACCCGGGCCTGGCGGAGCGATCCCCGCTGGTGATGGCCGCGACCCTGCTGCGCGACGCCGGAATCCGGCGCGACGACGCCTGCGTGCTGGTCGCGAGGTCCTGGGTATGACCGAGGAGCCGGCCGGGCTGCCGCTGCTGCAGATGGCGCTGCGGGTCGAGCAGGACATCTTCGTGATCCGGCAGCGCGGCCGCGAGGTGGCCGCCGTGGTCGGCCTGGAACATCAGGACCAGGTCCGGATCGCCACCGCTCTCAGCGAGGTGGCCCGGGACCTGCTGCGGATGGTCGGAGGCGCGGACGTCTCCTTCCACATCGACGCGGGCGTCGACGGCCGCTTCCACCTCCGCGCCGACCTTGCCCCGGTGGCCCCGCTGTCCGACGGCCGGTTCGAGCCGCAGTCCGGCGCCGTGTCCCGACTGGTCGACACCTTGAGCGTGTCGACCGTCCAGGGGGTTACGGTCGTGAGGATGTCCCGACGAGTTCCGGCCAACGCGCCGACGCCGACCCCGGAGCGGCTCGCCGAGTTCCGTGCCGAACTCGGCCGTACCGCGCCGTCCAGCGCCCTCGATGAGCTGACCGTCCAGAACGGGCAGCTCATCGCGGCGCTCGACGAGGTGCGCAGTCAGCGCGACGAGCTGGCCGTGCTGAACGAGGAGCTCGCCGAGACCAACCGGGGCGTGCTGGCGCTCTACAACCAGCTCACCGAGGAGCTGAAGGAGACCAACCGGGGGGTGGTCGCCCTCTACGCCGAGCTGGACGAGAAGTCGGCCCAGCTGCGCGCGGCAAGCGAGTCCAAGAGCCGGTTCCTGGCCAACGTGAGCCACGAGCTGCGCGCCCCGGTGACCGCGATCATCGGGTTGGGGCGTCTGCTCGCCGACTCCGCCTCCGACCCGCTCACCGACGAGCAGGCCCGCCAGGTCGGTCTGATCCGCTCCTCGGCGGCGGACCTGCTCGGGCTGGTCAACGAGCTGCTGGACCTCGCGAAGGCGGAGTCCGGCCGGATCGAGCCGGACTGGGCGGAGGTGGACCTGCGGCCGCTCTTCGGTCAACTGCGTGGCACGCTGCGCGCGCTGGCCACCCGGCCGGGGGTGGAGCTGGTGGTGGAGGAGCCCCCCGCGCCGGCCGTGCTGCGTACCGACGAGGTGCTGCTCGGCCAGGTGCTGCGCAACCTGCTGCACAACGGGCTGAAGTTCACCGAGCGCGGCGAGGTGCGGCTGCGGGCCGGGCAGAGCGACGACCGGTGGAACTTCTCGGTCATCGACACCGGCCCCGGCATCGCCCCGGAGCTGCACGACCGGATCTTCGAGGAGTTCTACCAGGTGCCGGGGGCGACCCGGGTCGGCGGCACGGGGCTCGGCCTGCCGTACGCCCGGCGTCTGGTGATGCTGCTCGGCGGGACGCTGGAGCTGACCAGCGAGCCCGGTCGGGGCAGCACCTTCACCGTTTCCCTGCCCGTGGGCGGAGCGTGACGTGGACGGCGGGCCGGCGACCGTCCTGGTGGTCGATGACAGTCGTACCAAGCGTTACCTGCTGGTCAGCTGGCTGACCCGGGCCGGGTTCACCGTGCTGGAGGCCGAGAACGGCGCCGAGGCTCTGGCCCGGGTCGAGGTGGACCGGGTCGACCTGGTGGTGCTCGACGTCCGGCTGCCCGACCTGAGCGGCTACGAGGTCTGCGAACGGCTCAAGGCGGCGCATCCGGCGATGCCGGTGATCCATGTGTCGGCGCACGCCGTGGACGTGGCCGACCGCGCCCAGGGGCTGACCCGGGGTGCGGACGCCTACCTGACCGAGCCGATCGAGCCGGAAGAGCTGATCGCCACCACCCGGGCGGTGCTGCGCTACTACCAGGCCCGGCAGCGCGCTGAGCTGCTCGCCGAGCGGCTGCTCGTGCTGGCCGACACGACAGTGGCGGTGCACGCCGCGCCGACCTTCGCCCGGCTGCTGGAGGCCGCCGCCGAGGGTGCCGCGCAGATCTTCAAGAGCCCGGCGGCGGTGGTCGCCGAGACGTTCGACGGCGACTGCCTGGCCGGGATCTGCGCCGGCCCGGGCACCGGGGCCACGGTGGTGCCGTGGGTCGTCGACGACACCGGCGTGCCGGCCGGCGCGACCGTGCGCGTGGAGATCCCGGCGGACTGGGGGCTGATCGAGTGGCCGGCGGGCGACTCGGTGACGGTGGCCGCCGCCCGGCTGCGGGAGGACCGGGCACCGCTGTACGTGGTGGTCCCGACCGCCACCCAGACCGCCCGGACCCCGGTGCTGGTGCAGCTCGCCCAGGCGGTGGCGGCGGCGGTGGAGGCGCAGCGCTCGTTCGACGAGGAGCACCGGATCGCGGTCACCCTCCAGCGCAGCCTGCTCCCGCGCGGGCTGCCCACGGTGGCCGGGCTGGACTTCGCGGTGCGCTACGAGCCGGCCAGCGCCCAGACCGAGGTGGGCGGCGACTTCTACGAGCTGGTCATGCTCGACGGGCACCTGCTGATGGCGATCGGCGACGTCGCCGGCCACTCGCTGCACGCGGCGACGGTGATGGCCGAGCTGCGGCACGCGGTGCGGGCGTACGCGGTGGAGGGGCACCAGCCCGGCGAGATCCTGCACCGGGTCAACGAGCTGATGCGGACCCTGCTGCCGAACGAGCTGGCCACGCTCTGCGTGCTGCTGCTGCACCCGCCGACCGGGCGGGTCCGGCTGGCCAGCGCCGGTCACCTGCCGCCGGTGCTCAGCCAGGACGGCAAGGTGGAGTTCGTGCAGCAGTCGGCGCCACTGCTCGGCGTGCGCGCGCCCCGTCCGGCGGACCTGGAGTTCGTGCTTCCGGCCGGGGCCACGCTGGTGTTATACACCGACGGGCTGATCGAGCGCCGGGACGCCACGATCGACGAGGGGTTGGCCGCGCTCGCCGCGGTGTCCGGCACGGTGGACGAGAACCTGGACGATTTCTGCGCCCGGTTGCTGGTGGAGCTGGCCCCACCGGAGATTCAGGACGACGTCGCGGTGGTCGTGCTGCGTCGCCGCTGAGCCGGCGCCCGAAGCTGGGCTGGTCGCCCCGCTTCAACGGACCGATCGGGCGTACGCGGCGGGCGACACGCCGGCGACGGCGGTGAAGTCGCGGACCAGGTGGGCCTGGTCGCTGTAGCCGAGGTCTGCGGCGAGACCCGCCCAGTTCAGCGGCCCGCCGGCGGCCTGTTCGACGGCCTCCTGGAGTCGGTAGCGGCGGATCACCCACTTCGGCCCGACCCCCACGTACTCGGTGAAGAGCCGTTGCAACCGGCGGACCGGGACGTGATGGCGCGCGGCGAAGTCGTCGACCCGCAGCACCGTCCGGTCCGTCCGGATGGCCTCGGCCAGCGCGACGGCCTCCTCGACCGCCGGGTCGGCGTCGGGTGCCCAGGCGGTGAGCAGGGCGTCCAGCGCGCGGCGGCGTTCATGGTCGGTGCCCGTGCACACCTCGGCGTCGGGCGGTGTCAGCCGCCCGGTGGGCAACGGCAGCCGGCGGCCGGTCAGCTCGGCGACCGGTCGTCGCCAGAACGGGTGGAAGCCGCCGGGGCGGAACTGGACTCCGCAGACCCGGCCGGTGCCGGCCAGCGTGATCCGGAAGAGGTCCCGGCCCACTCCGGCCACCTCGCCGGCCTCCGGCCCGTCGCCGTCGCGGCGGAACACCACGTTCACCGCCGGGTGCGGCACGACGCGCTGCTCGAACGGCGCGCTCAACGCCCAGTCGATCAGCCAGTAGTGCTCGACCCACGGTCGCAGCCACTCGGCGGGCAGGTGCCGGCGGAAGCGGACCTCGCGCAGCAACCGGCCCGGGTCGAGGATTCCCCGGCTGTCGCCACGCGGTTGCTGTCGCATTTTTTCAAGACCACCCTCATACGCTGGCCCTATGGCAACTCAGACTAGCGATCTGCTCGCGGCTGCGGCGCCGCGAACCGTCGACGTGGTGCGTGGCATCGGCGACGACCAGCTCGACCTGCCCACGCCCTGCCGCGACTACACGGTCCGGGATCTGCTCAACCACCTGATCGAGGTGGTGGTGAACTTCCAGGCGCTGGCCGAGAAGCGGTCGGTGGAGTGGGCCGACAAGCCCGACCACCTGGTCGACGGCTGGCGGGACCGGTTCGAGGCGGAGACCGGCCGGCTGGTCGCCGCCTGGTCGGACCCGTCCACGCTGGAGGGTGTGTCGCCGGGCATGGGCATGCCGCAGACCGTCATCGGCGGCATGGCGCTGCTGGACCTGACCGTGCACGGCTGGGACCTCGCCGTCGCGACCGGCCAGCCGTACGAGCCGGCTCCGGAGGCGGTGGCGGAGCTGCGTGGGCTGGTCGAGGGGTTGGCGCCGACCGCCCGCAGGATGGGCGTCTTCGCCGACCCCGTGCCGACGTCCTCCGTCGACCTGCCGGACCTGGACCACCTCCTCGCCCAGACCGGTCGTCCCCCGACCTGGCTGCCCACGCGCTGACGCCGCGGTGGTTGACAGCGGTATTCGCTGAGTGAATAGTTGCGGTGTGTCCACGCCGCATGTCCTGCTCGGGTTGCTCGCCGCTGGCAGCCGGCACGGTTATGAGCTCAAGCGTGCGCACGACGAGCGGCTGCCCCGAGCCCGGCCGCTGGCGTTCGGGCAGGTCTACGCCACCCTCGGGCGACTCGAACGTGACGGCCTGGTGGCCGCGACCGGGCAGGACCGGGCCGCGGGTCCGGACCGCACGGCGTACGCGCTGACCGGCGAGGGACGGGCGACGCTCGACCAGTGGCTGTCCACGGTGGAGCTACCCATGCCGTACGTGGCCAGCACGCTCTTCACCAAGGTCGTGGTGGCGCTGCTGGTCGCCGACGTCGACCGGGCCCGCACCTACCTGATCGCCCAGCGCGCCGCGCACACCGCCCGGCTGCGCGAGCTGACGACGGTCAAGGCCGATCCGGCCGCCACGCTCAGCGATGTGGTCGCGGCCGACTTCGCGATCGCCCATCTCGACGCGGACCTGCGCTGGCTGCACGCCACCCTGGACCGCGTCGCCGACTGGCACCGGGAGGTGCACCCGTGACGCAACTCCAGGCTCGCGGCGTGGTTCGGGCGTACGGCCCGACGCCCGCCCTGCGCGGCGTGACGCTCGACGTGACCGAGGGCGAGATCGTGGCCGTCACGGGTCCGAGCGGCTGCGGCAAGTCGACCCTGCTGCACTGTCTGGCCGGGATCCTCCGCCCGGACGCCGGCGAGGTCAGCTGGCGTGGTCATCGCATCGACCACCTGTCGGAGGCGGCCCGGTCCCGGCTCCGGCGCACCGAGTTCGGGGTGCTGTTCCAGTTCGGCCAACTGGTCGCCGAGCTGACCGCGGCGGAGAACGTCGCCCTGCCCCTGCTCCTCGCCGGCACGGGGCGGCGAGAGGCACGGACGGCGGCGCTCACCTGGCTGGAACGGTTCGGGGTGGCCGAGCTGGCCGATCTCCGGCCCGGCGAGATGTCCGGCGGCCAGCAGCAGCGGTGCGCCACCGCGCGGGCGCTGGTCACCGAGCCGCGGGTGCTCTTCGCCGACGAGCCGACCGGCGCGCTGGACACGCTCACCGGTGAGCAGGTGCTGACCCAGCTGGTCCGGCTCGCCCGCGAGCAGCGCACCGCCGTCGTGCTGGTCACCCACGAACCGCGGATCGCCGCGTACGCCGATCGGGAGATCGTGCTGCGTGACGGTCTGGTGGACCACACCGGCCTGGGGCTCGACGTGCCGCTGGCGGGCGGCTCCCGGTGAGGCCGGCGACGCTGGTCCGGCTCGCGCTGGCCGGCACCCGCACCGACACCGCCCGGGTGGTGCTCACGGCGCTCAGCGCCCTGCTGGCCACCCTGGCCGGGTTGGCGGCGCTCACCGTGCTGGCCATCCAGAAACCCGCCGGGAACGCCTGGGTGGAGTCCGAGCAGTACCGCAACGAGTTGCTGCGCGAGCCCGGGCTGCGCGGTGGCACGGCGTTCGCGCTGCTGCTGCTGACCATTCCGGTGCTGGCACTGGCCGGCCAGTGTGCCCGGCTCGGCGCCCCGGCCCGGGACCGCCGGCTGGCCGGGCTCCGGCTGGCCGGCGCCACCCCCGGCCAGGTCACCCGGCTGGCCGTGCTGGAGACGGGCCTGGCCAGCCTGCTCGGCACGTTCGTCGGGCTGGGCGTCTACCTGGCCGGTCGGGAGCTGTTGCACCGGCCGGACGGGCAGGGCCGGCTGGCTCTGCCCACCGACGTGCTGCCGTCGGTCGGGGCGATGGCCGCGGTGGTGCTGGGGCTGCCGATGATCGCGGCGCTGGCCACCGCGGTGATGCTGCGGACGGTCACCACCAGCCCGCTGGGTGTGAGCCGTAAGGCGGCCCGGGAGCGCGGGCCGCGCCCGTGGGCCGGGGTGCTGATCGCGTTGGGCCTGACCTGCTTCGCGGCGATCCGGCCGGTGCTCCACCAACTCGACGACGAGCAGGTGGCGCGCTGGCTGGTGCCGCTGATGTTCGTGGCTGGTGGCCTCGCGGCGATGATCGGGGTGGTGATCGGCACCGGCTGGATCTCGTACACCTGCGGGCGGTTGCTGCGCCGGTACGCCCGCCGTCCGCCGGCGCTGCTCGCCGCGGGTCGGCTGATGGCCGACCCGTGGGCCGGTAGCCGTACGTTCGCCGCGCTGCTGGCCGCCCTGATCTTCGGCGGCGGCGCGGCCGCGTTGCGCGCCTACTTCGTGGCCCAGGACGCACTCGAACGGGAGCAGAACCAGCTCGACGGCGTCGACAGGGGCGCCGACCCGTTCTACCTGTCCACCATGGACCTGGTCGACGTCGCGGTGGGGGTGGCCGTGCTGATCGCCGCCGGAGGGTTGATCGTCGCGCTGGTGGAGGGGATCGTGTCCCGCCGCCGGGCCTACTCGGCGCTGGTCGCCACCGGCGTGCCGCGTGGCGCGCTGAGCCGGTCCATCGCCTGGCAGGCGCTGGCCCCGGCGGTGCCGGCGATCCTGCTCGCCCTCGGTGTCGGCACGCTCCTCGGCCGAGGGCTCTTCCCGAGGGCGGCGACGGGCGGGGGATCGACAGCGGTCTGCGACGCCACGGCAGCGCTCTGCGACGACCCGGCGACCCGCGACCAGTACGTCCGGATCGTGGAGACCGCCGGGGCCGAGCGGGTTCCGGACGTACCGCTGGAGCAACTGGCCTGGCTGGGAGCCGGCGCGTTGGCCGCGGTGCTGGTGACGGTCGGCGTCGGCCTGCTCTTCCTGCGGGTGAGCACGGCGGTGGACGAGCTGCGGACGGCCTGAGTCGATGTAACGGCGTCGCTGGCGGTGCCGCTGTCTGCACCGGAGGCCCGGACCATCGGGTCGCCGGCGCCCGACCGGACGGTTCGCGGCGCGGTAGCGGTGGGAGTTCGCCAGATGCACAACCAACCGGGTGGCGCACCGCCGGTGTTCGTCGACGGGACCGGCCGCCGCCGGCGGCTGACCGTCATCGCCGGGACCGCGATGGGTCTGGGTCTGCTCGCCAGCCTCGGGTTGATCGCCGCCGGGCTCTTCCTGGACACCTCCGTGTCGCTGCCCGGCTGGTCCGACGACCCTCGGGCACCGCGACCGGTGGAGGCCGGCGTGGACGGGATCACACAGCCTCGGGTGCCGGACCCGCCGTCGCTCTCCCCGGTGACCCGCACGTCGGCGCCGCTGTCCAGCCCCACCCCGACCGGCGTCCGGCGCCCCGGCCCGCCCACCACGTCGACGGGGGCGCCGTCCGCCACCGACCAGCCGGGCCGCGCCGACGAGCACCGCAACACCTCGAAGCCGAGCAGGCCACCCGGTAAGCCGCAGTGACGATGGCGCGACACGTGGCCCGACGGGATCCGCGCGCCCACTGGATCCTGCTCCTGCTCGGGTTGCTCCTGCTGCTCGCGGCACTCACCGTCAACGGCCTCGTGAGCGGCCTCTCGGGCGGCTCCGGCACCCCCGCCGCCAGCGGTTCCGCCGCACCGGCCGTACCGGCCCAGGTCGGGTCGGGCGGCCCGGTCCTTCGGCTGGATCACGCCGAGCCGGTCAGCCGGGCTCTGCCGGGCCGGACGATCGCGCTGACCTTCGACGACGGGCCGGACCCGCGCTGGACCCCGCAGGTGCTCGACGTGCTGCGCCGCCACGGCGCGCACGCCACCTTCTTCGTGGTCGGAGCCCGGGTCAACGAGCACCCGGAGCTGGTCCGCCGGATCCTCGCCGAGGGCCACGAGATCGGGTCGCACACCTACACCCACGCCGACCTCGCCGCCGTGCCGGCGTGGCGACGCGACCTCGAACTCTCGCTCACCCGCAAGGCGGTCGCCGCGGCGACCGGCCGGGAGGTCACCCTGCTCCGGCCGCCGTTCTCCTCGGTGCCGACGGCGCTGACCGGGCCCGAGTACGCCGCGCTGCGCGCCGCCGCCGGGACCGGGCACGTCGCGGTGCTCGCCGACCTGGACACCAGGGACTGGCAGCGCCCCGGCGTCGACCAGATCACCCGGGCGGCCACCCCGAAGCGGGGACAGGGTGCCGTGGTGCTGATGCACGACGGCGGCGGTGACCGGGCGCAGACGGTGGCCGCGCTGGACCGGCTGCTGCCCGCGCTGACCGGCCAGGGCTACCGGTTCACCACCGTCTCCACCGGCATCGACGCCTCGCCGTCGATGCTCCCGGCCGGCGCCGGCAGCCGACTGAGCGGCACCGCGCTGCGCTGGACCCAGACCGGCGCACGCTGGTCGGCCGGGGTGATGAACGCACTGCTCGCCATCGCCCTGGTGCTCGGCGTGCTGCGGCTGGTGGTGCAGGTGATCTGCGCCCAACGGCACGTACGTCGGGTCCGCCGGCCCCGCCGGGACAGGCCCGAGGTGCGCGTCCCGGTGTCGGTGATCGTGCCGGCGTACAACGAGGCGGCGAACATCGCCGCCACGGTCCGTTCCCTGGTGGCCAGCGCGTACCCGGCGCTGGAGGTGATCGTGGTGGACGACGGATCGGACGACGGCACCGCCGACATCGTCGAGCGGATGCGGCTGCGCGGGGTACGCGTGATCCGGCAGGCCAACGCCGGCAAGCCGGCGGCGCTGAACACCGGCATCCGGGCGGCCCGCGCGAACCTGCTGGTGCTGGTGGACGGGGACACCGTCTTCCAACCGGACACCGTGCACCGGCTGGTGCAGGGCTTCGCCGACCCGACGGTGGGTGCGATCAGCGGCAACACCAAGGTCGCGAACCGGCGCCGGCTGCTCGGCCGGTGGCAGCACCTGGAGTACGTGATCGGCTTCAACCTCGACCGCCGGATGTACGACGTGCTGGAGTGCATGCCGACCATCCCCGGCGCGATCGGCGCGTTCCGGCGCGAGGTGCTGCTGCGGGTGGGCGGCGTGCCGGCGGACACGCTGGCCGAGGACACCGACCTGACCATGCAGGTGCTCAGGGCCGGGTGGCGGGTGGTCTACGAGGAGTCGGCGATCGCCTGGACGGAGGCCCCCTCGTCGCTGCGGCAGCTCTGGCGGCAGCGGTACCGCTGGTGCTACGGCACCATGCAGGCGATGTGGAAACACCGGCACGCGCTGCGCGAGTCGGGTGCCGGCGGGAAACTCGGTCGGCGGGGTCTGCCGTACCTCACGGTGTTCCAGATCGTGCTGCCGCTCACCGCGTCGGCGGTCGACGTGTTCGCCGTCTACGGCCTGCTCTTCCTGCCCTGGTCGACCCTCGCCCTGGCCTGGGCCGGGCTGCTGCTGCTCCAGGCGGCCACCGCCGGCTACGCGCTACGCCTCGACCGGGAGCGGTACGGGCCGCTGTGGGCGTTGCCCTTCCAGCAGCTGGTCTACCGGCAACTCATGTATCTGGTCGTGGTGCAGTCGGTGGTCACCGCGTTGGTCGGCAACCGGCTGCGCTGGCAACGGATGGTCCGTACCGGCGAGGCCGCCGCGTTGGTCGGCGCCGGCCCCCCTGATCGGCGGGTACTGCCCACCCCGACCTGACCGGTCCGCGACGTCGCGGTCGCCGGTCAGGTCGGGGTGTGGAAGAGGCCGGCGGACCAGGCGATCACCAGGCCGACGGCGGCGGAGCAGCAGCAGACGAGCAGGGCGGCGGCCACCACCGCGAGGATCATCCAGGCGGAGGCGCGCCGGGGAGCCGGTGCCGCACCGTCCTCGTCACTCATCGCCGCCGCCCCGGTCACCAGCTCAGGCGCGGCCGAGACGGTCCAGGATCCAGGCGTTGATGAACGCCTCCTCGCGCCAGGCGTCGTAGCGCCCGCTCGGGCCGCCGTGCCCGGCACCCATCTCGGTCTTCAGCAGGTAGTCGCCGCCCGGGGAGACCGCCCGCAGGCGGGCGATCCACTTCGCCGGCTCCGAGTAGAGCACCCGGGTGTCGTTGAGGCTGGTCACCGCCAGGATCGCCGGGTAGTCCACCGGCGCCACGTTCTCGTACGGCGTGTAGGACTTCATGTACGCGTACACCTCCGGGTCCTCCAGCGGGTTGCCCCACTCCTCCCACTCGGTGACGGTCAGCGGCAACGACGGGTCGAGGATCGAGGTGAGCGCGTCCACGAACGGCACCTGCGCGACGATGCCGGCGAACGCGTCCGGGGCGAGGTTCGCCACCGCGCCCATCAGCAGGCCGCCCGCCGAGGCGCCCCGGGCCACCAGCCGGTCGCTGGCCGTCCAGCCGGCCTTGACCAGGTGCCGGGCGCAGGAGACGAAGTCGGTGAAGGTGTTCTTCTTGGCCAGCATCTTGCCCTGGTCGTACCAACGTCGGCCCAGCTCACCGCCACCCCGGATGTGCGCCACCGCGAAGACCACACCCCGGTCCAGCAGGGACAGGCGGGCCACCGAGAACCACGGGTCCATGCTCGCCTCGTACGAGCCGTAGCCGTACAGCTCGCAGGGGGCGGAGCCGTCCCGGGGCGTACCGACCCGGCAGACCAGCGAGATCGGCACGCGGGTGCCGTCGTCGGCGAGCGCCCAGTCGCGGTGCTGCTCGTACTCGGCCGGGTCGTACGGCCGCCCGTCCGGGCCGGGCAGCACCGGCTTCTGCTTGCGCAGCACCATCTGCCGGGTGACCAGGTCGTAGTCGTACACCGAGTCGGGTGTGACCAGCGAGGAGTAGCGCAACCGGACCTGCCCGGTGCGGTACTCCGGGTTGGCGTCCAGGCCGACGCTGTACAACGGCTCCGGGAAGTCGATGTCGTACGCGTCGCCGCCCCCGATCGGCAGCACCCGCAGCCCGGTGAGCCCGTCGGTGCGCAGCGACACCACGAGGTGGTTCGCGAAGGCGTCCACCGCCTCCAGCCGCGTGCCGGGGCTGTGCTCGATCAGCGGTACCCAGTCGCCCGGCGTTTCCGCCGAGGTGAAGGCCAGCGCGAAGTCCTCGGCGCCGTCGTTGTGCAGGATCAGGAAGCGGTGGCCGTGGTGCTCCACCGTGTACTCGACGCCCTGCCGGCGGGCCGCGATCACGGCCGGCGCGCCGGTCGGGTTGGCGGCCGGGATCACCAGCACCTCGCTGGTGACCTTGCTGTGGATGTCGATCAGGATGAACTTCTCCGACCGGGTCAGCTCCACGCCCACCCAGAACCGCTCGTCGTCCTCCTGGTGGACCACCACGTCGTCCGCGGCGGCGGAGCCGATGGTGTGCCGCCAGACGCGGTTGGGCCGCCAGGCGTCGTCGACGGTCACGTAGAACAGCGCCGAGGCGTCGGCCGACCACGCGGTGCCGTAGAACGTGTCGGGCACCTCGTCCGGCAGCAGCTCGCCGGTCGTCAGGTCCTTCACCCGCAGCGTGAACCGCTCGTCTCCGGAGAAGTCGGTGGAGTAGGCCAGCCAGCGCCCGTCCGGGCTGACGTCGAAGGCGCCCAGCGAGAAGAAGTCGTGCCCCTCGGCCAGCAGGTTGCCGTCGAGCAGCACCTCCTCGCCGTCCAGCGGGGCGCCGTCCGCGCTGAGCGGCGGGTCGGTCTCGGAGTCGCGGACCGCGCGCCGGCAGTGCACCCCGTACTGCTGCCCCTCGACCGTCCGGGTGTAGTACCAGTGCCCGCCCTTGCGGGTCGGCACGGACAGGTCGGTCTCCCGGGTGCGCCGGCGGGTCTCCTCGAACAGCTCGGCACGCAGCCCGGCCAGGTGCGCCGTGCGCTCCTCGGTGTAGGCGTTCTCGGCGGTCAGGTAGGCGATCGTCTCCGGGTCGTCCTTGGCGGCGAGCCAGGCGTACTCGTCGATGACGGTGTCGCCGTGGTGGGTGCGCTCGGCGGGCACCCGCTTCGCCGCGGGCGGGGCAGTCTCGGTGGTCACGGCGCCACGTTACCGGCCGGCTCGCTCCGCGCGCCGGACCAGCGGCATCCCGATAGTCGGCACCACCGCATTCGAACACATGTACGATAGCCGGCATGGCGGCAGCAGCGAGTTCCCTCGACCGGTCCGGAGCCCTTGAGATCACCCGGAGGTTGGCGGCGATCTGCGGTCCGCCGTTCGCCCGGCTCGCCGGGCCGGCCGACGAGGTGGCCGGGCGACCGGCCCGCTGGGTGGCGGTGCCGGGCGGGCCACACGCCGCGGCCGAGGTGCTGCGCCTGGCCGCCGCGCACGACCTGACGGTGGTCCCCCGGGGCGCCGGCACCAAGATCGACTGGGGTGCCACGCCCGCGCGGGTCGACATCATGCTCGACACCGGCCGGCTGGCCGGCATCGGTCACGAGCCGGTCGGCGCGCCGGTCGCCGAGGTGGGCGCCGGCACTCCGCTGCGAGCGGTGCAGTCCACCCTGGAGCGCACCGGGCAGCGGCTGGCCATGGACGCCCCGTCGCCCGGGGCGACGCTGGGCGGGGTGCTCGCCGCCGGTGAGGCCGGCCCCCTGCGACACCGCCACGGCAGCCCCTGCGACCAGCTTCTCGGTCTGCGCTACCTGGGTGCCGACGGCGAGCTGGTCAGCGCCGGCGGCGGAGCGCCGGGGCTCGACCTCGCACGGATGCTGTGCGGCTCGCAGGGCGCGCTCGGTGTGCTGGTCTCGGCGAGCCTGCGGGTGCAGCCGGCGCCGGCCAGCCGGCTCTGGGTGTCCCGCCCGGTGTGGACGCCACTGGAGGTGCACGACCTGATCCGGGCGATCCTCGCCGCCCGGCTCGAGCCGGCGGCCATCGAGCTGGACCTGCCGGCCGGCGCGCCCAGGCCCCGCTCGCCGTACCCGCCCGGCCATCCGTCCGCCACCGCCCGCGAGCGCCACCCCTCGATGTCCGGGCGGGCCAGCGCCCCGTCCCGGGCGGGCAGCCTCGTGGTGCTGCTGGAGGGCGGGCCGGCCGACGTCACGGAACGCGCCGAGCGCCTGGTCGGCCTGCTGCACGGGGAAGCCACCGTCACGCACTCCCCGCCGCCGTGGTGGCGTCGCTACCCGTTCGCACCCGGCGACACGGCGCTGCGCCTGGAGGTGCCGATCAGCGACCTGCACGCCGCCGTCTACGCGTTGCGCGACGCGGCCGGCGCGCCGGTGCCGGTGCGCGGTTCCGCAGGGTTGGGCGTGGTGCACGCGGCACTGCCCGGCGCGCTGGCCCCCGACCGGGTCGCGTCCATCCTGGCCGCCGTCCGAGGGGTCCTGCTGGCCCGGCAGGGGCGGTGCGTCGTTGTCTCCGCACCCGCGCCGGTGCGACAGGCCGTCGACCTGTGGGGTGAGCTGGGCGGCCTGGCCCAGCTGCGGGCCGCCAAGGAGCACCTCGACCCCAAGCACCGGCTCGCGCCCGGCCGGCTCCCGGGCGGCCTGTGACCGGGCGCGGTCCCTCGCTACCGCCCGGTGGTCAGTCCAACCACCACCGATGCATGTCGAGCAGCGGCGGGGTGAACCGGGCCACCAGCACGAGCACGCTGCTGGCCGCACCGGCCAGCAGCAGCGTCCGGGCCGTCCGGGGCAGGGCGTCCCGCTCCCGGGCGGCCAGCGCCACCGCGACGACCGCCAACGGCAGCCCGAGCACGGCGCCCACCAGATAGAGCAGCGCCACCACGGCGTAGAGCCAGAACAACGGGTTCGCCCCGTGCATCCCGAACGGGACCAGCTCCTTGGGGTCGTACGCGCCGGTCAGCATCTCCGCCGGCCCGACGCCGGCGGTGGCCATCCGGCCCAGGTAGAGCAGCAGCACCGTGAGGAACGCCCCGACGGTCGCGAGCTGCGCGGCGATCAGCACCCGGACCAGCGGCCGGGAGTACGGCGCGACCCGCGCGACAGTCGACATGGCCGTCAATCTACCGAGCCAACCATGACTCGGGGTGCCGCCCGCGCTCAGGTCGCGTCGTTGCGGAGCACCAGGATGGCGATGTCGTCGCGCGGCGGCTCGACCGAGAAGTTGATCGCGGCGGCGCGCAGCCGGGCCGCGACCACGTCGGCCGAATATCCCGCCAGGGGCGCCGCCGCGTCACGCAGCCGGTCGGTGCCGAACAGCTCCCGGCCGCGCCGCCGCTCGGTGACCCCGTCGGTGTAGAAGATCAGCGAGTCGCCCGGAGCGAGCGTGATCCCCGCCGTCGGCGAGGTGATCGTGTCCAACAGGCCCAGCGCCGTGCCGCCGGTGCCGACGAACCCGGCGCCGCCCGCCGCGGCCAGCAGCACCGGCCGGTCGTGCCCGGCCAGGTGCAGCGAGACGTCCAGCCGGTTGCCATCGCCCGGCCCGACCGCCGCCAGGGCGAGCGTGCAGTACCGGCCGCCGCCCCGCTCGACCAGCGTCTCGTTGAGCCGGGCCAGGGCCTCCGGCAGCGGCTTGCCGTCGCCGACCAGCACCCGGATGACGTCGCGGACCAGACCGGTGACCGCCGCCGCCTGGACGCCCTTGCCCGAGACGTCCCCGATCACCACCAGCCAACGCCCGTCGGGGAGCGGCACCACGTCGTAGAAGTCGCCGCCCACCTCGGCGTCGTCGCCGGTCGGGACGTACTCGGCGGCGAAGCCGATCCCCTCCAACAGCGGCAGCACCGGCGGCAGGAGAGACTGCTGGAGCGTCTGCGCCACCCGGCGCCGCTCGGCGTGGATCCGGGCGTTCTCGATGGCCAGCGCGGCCCGCCGGGCCACGTCCTCCAGCACGGACACCTCGTCCGGGTCGTGCCGGTGCCGCTGGTGCCGACCCACGGCCAGGGTGCCGAGCCGCTGCCCGCGCGCGATCAACGGGACCGCGAACCCCTCCATCGGCCCGCCGAGCGGGATCTGCGCCGCGCTGCGGGACGCCTCCCGCAGCCGGGCCTGGATCGAGTCCGGGCCGGTCTCCGCCAGCACCTTGTGCAGCTGCGGCAGCACCGACTCGTCCGCGTGGGTGGCCGCCGCCAACCGGAGCCGGCCCCACTCGTCGGTGGTGTGCACCGCGCACCACTGGCCGAGCCGGGGCACCACCAGCTGCGGGATCAGTGCCATGGTCAGCTCGACGTCCAGCGACTGGGCCAGCAGTTCGCTCGCCTCGGCCAGGAAGGTCAGCCACGCCTGCCGGCGGACGTCGGCCCGGCGCAGCCGGTCGTTCTCCAGGTGCAGCGACAGCCGCTCGGCGGTCAGCACCGCCAGCGGCCGGGCGTACGCCGACGGTGCGGCGTCCAGCTCCAGCTCCCCGGCGTACGGGCGGTGCACCGTCAGCGGCACCCGGAGCAGGTCGCCGTCGTCGCGGGGTTGCCGGCCGAAGCGGGCCAGCACCTGGCGACCCTGCCCGTCGCCCCGGTCCAGCCGGATCGTGCCGCCGGCCGCGCCCACCATCTCGGCGACCCGGCTGAGCAGGCCGGTGGCGAAGTCGGGCAGGGGGTCGTCCGCGTACATGTCGGGGGCGGTCTGCATGAGCTCGCTCATCGCGCTGGCGCTCGGCGCGGAGCTGTCGACGGTGGCGCCCGGGCCGGCGGCGGCGGGCGTCGACTCGCCGCTCGCGGCGGCGGCGGCCGACGGGTCGGCGCCGGGCCGGTCCAGCCGGAACCAGACGCCCTTGCCGGTGGGCAGGTACGTGGTGCCCCAGCGGCTGGCGAAGTGGTCGACCAGCAGCAGACCCCGCCCCCGCTCGGAGACCTCGTTGATCTCGGTGGCGTCGTTGCGGACGCCGACGGTCAGCTCGTCGCCCGTGCCGGGTGCGAAGTCCGAAACCGTCACGGACAGGCCGATCTCGTCCGCGACGACCTCGATGTCCAGTTCGGTGCGGGCGTGCTCGATGGCGTTGGTGGTCAGCTCCGTGGTGAGCAGCAGCGCCTCGTTGGCCAGCTCGTCGAGGGCCGCCTCGGTCAGCACCGAGCGGACGACAGCGCGGGCCGCGGCGGGCGTGCGGCGGTCAGCGGGCAGGCGGACACGCCGGACCGCCCCGTTCCGGGCCCCGGCCGTCGCGGGCCCCGCCTCGGCTGACACCCCCGTATCCTCCACCGTTGCCCCGCCGGGTGCCAAGCCGGTCGACGATCGCCGAGCCGTGTGTCGGCGGGCCGGGCGTCGCTCTCCGACCGGCTGCGACAGTCCGCCCCTGACGAGGGGGTCCGGCACGCCGGCGAGGTCTGCGACCGGCCGTGCCGGATCGGCCCCCATCGAGAGGATCCGTGGGCCGTCCGGGGCGAACCGGCGGGTCGCGCACCCTGGCACCGCGGCGCGCGCGGGCACAATATGGGGAGCCGGCGTGTCCGCACCGGGCCGGCGGCCCCCGAGTTGAGCGAGGAATCATGACCACGGCGAAGCAGTCGGTGGCGGATCCGTCCGCGGCCGACCACGAGGCGCTCCTCGGTGAGTTGGCCGAGGCGCTGCGACGGGTCCGTCGCGGCGACCTGAAGGTTCGGCTACCTCGCCGGGCGGGCAAGGGCGGCGAGGTCGCGGACGCCTTCAACGAGGTGGTGTCGCTCCAGGAGCGGCAGTACCTGGACCTGCGGCGGATCAGCCGGATCGTCGGTCGCGACGGCCGGCTCACCGAGCGGCTCGACGACGAGGGTCTGGACGGCTCCTGGGCGGAGGGGCAGCGGGCGATCAACTCACTGATCGACGACCTGGGCCGGCCGACCACCGAGATCGCCCGCGTCATCGTGGCCGTCGCGGACGGCGATCTGTCCCAGCACATGGCGCTGGAGATCGACGGCCGGCCGCTGCGCGGTGAGTACCTGCGCATCGGGCGCACCGTGAACACCATGGTCGACCAGCTCTCCTCGTTCTCGAACGAGGTGACCCGGGTGGCCCGCGAGGTGGGCACCGAGGGCAAGCTGGGCGGCCAGGCCGACGTCCGGGGCGTCGCCGGCACGTGGAAGGACCTCACCGACTCGGTGAACACCATGGCGTCGAACCTGACCTACCAGGTGCGGTCGATCTCCCAGGTGTCCACGGCGGTGGCCAAGGGCGACCTGTCCCAGAAGATCACCGTGTCGGCCAAGGGTGAGGTCGCCGAGCTGGCGCACACGATCAACTACCTCACCGACACGCTGCGGCTCTTCGCCGAGCAGGTGACGCGGGTGGCCCGCGAGGTGGGCACCGAGGGCAAGCTGGGTGGCCAGGCCGAGGTGCCGAACGTGGCCGGCACCTGGAAGGACCTGACCGACAGCGTCAACTCGATGGCGTCGAACCTGACCGCGCAGGTGCGGAACATCGCCCAGGTCTCCACGGCGGTGGCGCGGGGCGACCTGTCGCAGAAGATCACGGTGGCGGCGCAGGGCGAGATCCTGGAGCTGAAGGACACTGTCAACACGATGGTCGACCAGTTGTCGTCGTTCGCCGACGAGGTGACGCGGGTCGCCCGTGAGGTGGGCATCGAGGGCAAGCTGGGCGGCCAGGCCCAGGTGCGCGGGGTCTCCGGCACCTGGCGTGACCTCACCGAGAACGTGAACCAGTTGGCCGGCAACCTCACGAGCCAGGTCCGCAACATCTCCCAGGTCTCCACGGCCGTGGCACGCGGTGACCTGTCCCAGAAGATCACGGTGGACGCCCAGGGCGAGATCCTGGAGCTGAAGAACACCGTCAACACGATGGTCGACCAGTTGTCGTCGTTCGCCGACGAGGTGACGCGGGTGGCCCGCGAGGTGGGCACCGAGGGCAACCTGGGCGGTCAGGCGCAGGTGAAGGGTGTCTCCGGCACGTGGCGGGACCTGACCGACAACGTGAACTCGATGGCGTCGAACCTGACCAGCCAGGTCCGCAACATCGCCTCGGTGA
>NZ_JBQXEO010000018.1:0-154333 GCF_052601155.1 Micromonospora yongxingensis
GAGGGCGTGGACGTGTCGGCCGAGGCCGCCGACGAGCACCGGCGGGTACTCCCAGGAGAGCATCAGCACCCGCAGGTGCCGGGCGGGGTGGATGTCGATCACGTGGGCGTCGGGTGACATTGCGGCCCCCTTTGAGTTGTCCCCGGGCGCGCGCCGACCGGCACCGGAGCCGGTGCCTACCGTCGCGTCTGGATCTCCGACCATCCTGCCGGGGTCGAGATAACCAGCGGAGACACCGCCGTTGCGGTCGTGTAAAGCGCTACTGGCCCTTTCGGCGCACCCGCAGCAGCTCGGCCACCGACCATGCCTGGAACGGGCAGCCGGTCGCGGCGTGCGGCGCGAGGCCGTCGGCCGTCTCGCTCACCGAGCCTAACCCATATTCGGTCAGATGGGCCTCAATACCGATGAATGCGTCATCGACCGACATCTTGCCCCGGCGGCACGCGTCCACGTACGGGCCGATCAGCCACGGCCACACGGTGCCCTGGTGGTAGCCGCCGTCCCGCTCGGCCGGACCACCCCGGTGCCGGCCCACGAACTCCGGCGAATCCGGCGCGAGGCTGCGCGGCCCGAGGGGCGTCAACAGCCCGGTCGCGACCCGCCGCAGCGTCGGCTCGTCCGGCTCCAGCGGCGCGAACGGCAGCGACCAGGCCAGCAACTGGTTGGGGCGCAGCGCGTCGTCATCATGCAGGGCCGCCCCGCCCAGCGGGTACGCCGGCGCGGGCGCGTCCAGCACGTCGTGCAGCCAGCCGGTCGGGGCCGGGTAGCGGTCCCGGAAGGAGGCGCTCGCCTGCGCATGCCGTCGCCACAGCTCGTCCGCGTCCTGCCCGGCCAGCTCGGACAGCTCGGCGAGCCCGGCCAGCCCGTTGATCCACAACGCGTTGACCTCGACGGGCTTGCCGGTACGCGGGGTGACCGGCACCCCGTACACGCGGGCGTCCATCCAGGTCAGCGCGGTGCCCGGGGCACCCTGGGCGAGCAGCCCGTCGGCCGGGTCGACCCCGATGCCGTAGCGGGTGCCCGCCACGTGGGCGTCGACGACCGTGCGCAGCGCGGGCAGTAGCTCGTCGCCGAGGTCGGTGTCGCCGGTGACCGTGACGTGGCGACTCACCGCGTGCAGGAACCACAGGGTCCCGTCGACGGTGTTGTACTCCACCCGCCCGGTGTCGGCCGTGTTGGCGAGCATCCCCTCGGACAACGTCGCCGCGTACGCCCGCAGCAGCTCCCGACCCTCCTCGGCGCGGCCGGTGCAGAGGAACAGCCCCTCGTACGAGATCATCGTGTCCCGCGACCAGGCGCCGAACCACGGGTAGCCGGCCACCACGTCGACCGCCGTGCCGCCCGTCCGCACCACGAACGCGTCCGCGGCCAACGCGAGCGTCGCCTCCACCGGGTCGGCCGGCTTCGCCGCCGCCACCACCTGCCGGTTGCGCCGTCGGGCCGTCGCCACGATCTCCGCGGCCGGCGGCGGCTCCTCGTCGAGTCGACCGGCCCAGGACCGCACCGACACCGTGTCGCCGGGGCGCTCCAGCTCGCCGGCGAAGCGTCCCGCGTACCAGAGATCCTCTTCCGGGTGCAGGCCGCGGCTGGCCTCCTCGCGGTGGTGCACGCCCAGCCACCACTGCCCCTCGGGCTCCCAGCCGGGGCCGGCGAGTCGGTACGCGCCCTCGACCACCGCGCCGTCGGTGACCGGCTCGACCTGCGGCGTCGGGCCGTCGGCGCGCCGCTCGCCGTGCGCGTCACGCCACGTGCAGGCGGCGGAGAGTTCCAGGCGGACCGGCCCGCCGGCGACCAGCCGGTGTACCACCGCCACGCAGGAGCGGCCGGGCAGCATGGCCAGCTCCCGCTCGATCACCACCGCGCCGATCCGCCACCGCCACCGGGGCAGCCCGTCGACCAGGTCGAAGCGTTCCAGCAGCTCGAAGCCGCGCGGGTCGACGTCGCCGGAGGACCACTCGTGCGCGCCGAGCCGGACCCGTGCGCCGGACGGCAGGGTGACCGCCGGGTCCAGGCTGACCAGTCCCACCCGGCGGGACGCCGGGGTCTCACCCGGCACCACCAGCAGACCGTGGTAGCGGCGGGTCCGCAACCCGCCGACCGTGCCCATCGCGTACCCGCCGAGCCCGTCGGGCACCAGCCACTCCCGGCTCGCCGCGCTGGTCAGGTCGCCACAGACCTGCGGGCCGAAGTGAATGTCGATCAACTTTCCTCCACCGGCGGCGGGGTGTAACACGCCACGACGAGAATGGCCGCTGTGGTCAAGTACCGCGGCGACGTCAAAGATATGCACGTGATCACTGACCGATCGTCCTCCGACGCCTCGCCACCAGACGCCGAGCGACTCCGACTCGCTCAGGCCGACTCGGGGGAGCAGGACTGGCGCGCATGGGGTCCCTATCTGTCCGAACGGGCGTGGGGGACGGTACGGGAGGACTACAGCGAGCACGGTACGGCCTGGGACTACTTCCCGCATGACCACGCGCGGTCCAGAGCCTACCGGTGGAACGAAGACGGGATGGCCGGCGTCTGCGACGACCGGCAGACGTTCGCGTTCGCCCTCGCGCTGTGGAACGGCAAGGACCCGATCCTCAAGGAGCGGATGTTCGGCCTCGGCGGCGACGGCGGCAACCACGGCGAGGACGTCAAGGAGTACTGGTGGTACGAGGACTCCACGCCCACCCACTCCTGGATGCGCTGGCGCTACCACTACCCGCAGGCAGCCTTCCCGTACGACGAACTGGTCGCGGTGAACGCGCTGCGCGGCCGGGACGACACCGAGTACGAGCTGGTGGACACCGGGATCTTCGACGACGACCGGTACTGGGCGGTGACGGTCGACTACGCGAAGGCGTCCCCGACGGACCTGTGCATGGTGGTGACCGTCGCCAACCGGGGCGACCGGGCGGCCACCCTGCACGTGCTGCCCAGCCTGTGGTTCCGCAACACCTGGGCGTGGGGGCTGCCCGGCGGTGACCGGATCCCCCGGCTGACCGGCGAGGGCGCCCGGCTGGTCGGCGAGCACTGGGTGCTCGGTCAACTGCTGCTGGAGGGTGACGGTGATCCGGTGCCGCTGCTCTGCGACAACGACACCAACGCCGAGCGGCTGTGGGGCCTGCCCGGCCGGTCCCCCTATCCGAAGGACGGCATCAACGACCACGTGGTCAACGGCGCTGCCACGGTCAACCCGGCGGGGGAGGGCACCAAGGGCGCGCTGCACTACGTCCTCGACGTGCCGGCCGGCGGTCAGCGCCAGATCCGGCTGCGCCTGACGCGCACCGCGTCGCCGCCGGCCGCCGCCCCGCCGCCCCGCGCGGACCTGGGCGACGGTTTCGAGGCGGTGGTGTGGGCGCGGCGGGCCGAGGCGAACCGCTTCTTCGCCGGCGTGATCCCGGAGGCAGCGACCCCGGACGAGGCGCTGGTGGCCCGGCAGGCCATCGCCGGGCTGATGTGGGGCAAGCAGTTCTACCACTTCGACGTCAAACGCTGGCTGGAAGGCGACCCGGGCTCGTCGCCGCCGCCGGCGGGGCGGCGGCACGGGCGCAACAGCGCCTGGTGGCACATGACCAGCTTCGACGTCATCTCGATGCCCGACCCGTGGGAGTACCCCTGGTACGCGGCCTGGGACCTGGCCTTCCACTGTGTGAGCATCGCCCGCGTCGATCCCGGCTTCGCCAAGGAGCAGTTGCTGCTCCTGCTGCGCGAGTGGTACCTGCACCCCAACGGGCAGATCCCGGCGTACGAGTGGGCGTTCGGTGACGTGAACCCGCCGGTGCACGCCTGGGCGGCGCTCAAGGTGTTCGAGATCGACGGCGGTCGGGACTACGAGTTCCTGGCCCGGGTGATGCACAAGCTGCTGATCAACTTCACCTGGTGGGTCAACCGCAAGGACACCGGCGGCAACAACGTCTTCGAGGGCGGCTTCCTCGGGCTGGACAACGTGGGGCCGTTCGACCGGTCGGCGGCGCTGCCGGTGGCCGGGGTGCTGGAGCAGTCCGACGGCACCGGCTGGATGGCCATGTACGCGCTCAACCTGCTGGACATGGCGATCGTGCTGGCCGAGCACGACCGGACCTGGGTGGACACGGCCACCAAGTTCTTCGAGCACTTCGCGTACATCGCCGCCGCCGCGTACGAGCAGGGGTTGTGGGACGACGAGGACGCCTTCTTCTACGACGTGCTGCGGCTCGCCGACGGCACGAAGGTGCCGTTGAAGGTCCGCTCGGTGGTCGGGCTGCTGCCGCTGGCCGCCACCACCCGGCTGACCGCGAAGACCCTGCACCGGCTGCCGGAGCTGGGCGCCCGGCTGCGCTGGTTCCTCACCAACCGCCCGGAGTACGCCGAGGTGATCGGCACCCGCCGTCTGGGCCCGGACGGCCGCCAGCAGCGGTTGCTGTCCATGGTCGGCCCGGAGCAGGTGGTCCGGCTGCTCGCCCGGATGCTCGATCCCGACGAGTTCCTCTCTGACTTCGGCCTGCGTACGCTGTCCCGCGCGCACCTGGACAAGCCGTTCTCGGTCACGCTCGGCGGGCAGGACTTCTCCGTCGGCTACGAGCCGGCGGAGTCGACCAGCGGGCTGTTCGGCGGCAACTCGAACTGGCGCGGTCCGATCTGGATGCCGACGAACTTCCTGCTCATCAGCGCGCTGCGCGACTACGCCTCGTTCTTCGGCGACGACCTCCAGGTGGAGTACCCGACCCGCTCCGGTGTGAAGCGGACGCTGGACGAAATCGCCGACGACCTCTCCGCGCGGCTGATCTCGCTCTTCACACAGGACGACTGGGGTCGACGCCCCATCTACGGCGCGTGCCGGATCTTTCAGACCCACCCCGACTGGCGGGACCTGATCGCCTTCCCCGAGTACTTCCACGGCGACAACGGGGCCGGGCTGGGTGCCTGGCACCAGACCGGCTGGACGGCCCTGGTCGCCGACCTGATCCTCACCCTGCGTCGTTGACCGACCGGCCGTGCCGGGAGCGCTTCCGGTCGTCTCTTCGTTACGGGGACACCCCGACTCAAGGCATTGATATTCGTCACGCTCATGCACTGCCCGTATGGCTTGTTACGTGCGTAACGTCCACCTAGCGTGAGGCCCGCTCGAGTTCAACGGGGGAGCGGCGAGATGAAACTGCAGATTCGGCTTCTGGGCAGTGTGGAGCTGTGCGTCGACGGTCGGACCGTCACACCCGGCGCGGCGAAGCGGCGCGCTGTTCTCGCCGGCCTGGCCATGGAGGCGAACCATGTCGTCTCGCTGCCCCGGTTGGCGGAGATGGTCTGGCCGGAGACCCCGCCGACGTCCGCCGTGGCGAATCTGCGGACCCACGCCGCAGCGCTGCGCCGCGTGCTGGGGGACCGCCTGGTCGCGCGCCCCAACGCGTACGAGCTGCGGCTGGCGCCGGGCGAGCTGGATGTCGCCGAGTTCCAGCGGCTGGCGGGGGAGGGGCGTGCTCTGGCCGCGGCCGAGCCCGCCGGTGCCATCGCCACCCTCAGTGCCGCGTTGGCTCAGTGGCGCGGTCTGTCCGGCGACGGCCTGCCACGGGGCACCGCGCTGGACAACCGCTGGACCACCCTCGACGAGCAGCGGCTCCAGGTGTTCGAGGAACTGGCCGAAGCGCGGCTGGCCGCCGGGCAGCACGGCCACCTGCTGCCCGAACTGCGGGGACACCTCGCCGCCCACCCGTTGCGGGAGCGGGCCTGGGGGCAGTTGATGTTGGCGCTCTACCGCTGCGGGGACGTGCCGGCCGCGCTCACCGTCTTCCGGGACGCCCGTGCGACCCTGCACGAGCAGCTTGGCATCGAACCGGGCAAGGAACTGGTCGGCCTGCACCGTGCGATGCTCGGCCGGGCGCCGGAGCTCGCGTACATCCCGGCGGCAGCGCCGATCGTCACCACGCCGCCCGCGCAGACACGACCCGCTCCCGGCTGGACAGTGCCCCGGGAACTGCCCGCCACCCCGGCGACGTTCGTGGGCCGTACCGGGGAAGCCGCCGAGGTGGTGGCCGCCCTCGCCGGTGCGACGCCGGCCGCCGTGGTCGTCGCCGGCGCGGCGGGCAGTGGCAAGACCGCCCTGGTGGTACGCGCCGCGCACATCGTGGCCGGCGACTTTCCGGACGGGCAGGTCTTCGTCGACCTCGGCTACGAAAACGCGGTGACGCCGGGCGAGGTGCTGGCCCGGGTGCTGCGCGCACTCGGTGTCGCCCCAGCGGACGTCCCCGCCAACACCGACGAGCGGGCCGGCTGGTTCCGCTCCCTCGTGGCGAGGCGGCGGCTGCTGCTCGTCGTCGACGGGGTCACCCGAGCCGCCCAGGTGCGACCGCTGCTCCCCGCCGGTCCCGGGCCGGCCCTCATCGTCGTCGGTCAGCGGCACCTCGGCAGCCTGGACGGCGTACGCCGGGTAACGCTGCGCCCGCTGGACGGAGTCCCGGCGCATGATTTGCTGGCCGCCTTCGCGGGTCCGGAGCGGCTGGTCGCCGATCCGGCGGCCGCGGCGGAACTGGCGCGACTCTGCGCCGGTTCGGTGCTGGCGCTGCGGATCGCGGGGAGCCGCCTGGCCGGGTGCCCGGCGATGCCGGTGGCCGGCCTGGTCAGCGATCTGCGCCACGGGCCCGACCGGTTGGACCTGCTGGCCTATGAGGACCTCTCGGTGCGGGCGAGCATCGCCGTCGGTGTCGCCGCGGTTCGTTCCGACGACGAGGTGGCCGGGCGACTCCTGGAACTGCTCGCCATCCAACCGGACCATCCGGCCCTGCTGGACCGGGCCGCGACGCAGCTCGGGGTCTCCACCCAGCGGTTACGCCGCGCCCTGGAGGGACTGGTCGACGCGCACCTCGTCCATCGGGGCGCCGCCGGTCGCTACACGCTGCCCGCCCTGGTCCGCGACTACGCCGCCGAACTGGCCGTCCTGACGTCCACGCCAACGCGCCCACTGACCGGCCGACGGGCCCACCCTCCGGTCGCTGCCTGAACGGCCGTGCTCTCCCGCCGTCCCGGCCTCATCGTCATCACCGACGGACCCGCTCCCGAGGAGTATGCGCGCGGTATGCCGGCCGGCCGGGTAGGGCCTTTCCGCTGCTCGGCGCAGTGATGGCGATCAAACCTGGAAGGTATCTGGGAGATAGCTCGCTGAGTATTCCTCGTTTCTAGCCTTCACCCGTTGTGCATACGAACGGTCGGAGGGTTACGGGTGAAAAGACGATCACGAGGTCCCCTGATCGGGGGACTGGCGCTGGCGATGGTGGCCACGCTGGGCGGGATGGAGGTCCTACCGGACCGCACTCCCCAGCGCACCGACCAGGTGGCCGAGGCCAAGGACGATGAGGGCCTGCTCTCCCGGCTGGGCGGCGCGGCCCGACAGTTGGTGAACGGCGGTCCGCGCGGCGCCGAGCCGGAGGTGGTCAGCGCCGGGCTGTCGCTGAGCGAGCAACCACCGGCGGCGAAGAAGTTGCCCACGCCGAAGCGGGTCCGGGAGGTCCCGGACAGGCGGACCGCCAACGGGCGGGTCTTCCAGCTCTCCGACGGACGGCTTCAGGCCGAGCTCTCGGCGCTGCCGATGAACTACCGGGACGCCAAGGGTCACTGGCAGCCGATCGACACACGGGTACGGCCGGCCACCCGGGACGGGTACGTCCAGCAGAACTCAACCAACAGCTTCACCAGCCTCTTCGGGGGGCGTACCGACAACCTGGTGCGCTTCGAGCGGGACGGCCGCGCGGTCCAGCTGGGTCTCGCCGGTGGCGAACGGACCGCCGCACCGAAGGTCGACGGCTCCACGGTGACCTATCCCGGTCTGGCCGGTGGCGCCGACCTGGTCTACGACGTCACCGCCGCCGCGCTGAAAGAGAAGATCGTGCTGCGCCAGGCTCCGGAGGGCCCGGTCTCGTACACCTTCACCCTCGACACCGAGGGCCTGGTGGCGCAGCCGCGAGCGGACGGCTCGATCGCGTTCGTCCGGCCCGACGGCGGTGACCCGGTGCTGGTCATGCCGCCGGCGTACATGTACGACAGCGCCAAGACCCCGGCCACCAGCACGGCGGTCAGCCAACGGGTCCAGCAGATGTACGGGCAGACCACGGTGACCGTCTCGGCGGACGCCTCGTGGCTGCGCGACAAGGCCCGGACGTACCCGGTGGTGATCGACCCGACCATCAAGATCCAGCCAGTGCCGATCGACGGCCAGGACGTGCAGATCTCGTCGGGCGCACCTGCCGCCAACTTCAAGAGCACCTACCAACTGAAGGTGGGTACCGGCACGGACGCGACCTGGCGTTCCCTGCTGAAGTTCGACGTGAGCCAGATCCCGGCGAACACGCCGATCGACGACGCCGAGGTGATGGTCTACTACGACCAGAGCCTGGACGGCATCTACGCCAACGACGTGCCGATGGAGGTCCAGCGGGTCAAGACGAGCTGGACCGAGGACTCCGCGACATGGACCACCATGAACGCGGCCGGCGACACGTCGCTGCCCGGCACCATCGTCACCGTGGACGACGGCGACACCAACGCCACGGCCAAGGGCACGTGGAACGCCTCCACCAGCAACCTCACGGCCTACGCGGTGGGCAAGGACTACCGGGTCAACAGTGACGCGATCACCGGGGACACGTACACGTACACGCCGAACATCACCGAGGCGGGCGAGTACAAGGTCGAGGCGCACTACGTCGGAGCCTCCGACCGGGCGGATGTCGCGCCGTACACCGTGTACCACAAGGGTGGCAGTAAGACGGTGCCGGTCGACCAGCGGACGCCGACCGGCACGGGCGGATGGGTCACCCTGGGCTTCTACCCGTTCGACGCGGGCACCACCGGCAAGGTCGTGCTCGGCGACCAGGCCAACAAGGCCGTCATCGCCGACGCCGTGCGGTTCAGCAAGAACGGCGCGCTCAAGGAGGCGTCGCATTCCAGCACCTGGCTGTCGTTCCCCGTCCGCGGCCTCGTGCAGCAGTGGGCGAGCGGCACCCAGCCCAACCACGGCGTGATGCTGAAGGCCAAGAACGAGTCGCTGGCCAAGCAGGGGGGCGCGATCTTCGAGGCCTCCGAGTACGCCTACATGAACGACCGGCGGGACTACAACCTGCCGAAGCTCGTCGTCACGTACGGCCGGCCCGGCGTGACGGTGAACCCACCGACCACGATCACGTCGACCGGCGCGGTGCTGGACTGGCCGAAGTACAAGGACCCGGACGGGCAGGCCGGCACCGCCGACGATGTCGTCGAGTACCAGGTGCACCGCAGCCCGAACCAGACCTACACCCCGACGGCGGCGACGCTGATCGCCCCGGTCTCGACGAGCACGCTGTCCTTCCAGGACACCACCGCCACGCCGACGCCCGCGGACAAGACCAACCCGATGGACCGGCAGTTCTACTACTACATGGTCGTGGCCAAGACGGCCGACGGGCAACTCGTGGCCGGGCCGACGGTGCCCGCCATGCTGCCCAAGGCCGGCCAGATCACCAAGATCTTCCGGACCGGGGTCACCGACACCACCTTGTCGCAGGCGCTGAAGACCACCAACGTCAACGTCTACGACGGTGACCCGTACATCGGCGTGGGCAACAACTCCCCGACCTACGGTGTCACCCGTGGCGTGGTGAAGTGGTCCAGCCTGGCCGGGGCGATCCCGACCAACGCCCAGGTCACCGGTGCCCAGCTGCGGATGTGGAACATCTCCCTTCAGCCGGGGACCGACCAGAGCCAGTACGTCGACGTCTACAAGCTGAACCGGAGCTTCACCGAGGGGTCCGCCACCTGGAACACCTACGACGGCACCAACGCGTGGACCGCCGGCGGTGACTACGACACCTCGTGGAAGGCGGGCTTCAACGGCTTCACCAACGACCCCGAGTGGGAGACCTGGGACGTCACCAGCCCGGTGAAGGGCTGGGTCGCCACGCCCAGCGCCAACAATGGCCTGCTGCTGCGGATGCGCGACGAGGTCAACCAGAACGCCCGCATGATGATGCTCGCCTCCGAGGCCGAGGACTCGATGTTCGAGCCGACGCTGGAGGTCACCTACCTGGAGCAGACGCCAGAGTCGACCTACTACGCCGCCAAGACGCCGACGAACGTGGCCCCGGCGTCGACCTACACCGCCCCGGTGTCGGTGTCGAACCCGACGCAGGCGACCTGGAAGACGACGGACTGGGAGCTGGCGTACCAGTGGACCCGGGCCAACGGCGAGCCGGTGAACGACGCCAACGCGACGGTCGCCACCCCGCTGCCGGCGGACATTCCGGCCGGCGGCACCGTGGACATGACCGCGCAGGTGAAGACACCGGCCAGCACCACCGAGGGCAACAAGCGCACCGACTACGTGCTGCGCTGGCAGCTACGCAACAAACTGACCCAGCAGTGGCTGTCGGACCTTGCGCCGATCGCTGCCCTGCCGCAGAACGTCGCGGTGGTGGAGCCGACCTCGGACCAGCTCGGTCTGGAAAAGTTCTACTCGTACGCGGGGAAGAACACCGGTGCCGGCGGCACCCTGATGAACAACCTGCACTCCGGCAACACGGTGTGGTCGTACGACGCGTTGAGCAACCCGTCGCGGGGCCTGTCGACGTTCGTCCGGATGTCCTACAACTCGTTGGACACCTCCGACACCGTCGCCGGGTACGGCTGGTCCCTGCAGGCCTCGTCGCTGATGCGGCTGGGCAGCCCGCTGGACTTCCACCCCAACCCGAACCCCACCAAGATCACCATGACCGATGGTGACGGCACCAGCCACTGGTTCACCTGGGACTCGGCCACCTCGACGTGGAAGAGCCCCAAGGGCGTGCACCTCTACCTGGAGAAGGTCACCCCCACGGACTGCCGGCCCAACACGCAGGAGCCGAAGGCCTGGCGGCTGACCAAGCCGGACCGCACGCAGTTCTACTACGACTGCGAGGGCTTCCTCACCAGCACGGTGGACAAGAACGGCAACACGATGACGTTCACCTACGAGGAGCGGAAGTCGAACAACAAGCCGACCAAGTTCCTCCGGTACATCACCGACGCGGCCGGCCGGAAGACCCTGACGATCGACTACTACGCCAAGGGTCAGACCTACGACTACATCAACGACACCACCTGGGCCCGGGTGTCCGGGGCGACCAACCTGACCAACCCGAAGATCATCGACCACGTCAAGCAGGTCACGGACATCTCCGGTCGGAAGATGACCTTCACCTACACGGACAAGGGTCTGCTCGGCGAGCTGGTCGACGGGTTCGGCTCCAGCGGCCCCATGGGCGCGCCGAAGACGTTCAAGTTCGCCTACGACATGACCCAGGGGAACAAGAACGTCAAGCTCGTCAAGGTCACCGACCCGCGAGGCAACGCCACGGAGTTGGCCTACCACTACCCCCAGACCGGCGACGACCCGAAGTGGCACTGGCGGACCAAGCACTACACCGACCGGAACGACAAGGCCAACCTGACCCAGTTCGCCTACGTGGACCCGGACGCCACCGACAACATCCGCACGACGGTCACGGACGCGGAGAACCACTCCACCGTCTATCTCCAGGACGGCTACGGCCGGCCCATCGAGACCACCAACGCCAAGAACGAGACCACCAAGCTCGGCTGGGACGACGACCACAACGTCACCCGGCTGGAGGAGAACAACGGCGCAGTCTCGACCTGGACGTACGACGCCAAGACCGGCTACCCGACCGAGCTGAAGGACGCCGAGGCGGTCAAGAACGGCACGCCGGGCACGGTGTTGACCTACCAGCGCCAGCTCAACGGCTACGTCGCCGACCTCGCGACCAAGACCAGCCCCGAGGGACGCAAGTGGAGCTTCGGCTACACGACCGCGGGTGACCTGGCGAGCGTCACCGACCCGATGGGCAACTCGACCCCAACGGCCGGCGACTACACCACCACCAACACCTACGACGCCTGGGGGCAGCTCGACACGGCGAAGGACGCCAACGGCAACGGCACCAAGTACAGCAGTTACGACCCCAACGGCTACCCGCAGACGATCACGGACGCACTGAGCAAGGCGACCACCTTCGTCTACGACGTCCGTGGCCAGGTCACCAAGGTCACCGACGCGCTGGGCAAGAGCAGGACTCAGGCGTACGACACCTTCGGCCGTCCCTTGGACAGCAGGACGCCGAAGGACCAGGCCGCCGGGGTGTACATCACCACGCCGGCGCCGATCTACGACACGAACGACAACGTGACCCAGTCGACCGCGCCGAACGGCGCCGTCTCCACGGCCTTCTATGATGCCGCCGACCAGCTCACCTGGACCAAGGCGCCGGTCGACGTGGCCGGAGACCCTGAGCGCAAGACGTCGTTCACGTACGACAAGGTCGGCAACCTGGTCACCACGAAAGAGCCGAACGGCAATCTCCCCACCTCGGGCGCGACCGACTATCTGACGACCAATGCGTACGACGAGATCTACCAGCTGACCTCGGTGACGAACGCCGAGGGCGACAAGATCACGTATCAGTACGACAACGTGGGCAACGTGCAGAAGGTGGTGGACCCGCGCAAGAACGCGACCACCGACACCCTCGACTACACGTCCGTGGCGACGTACGACCTGGCGCACCGCGTCACGAAGACCACGGATGCGCTGGGCAAGTTCACCAGCAGCACCTACGACAAGGACGGACTGGTCACCGCGAGCACCGATCAGCTCGGCAACACCACACTGATGACCCTCGATCGTCGGGGCAAACCTTCCGAGATCAAGGTGCCGTACAAGAACGACGCCGGGACCATCTCGTACCGGACCACGAAGTACGAGTACGACCAGGCGGGCAACACGACCAAGGTCATCAGCCCGCGGGGTGTGGCGACCACCGACGACCCGGACGACTTCGCCCAGGTCACGGTCTACGACGCGCTGAACCGGGTGAAGGAGACCCAGTCGGCGTACGACAAGGACGACTCCCGCTACACCACGCCGGACAAGACCACCTACGCATACGACGAGGTGGGCCGGTTGGCGACGATGTCCGCGCCGCCGTCGGCGGGCCAGTCGGTGCGGAACGACACCACCTACAACTACTACGACAACGGGTGGACGAAGAACTCCTCGGACCCGTGGGACATCGTCACCTCGTACGACTACAACGAACTGGGCGCGCAGACGGCCCGGACCTTGGCGTCCGCGGGTGGCTCCTCCAACCGGACCATGAACTGGTCCTACTTCCCGGACGGCAAGCTGAAGGCCCGGTCCGACGACGGGGTGCCGGTCGGCAAGCAGGTGGTGCTGGCCGACAACTCCGACTTCAACAACACCAGCGCCACGGGGACCTGGCCGGCGGCCAACACCGCTACCAACAAGTACGGCTCGACCTACGCCACCCACGCGGCCGGCACGGGCACCAATGCGTTCACCTGGCAGTTGAACGTGCCCCAGTCGGGCACCTACCAGGTGTACGCCCGTTTCCCGACGGTGGCCGGGGCAGCAACCGACGCGAAGTACACGGTCACCTCCAGCGCAGGTCCAGCGGTGAAGACGGTCAACCAGACCGCCGGTGCCGGCACCTGGGTCAGCCTCGGCTCGTACAGCTTCGCCGAGGGCAACGCCCAGAAGGTGACGCTGTCGGACCAGGCCACCGGCACGGTCGTCGCCGACGCGGTGAAGCTCGTCCGGGACAACTCGGCCGACGTCGACAACGAGAAGCACGACTACAGCTACCGGTACGACACCAACGGCAACCTGACCACGATCACGGACGCCTCTCCGGGTGCCCGGGTCGACACCTACACGGTGACGTACACCGAGTTGAACCAGGTCGAGAAGGTCACCGAGTCGAAGTCGGGCTCGGAGGTGAACTCGACGTCGTTCACCTACAACGAGAACAGTGCGCCGCTGACCACCGACCACGACAAGCAGTACTCGTCCTACACATACGACGAGCGCGACCTGGTGTCGAAGGTGACCAACGGCAAGTCGGCCACCGACGCATCGCCGAAGGTGACGACGTACACCTACACCGACCGGGGCGAGAAGCTCAGGGAGGTCAAGGGTAACGGCAACACCGTCGACTACACCTACTTCCTGGACGGGGGGCTGAAGTCCCAGACGGAGAAGAAGGCCAACGGGATCCTGGTCTCTGATTCGACCGTCGACTACGACCTCAACGGCAACCGCTCGCACGACGTCACCAAGAAGATGAACGCCGACAACCATGGCGTCTATCTGACCACCACCAGCGACTTTACCTACGACCCGCGGGACCGGCTGGCCTCGCTGACGAAGACCGGTGACGGCGCCGGCACGGAAACCTACGTGCACGACGCGAACAACAACGTCACCAGCCAGACGGTGAAGGGCACGTCGACCACCTTCAACTACGAGCGGAACCGGCTGCTCACCGCGGTGACCGGTGGCTCTACGGCGTCGTACAACTACGACCCGTTCGGCCGCCTGGACACCGTCACCGCTGCCGGCACCGTGATCGAGCGGAACGTGTACGACGGGTTCGACCACATCGTCGAGAACCGGAAGAACAACGGCACCAGCACCTCGACGACCAAGTACACCTTCGATCCGATGGACCGGACGGCGACCAAGACCACGGACGCCGGCGGCGCCAAGGAGAAGACCACCACGTTCAACTACCTCGGCCTCTCGACGGAGGTTCTCAACGAGGAGGTCGCCGGAAAGCTGACCAAGTCCTACCAGTACTCGCCGTGGGGCCAGCGGCTGTCGCAGGTAACCCACAACGCGGATGGCACGGACGAGGACGCCTACTACGGCTACAACCCGCACACAGATGTCGAGACGTTGACCGACAAGTCCGGTGACACCAAGGCTACCTACGGCTACACCGCCTACGGCAAGAACGACGATGCCCAATTCACCGGCATCGACAAGCCGGACGCGGCCGACCCGACCAAGGAGTCGTACAACGCCTACCGGTTCAACGCCAAACGCTGGGACCAGAACTCGCAGTCGTACGACATGGGCTTCCGCAACTACAGCCCAGGGTTGAACCGATTCCTGACCCGGGACAGCTACAACGGCGCACTCTCGGATCTGAAACTCGGCTTCGACCCCTGGTCCGGCAACCGATACGCCTTTGGCGGCGGCAACCCGATCAGCAGGGTGGAGATCGACGGGCATGATGCAGTACCCATCGGTCCGGCCCTGGGCGCTGCTGCCGGCGCCGCGGCTGCTGTAGCTGCAGCGGAAGCGGCCGTGGTTGCGGCTGCGCCAGTCCTCATCGTGCTCGGGGTTGTCGCGGCCGTCGTGGGAATCTCGGCGCTCTTGGCGAACGTGGGCGATGGTGAGCTGTCCGCCGACGATAGGGCAGACCAGGCTGGAGTTCACGGCACTGAGGAGGGGGCCGAGCAGGCCGCCGATCTCGCGAAGGAGCTGAACGACGGCAGGAGGCCTTGGTTGGCCGCCAACGGAACCACCGCCGTGATCAAGGTGTGGGACTCAGAAACGAATACTTACAAGATCAAGGTTTCGGTTTCCCAAGCGGATCCTAATGAAGACGTGTTGCCGGAGGGCTGGGAGGAGAAGATCCGGGCAGTCTACGGGGGCGAGATCCCAGTCGAGTACGTCAAGAGCTCGGGTGAAGGGGTGCATGCCGAGGAATCTATTATCGATGGCCTGGGCGACGGTGAGGTAATTGTCGAGGGCGGGGCGTCTCGTAGCGTCTGTTTGTATATCTGCAATGCCGAACTGGGTCCGAGAATGGAGCTTGGTGGCAGGTACGCTCCAAGGTCGAGAGGAACCACGAAGCACAACGCTTTCTGGCGGCCCTTCATGCCCTGGATGTCACCCCCCGCATCTACGGCTCCTGCAGCTCCAGGAGTACCGAACCCGGCGCCAGCGCCCGCGCCCGGTCCGTAACCGGGTGTCGGCAGCCACATCGGTTGTCGGGGTAAGAAGGCGCTGCGCGGGCTGAGTCCGCGTAGCGGCGAACGGTGCCGCATCGGTACGACGATGCGGCACCGTTCGCACGCACGCTCGCTGCACAGTCGCCAGTCGATACGGCACCGCTTGTTGTGGCGCTCTTCGGCCGCTGCCGCAACCAGGCGATCACATGCGGTGACGGACTGCTTGTGGCAGGGCCCAGTTGCCACCAGCCGTAGGTTCAGCTTTTCTGATCCACCATGGGGTGGCATGATCTAAGGCGTGATGATTGCCGGGTATGAGGATCTTCCCATAATCGATGGCGCGCCTATGTTGAGCGATACGCTCTTCTGGCCAACTTACTTGGCCGCAACGATGGCGCCTCACCGCGATTCGTTGGTCGCCTCCGCTTTCGGGGTTGACATAGAAGATTGTTTCGAATATTTCGCTCGCCTAACCGATGCTGACGCGTGGCCGGCCTTTCGGGTTTCGCTACGCGACGGGTACGAGATCGATGTCGTTTACTGGAACGAGCCCGACGAGAAGGGCACGGAATATGTCCTGTGCCAATCTGGTCGGGAGGACAAACTGGATCTGGCGAACGTGGGAGGGCACGAATTCCGCCCAGGGCTGAGCTGGTCAGAGTTGGCCAGAGTCGCCAACTGGGGGAGTGTGGAGTACGGGATCGCCGATCCGTCCGCTCGGCTGTTGCTGCTGTTGCCCGTGTTCGGGGACGCGGATTTGCCGCCGGAGGCAACAGCGATGGCGACAGCCGCGTTGACGAGTTGCGGCGCCGGGTCAGGGGCGGATGAACTTGCGGCATACATGCTCCGGCAGCCAGAGAGGTGGCCGCGCTGGCGGACGTACTCCAACGGTGCTCTCGTCTGTGATGGCCGATACAGTCGGCGTAACCCTGAAGGGCCGGCAGGGCATTCTCCTGCTGACTTGCTCGAGATCTCATCAGCACTCGTGCCCAGTTGAGCGGTCGTTCCTTCTGCGGTATCGACATCGCCCGCAGGTGCCGGGGCGGCGTTGTCGGGAGGAGTCTCGTCGTCCCATCTCGGCGATTCTCTCGGTCGTGCGGTAATCGCTTTGATGCCGCCTGGATGCCGTCGATACGGGTGCTTTGGTTGCGGACGAAGAAGCGGCGAAGCTGCTGCGCATCGCTGCGAGCCTTTCAGGACGACAGGTGATCCGGCTGGGCGACGTTGTCGAAGGAATTGATGGCGAGAGCATAGCTCTTGTCGCCGAAGCCATCATGCACGCCGATGGTTTTCCGAACTCGAAAGCCTACGTTCGAGCCTCGGATCTTGCGCGGCGTGTCTCGGCCAGCGAGCTGGAGAAGGCGGGAACAACAAGTCGGGCATCGGTTAGGCAGGTTAGCCGACTGCATCAGGTGACAGGTGATTGTGGAGCTGGGCGTTTAGAGGGCTGGCGATGAAGCGACGCGATATAAAAGAGGGAATGCTCTTCGCCGTTCCCCTTCGGTCCGGCGCAAATGCTCTGGCTCTCGTGGCTAGACACGGACGTAGCGCGGTCACTGTCGGATACTTTTTCGGGCCAGCCCTCGGTACCGTACCCGAGGGCTCCGAGCTTGAATCCGCAGGACGCAGTTCTTGTTGCGAGGTTCGGAGATATACCCCTGGTCAACGGCGAGTGGGCCATTGTCGGCCGCCTTCCTCATTGGAGTCGGATGGCGTGGCCATCATCGAAATTTTACAGGGGTGATATCAGGGCCGGTGGCATCGTGGTCCATTATGATGATGAGGATCCCAACAAGGTCATTGGGGAGAGGCCCCCAGAGCCCGGCGATGAAGACCTTCCATCAGATGACCTGCACGGGTGGATTGTTATTCGGAATGAACTCTCCGTCATCCTGGCCTAGCTGCATTGTGGCCTGTGTCGATAACGGCCGCGCAGCCTATGTGTCCGTCACCGGTGGAGTGGACCGGTGAGCCGCCAGGCGCCGTACGCGATGTCGTAGATCGCGGTGCGATCGACCTGTTCCGGGGCGGACCGACCGAGCCGCCACGGCTCGGACGTGGCGGAGAGATCAACAGCTATCGAGCCGTCTGACCGCGCGCCGAGTACGCCTATCCAGTGCGGGCTCTCCTCGATCAGGCTCTCCATCGTCTCAACGTCGGGACCCGTCACGTCCACCGCCGACGCGTCAACCAGGGCCGAACCGGCCAGCAGGGCCAGCAGACGGCTCAGGACTGCCGCGGGCATCACCGGGTCCGTCGACTCCACAGCGACGTAGCAGTCGTCGTGGCCGGAGAACCACAGGCTCGAGCCGACGAGGGCGGGCAGGACCGGTTCCCCGTGTAAGGCCGTGCCGAGGGCGAGGACGATCTCGTCCACACGCTCGGCAGTCGGTGTGCCCGCAACGTCGATCAGCGTCAGTTCGTACGGTGACCAGTCGGCCAGGAATCGAGGTAGATCGTCCCGGCGGATCACGAGGGCCTCCTCGCTGAGGCCGATGACGCCGGACGTCAGCACATCGAGGGAGTGGACCTCGCAGTCGACACCCTGCTCCGCCGCGATCCGCGACGGCGGCCACGGGACGTACTCGTCGTCCAGAAAGCTGTTCGTTTCCAGGCCAACGACGATGATCGTGTCATTCGCCGCGGACATGAGCACATCGGCCAGCTCCGCGGCCTGCGCGGCGGTCGCGTAGACCATCCGGGACCCCTTGGCCTCGCGAACGCTGAAGCTCAGGGGAAAGGCTGCGCGGTCGAGTCCCACGCTGTTCACGGAGAACGCGCCGTGAGGCCCGACCTGAACCATCCCCGCCTCCTCCAGCGCGACCGGGTGCGGACGCGGACACGCCCTGCCGCTGGCCGCGAACGTGTCCTCGATCGAGGAGCCTGACGGGGACTGGTGCGGTCAGTGCCGCTTGGCGAAGGCGAGGAAGGACCGCCAGGCGCCAGGGTCGAACTGCAGCGTGCCGCCGTCCCGGTCCTTGGTGTCGCGCACCAGTACGACGCCGACCAGATTGTCGGCGACCTCCACGCACGACCCGCCATTTGAGCCGGAGCGGGTCGACTTGTGCCACCGGGCTTCGGTCATGTCCATGTCTGCGCCGCTTCCTAGGTCCGCTGGAGAGTAGCAAGGTCATCGGTGTGGTTCACTACCTGCGCACGGACCTGGTGGTCGAGATGCGCCACCACCGAGCCGTCACCCAGGCTGGCCATGATGAAGCCTCTGCAGCCCAGGGTAAATCCCAGCCTCCTCGGTCACGACGAGTATTTGGACGTGTGGCAGCTCGGCCGGAGGCGACGTGTCGATGCCGTACATCTCGTGCCGGAAGCCGGCGCGACGCCAGTCGCCATCGACCGCGAAGCAGGATCGCAGAGGGCCGGTTCCGGTGCAGCGGACCATCCCGGGCGGTGGGCGGGCCATTCATCCGGCCCAGGTGCCCGCCCGGCGAGCACCGTCGACCATCGACGACCCCGTGCTGGTCCAGGCGGCCGACGGTCATCTCGCATGCCGGCCGGACTGGCTGTGCGTCCGCTGTGCCGATCCGTGGCCGTGTCCGGCGTTCCGTGCGCTGCCGCCAGCGCCGGGAGAGTTGGCGGGCCGGTTGTTGCCCGGTCTGGTGCCGGTGCTGCGGCAGGCGATCCACGACCTGCGTGGCCGGCCGGAAGGTTCCCGGCCGCCACAGATCGTGCAGCGTTTCCTGTGGTTCCTGGATCTCGACGCCGAGGAGGCGCGCGCCACGGCCCTGAGGCTGCGCCGATGACCGTCCGGCCGAGCCGCCCGCACACCCTGATGCGTCCACTCTGGCGGTGCCGCAACTGTGGCGCCGACTGGCCGTGCCAGCCGGCGCGGCTGTCGCTGCTCAGCGAGTACCGGGACGACCGGACCGCACTGCTGATCTATCCGGGCACGGTGATGGCCGAGGCGGCTCAGCAACTCGCCCAGCTCAACGCCCATCGGGTGCCGGACCAGACCGACCGGTTCCTCGCCTGGGCTCGTGCCCGGTCCTGACCACCCGGGACACCGAGCCGGACGTAGTCACCAATCCGTCACCGCGCCGCTACGAGTCGTGTCCGCCACTTACGCTCGTGGGCGTGTCCGGACCAGCCGAGGGAGCCACCGAAGAGGACCGACGTGACCTCATCGTCACGGTGGCCCGGGAGTTGGCCGAGGTCGAGGGCTGGGCGGGGATGAACCCCCGGCGGCTGGCCGAGCGGGCCGAGGTCGACGTTGGCGATCTCTACCGGCACTTCGCCGATCAGGAGGCGTTGCTCGCGGCCGTCGCGGTGTGTGCCTTCTCCGACCTGGCCGCCGACCTGGCCGAGGCGCACGCGGAAGCCGGCGGGGATCCAGAACGGGCCTGGCCGGCGGTGGTCAGCGCGTACCTCGACTTCGCGTACGCGAATCCGGAGGTCTACGACGCGATGCTCGCGCTGACCCCCGACCTCGCCCTCGGCGTGGACGGCGTGCCGGCCGCGCCCCGGGCCGTGTTCGCCGAGCTGCGGGCGGCCCTGACCCCACTGGCGGAGGGGCGTGACCCGGACGCGCTGGCCGAGATGGGCTGGAGCCTGCTGCACGGTGTGGTGATGCTGACCAGGGGCGGCCGGCTGCGCCCCGAGGCGCAGGAGGAACGGGAGACGATGATCGCGGAACGGTTGCTGCGGTGGCCCCGACCGGTGGGCGGAAAGTCGTTGGGTACGTCGGACGATATGCCCTAAAGTCCCCGATCGTCGGAGGAGTTGATCACGAGGAGTTGGCGGCATGACGGTGGACGCGACGGCGCGGCGGCAGGCACAGGTGCTGATCTTCGACGCGGACGACACCCTCTGGGAGAACAACGTCGTCTTCGAGCGGGTGATCGACGACTTCCTGGCCTGGCTCGACCATCCCACCCTGGACCGGGTGCAGATCCGTGCCGTCCTCGACGACATCGAGCGGGCCAACGCGGTGGCGCACGGCTACGGCAGCAAGGTCTTCCTGCGCAGCCTGGCGGAGTGCCTGGAGCGACTGCGTGAGCGGCCGGCCACCGACGCCGAGCGCCAGGAGATCGACCGGCTGGCCGTTGCCCTCGTCGAGCACCGGGTGGAGCTGATGCCCGGGGTGGCCGACGCGCTCGACGAACTGGCCGGCCGGCACCAGCTGCTGCTGCTGACCAAGGGGGACCAGGTGGAGCAGCAACGCAAGCTGGACGCCTGCGGGCTGCTGCACCACTTCCGTGCCGCGCACATCGTTGCAGAGAAGAACGTCGAGGTGTACCGGTGGCTGCTCCGGGAGCACGGCTTCGACCCGGCCGGGGCCTGGATGATCGGCAACTCTCCGAAGTCGGACATCCTGCCGGCCCGGGCGGCCGGGCTGAACGCGGTGTTCATTCCGAACGAGAACACCTGGGTGTTGGAGGACGACGAACTGGACCCGACCGACGCGGGCGTACTGCGGCTGGCCGAGTTCCGGGACCTCCTGCGGCACTTCTGACCATCCGACCGGGAACAGCGCTCGCGATCATGGTCGCGTTACGCCGACATGCCGCTTTTTCACCTTGAGATCAGTCACGCCGTCAACGCCTCGCTATGGCTTGTCCGGCCCGTCGTGGCCCGCCTAACCTGGGCCGGCGCTCACGGCCCTTCGGGGTGTGCCGGGGGCGCACCGGCGTCCGGCAGGTGGGCACCGTGGAGCTGAGTGCAGAGCGGCCGGCTCTCCCCGTCGTGCCGCGAGGCGTCGTGCCGCGCCCCGCGTGGTGCGACGAGGATGCCGGAGCTGTCCGCTCTCCTGCCGGTCCGCCGGGGGTCAGGGCCGGGTAGTTGCGGACCCGGTCCTGACCCGGCCCACGAATCGACCACCCCCGGTGAGCGGGGCAGACCGTGAGCCGGGTCGACTGTCAGGATGACGGAATGAAGCGCAGATCCCTCCTGCTCGGCACTGCTGTGGGCCTGGCGGCACCGGCCGTGCTCGCCCCGACGGCTCCCGCGCTCGGCGCGACACGGCCGGGGCCGGCCTGGGGCACGGCGCCGGTTCCGCACTCCACCCGGCCGACGATGCCGCGCCGCAACCTGGCCGCCCAGCTGACCACCCTGCCGGCGCAGACGAAGCAGGTCATCGTCGTCGGCTCCACCAGCTACACCACCACCTACGCCACCCTCGAGGCGTACGTGAAGGTCCGGGGTCGCTGGCAGCCCGCCTCGGCGTCGTTGCCCGCCCGGATCGGCTCCAAGGGCTTCAGCGACAACCACGTCGAGGGTGTGCCGACCACTCCCACCGGGGTCTACTCCATCGGCCCGACCATGTACGGGATCGCCGCGAACCCGGGCGTCCGCTACCCGTACCACCGTCTGGTCAGTGGCGACTGGTGGAACGAGAACCCGGCGTCCGCGCAGTACAACTCCTTCCAGCACACCTCGACCAACCCCGGCGGGGCCAGTGAGGCGCTGTGGACGGAGGTGCCGGCGTACACCCACTTCGCGGTGATCACCTACAACATGGTGCCGAACGTGGCGAAGCCGGTGCCGAACGCGGGCAGCGGCATCTTCCTGCACCAGTTCAGCACCAGCGCCGGCAACGCCACCGCCGGCTGCGTGTCCCTCTCCCACGACAACCTGGTCGACGTGCTGAGCTGGCTGGACCCGACGCTGTCGCCGCGCATCGTGCTCAGCCCCTACGCCCAGCTCGGCCGCTACTGACGGACAACGATCGGCCGGGGCGGCGACGGCGTCAGCCGTCGTTGCCCCGGACGATCGCCACCGCCACCCGGCAGAACTCGTCCATGTCCGGGTTGAACCCGGCGGCGATGTCGGGATGCAGCCCGGACCGGGTCTCGTCCAGCAGCCGCTGGCAGACCTGCTCGACCGGCTCACCGGCGTAGTCGCCGCGAACCCGGTCGATGGCCGCCTGGAGCGCCGAGGTCAGCTGATCCTCCAGCGGGCCGCGCAGCTTCTGCTGCACGGGATCGAGCCCGCGCGGGTCGAGCGTGACATGTGGCTCCGACATCGGTGCTCCCTTCGTCGGCGTCCGCGGTACCCCACCGCGGGCGTCGGTCAAACCCCGGTCGGTACGGCGGCGACCCGCACCTGGTACGAGAAGTCCTCCGCCGGTTCCTCCTGGTACGACAGCCGGCGGATCTGCCGGTCGTCGTCGTAGAGGGCGACGTCCACCAGGACGCCGAGGTGGGCCAGGCCGATGCTGGACACCCGCTTCTTGTCCTGCAGCACGGCGCACACGCCGCCGAGCAGGGTGCTGGCGTCGGCGGTGCGGTGCCCGGGCGGGCAGCGCAGCACCAGGTCGACCTCGATCGGCCCGGGCAGCGGCGTCCAGCCGGTGCGCTGGGCCGCTATCAGGGCGGCCTGGAGCAGGGTGCGGACCCTCGTCGCCTGCCGGTGCCCGGCGGCGAAGATGGACAGCGCTTCGGTCTTGACCGGTGGCAGGCCGCTCACCTCGAACGTCAGGGCGAGAGCGCGGGTGTCCTGCACGACGGCACCTCCTCGTTGGGGACGATCCTGCCCAACCGGTGGAGCGGCAGTGGGACGTTCCCGCGATTACCAACCGTTCGGGCGGGCTGGGGTCGGCCGGAGGCGTGTCGACGTCGGCGGCGAACGCGCTGGCTGCGGAGCTAGGGAAAGGCTAGTCCGCCGCGGGCGCGGAGGGTAGTCGGTCGTTCACCCGGTGGGACGCGGTGCGAAGGCGCAGAACTCGTTGCCCTCCGGGTCGGCCAGGACCCACCAGCGGCTCTGTTCGGTCGGCTCGCGCAGCAGCGTCGCGCCCGCCCCGATGAGCGCCGTCGGCTCCGGCTCGACCAGGTCGACGTCCCAGTGCAGCCGGTTCTTGACCGTCTTGGGCTCGGGCACCGCGTCGAACACCCAGTGGTCCCAGGGGAACCCGGCCGCGCCGGCCACCGACGCGGTCCCCGATCCGTACTCGACGGTGCCGCCGACCACGCCGGCCCACCAGGCCGCCTGGGCGGCCGGGTCGGCGGAGTCCACGACCAGCTCGAACGGACCTGGTCGGGTGCCGTCGCGGGCCGAGAACGCGCAGAACGGGTTGCCCTCCGGGTCGGCCAGCACCCACCAGGTCACGTCGCCGGACGGTTCGCGGAGCAGCCGGGCGCCGGCCGCGATCAGCGCGGACGGCTCCGCGCCGGCCAGCCGCAGATCCAGGTGGACGCGGGTCTTGCCGGTGCGTGGCTCCGGCACCTGGTTGACCCAGATCGACTCGGCGCCCGAGCGCGCGGCACGAGGGTCCACCCGGGTGTCGTCGCCGCCGGCGTCGGCCACGTCCGCGTCGAGGATCCGGGCCCAGAAGGCGCCCAGCAGGCGGGCGTTCGTGGCGTCCAGGCAGAGGTCCTTGAAGTGCGCGATCACCGGTTCAGGATGCCGGGTCCGAGGCCCGGGCGCCCGCCGGTTACCACCGAGCGGGTGATCTGGCGCACACCCACCCGGACGGACCCCGTCCCGCCAGCGTCAGGTTTCGCGAGTTCCCAGCTCGGGCAGTGTGAAGGCCACGAAACGTCCGGGGCCGTCGCGACGCAACCGCAGGGTCTCGATTGTTTCGCCGTGCGCCGGGGCACGGTGCCTTCCCCCGGCTGCTGGCCGACAAAGAGGGGAGGGGTGATGAGCGACCCTGACGAGGCTCGACGTCGACGGCGACCGCGGGTGCGCGCGGTCGCGGCTGCCGCCGCGTTGACGCTGGTGGCGCCCATGGCCGCCTGCGGTTCCGGTGACGCTGGTGGCCCACCGACGCTCAACCTGTACTACCCACCAGAGCAGAACCTGCAGAAGGTCGTCGACGACTGCAACGCGCAGGCCCAGGGGCGCTACGAGATCGCCTACCGGGTGCTGCCCCGACAGGCCGACGACCAGCGGGTGCAGATGGTGCGCCGGCTGGCCGCCGAGGACAGCGGAATGGACCTGCTCGGTCTGGACGTCACCTGGACCCAGGAGTTCGCCAGCGCCGACTGGATCCGCGAGTGGACCGGCCAGGACAAGGCCGAGGTGGAGCAGGGCACCCTCGCCGGGCCGCTGGAGACCGCCCGCTACGAGGACAAGCTGTACGCCGCGCCGAAGAACACCAACGTCCAGCTGCTCTGGTACCGCAAGGACCTGGTGCCGCAGCCGCCGACGACCTGGGATCAGATGATCACGGCGGCGAAGCAGCTCAAGGACCAGGGCAAGCCGTACCAGGTGCTCACGATGGGGGCCCAGTACGAGGGTCTGGTCGTCCTCTACAACACCCTGGCCGAGAGCGC
This sequence comes from Micromonospora yongxingensis, assembly GCF_052601155.1. Lineage (NCBI taxonomy): Bacteria > Bacillati > Actinomycetota > Actinomycetes > Micromonosporales > Micromonosporaceae > Micromonospora > Micromonospora yongxingensis. The sequence goes on from NZ_JBQXEO010000018.1 coordinate 25,035, forward strand.
CGGCGGAAAGATCCTCAACGACGACGGTACGAAGGCCGTGATGGACGCCGGCACGGTCCGGGCTCTGGAGCAGTTGCAGACCTTCGCCGCGTCGGGCGTGACCTCGCCGTCGTTCAGCAACGCCACCGAGGACCCGGTGCGGCTGGAGTTCCAGTCCGGTGCGGGGGCGTTCCAGGTGAACTGGCCGTTCGTCTACCCGGCGCTGCAGGAGGCCAACCCGGAACTGGCCAAGCAGGTCGGTTGGGCCCGGGTGCCGGGCATCGACGAGAACACCCCCAGCAAGGTCACCATCGGCGGGGTGAACATGGCGGTCAGCTCCTACTCCAAGCACCCGGAGCTGTCCTTCGAGGCGGCCCGCTGCATCCGCAACGCCGAGCACCAGAAGTTCTCCGCGATCAACGACGGCGTGCCACCCACCATCGAGGCGGTCTACGACGAACCGGAGATGGCCGAGGCGTACCCCATGAAGGAGACCATCCTGGAGGAGCTGAAGGAGCCGGCGACCCGCCCGCTGACCCCGGCCTACCAGAGCATCTCCACGGTGATGTCGGCGATCCTGTCGCCGCCGTCGGCGATCCGTCCGCAGCAGACCGCGGACGAGCTGCGCGGCGCCATCGCCGATGCCCTCCAGTCGAAGGGGGTGCTCCCGTGAGCGCGAGGAGTGAGCCGATCCTGCGAGCCCCGCAGTCGCGAAAGAAGGTGGCACCGTGAGCGTGTGGAGTGAGCCGATCCTGCGAGCCCCGCAGTCGCGAAAAGAGGTGTCACCGTGAGCATCAACGCCACACCGGCCGGCGCCGAGGTGAGCGCCGAGGCGGAGCGGCCCGGCGGCCGGCACGCCACCGTCCCCACCCAGCGCAGCGGCCGTCGCAAGGCGCCGCTGAGCGAGAACAAGAAGGCCGAACGCAAGCTCGGTTGGCTGCTCTGCGCGCCCGCCGCGCTGGTCATGCTCGCGGTGACCGCGTACCCGATCATCTATTCGGTCTGGCTGTCACTCCAGCGCTTCGACCTGCGTTTCCCCGACCAGCGCGAGTTCATCGGGCTGGAGAACTACGTCACCGTGCTCACCAACGAGTTCTGGTGGACCGCGTTCGGTGTGACCATGCTGATCACGGTGGTCACCGTGGCCGTCGAGCTGGTGCTCGGCATGGGGCTGGCGATCATCATGCACCGCACCCTGATCGGCCGCGGCCTGGTCCGGACCTCGGCGCTGATCCCGTACGGGATCGTCACCGTGGTCGCCGCGTTCTCCTGGCGGTATGCCTGGACGCCGGGCACCGGCTACCTGGCCAACCTGTTCAGCGACGGCGCGCCGCTCACCGAGCGGGCCAGCTCGCTGGCGATCATCATGCTCGCGGAGATCTGGAAGACCACGCCGTTCATGGCGCTGCTGCTGATGGCCGGGCTGGCGCTGGTCCCGGAGGACCTGCTCAAGGCCGCCTCCACCGACGGCGCGACGGCCTGGCAGCGGTTCACGAAGGTGATGCTGCCGGTGATGAAGCCGGCGATCCTGGTCGCGCTGCTGTTCCGCACGCTGGACGCGTTCCGGGTCTTCGACAACATCTTCGTGCTGACCGCCGGCGGCAACGAGACCTCGTCGGTGTCGATGCTCGCCTACAACAACCTGATCCGGGGTCTGAACCTCGGCATCGGCTCGACGATGTCGGTGCTCATCTTCATCACCGTGGCGATCATCGCGTTCGTCTTCGTGAAGTTGTTCGGCACCGCTGCCCCGGGCAGCGACGACGGGGAGAGGCGCTGACATGGCCACCGGTACCGAAACCACCACCCGCGCCCGGCTGCGCTGGGGCCTCCTGGACGTCTTCGTGGTCGTCTTCGCGCTGGTCCCGGTGCTGTGGATCGCGTCGCTGTCGTTCAAGACGCCGGCCACCCTCACCGACGGGAACTTCATCCCCCGGGAGTGGACGCTGGACAACTACAAGACGATCTTCGACACCGACCAGTTCGTCCGGGCGCTGGTCAACTCGATCGGCATCGCGCTGATCGCCACGCTGGTCGCGGTGGTGCTCGGCGCGATGGCGGCGTACGCGATCAGCCGGCTGGACTTCCCCGGCAAGCGGCTGCTGGTCGGCGTGTCCCTGCTGATCGCGATGTTCCCGCAGGTGTCGCTGGTGTCACCGCTGTTCGAGATCGAGCGGCAGCTCGGCCTCTTCGACACCTGGCCGGGGCTGATCCTGCCGTACATCACCTTCGCGCTGCCGCTGGCGATCTACACGCTGTCGGCGTTCTTCAAGCAGATCCCGTGGGACCTGGAGAAGGCGGCGAAGATGGACGGCGCCACCCAGGGGCAGGCGTTCCGGCGGGTCATCGCGCCGCTGGCCGCGCCCGGGTTGTTCACCACGGCGATCCTGGTCTTCATCTTCTGCTGGAACGACTTCCTGTTCGCCATCACGCTGAGCTCCACCGAGCGGGCTCGTACGGTGCCGGTCGCGCTGTCGTTCTTCACCGGCGAGTCGCAGTTCGAGGACCCCACCGGGGCGATCTGCGCCGCCGCCGTCGTGATCACCATTCCGATCATTCTGTTCGTCCTCTTCTTCCAGCGCCGCATCGTGTCCGGCCTGACCTCCGGCGCAGTCAAGGGATAGGTGGGTAGTCGTGGCTGACATCGTGCTCGACAAGGTGAGCAAGAAGTTCCCGGACGGGACCGTCGCCGTGCAGGACGTCGACCTGGAGATCGCCGACGGCGAGTTCGTGATCCTGGTCGGCCCCTCGGGCTGCGGCAAGTCCACCACTCTCAACATGATCGCCGGGCTGGAGGACATCAGCTCCGGGGAACTGCGCATCGGCGGCCAGCGGGTCAACGACAAGGCGCCCCGAGACCGGGACATCGCCATGGTGTTCCAGTCGTACGCGCTCTACCCGAACATGACCGTGCGGGAGAACATGGCGTTCCCCCTGCGGCTGGCGAAGCTCGACAAGGAGACCATCAACCAGAAGGTCGACGAGGCGGCGAAGGTGCTGGAGCTGACCCCGCTGCTGGACCGCAAGCCGGCCAACCTCTCCGGCGGGCAGCGCCAGCGGGTCGCGATGGGCCGGGCGATCGTCCGGCAGCCGAAGGCGTTCCTCATGGACGAGCCGCTGTCCAACCTGGACGCCAAGCTGCGGGTGCAGATGCGCACGGTGGTGTCCCGCCTGCAGAAGCAGCTCGGCACCACCACCGTCTACGTCACCCACGACCAGACCGAGGCGATGACCCTCGGCGACCGCGTCGTGATCATGCGCGGCGGGGCGGTGCAGCAGGTCGGCCCGCCGCAGGAGCTCTACGACCACCCGCGCAACCTCTTCGTGGCCGGCTTCATCGGCTCGCCGTCGATGAACTTCCTGCACGCCGCCGTACAGGACGGTGGGCTGCGGACGGCGCTGGGCGACGTGCCGTTGGGCGACCGGGTCCGCCGTGAGCTGGAGGCCGCCGATGCGCCACGCGAGCTGATCCTCGGCATCCGCCCCGAGCACTTCGAGGACGCCGAGCTGGTGGACGAGGAGACCCGCCGCCGGGGCCTGGAGTTCGAGGCGCCGGTGGAGATCGTCGAGTCGATGGGCTCGGACAAGTACGTCTACTTCACCGTCGAGGGCGAGAAGGCCAGCGCCGCCGAGTTGGAGGAGTTGGCCGCCGACGCGGGCGCGGCCGACTTCAGCGGCGCCGGCAGCAACCTCGTCACCCGGCTGTCGGCCGAGTCGCCGGTGGCCGAGGGGCAGTCCCGCCGGGTCTGGTTCAACCTGGAGAAGATCCACCTGTTCGACCCGGCCAACGGGCGCAACCTGACCCTGCACGAGGGCCGGGCGGCCGGCGCGCTCGCCGACTGACGGCGTCCACCGTGGCGGGGCCGGCGGGTTCCACCCGCCGGCCCCGTCGTGTCCTGCGCCGTGCCCCCGGTCGTGGCAAGGTGGTCGCAGGTCGCGTCGTGAAGCGGGGGACGGATGAACCGACGACTGGTCGCGCTGGCCAACGCGCACGGCGTGTCCACCTGGTATGAGGACTGGCGGCACCGCCGTGTCGAGGTCGCGCCGGAGACCGTCGTCGGCGTGCTCGGGCTGCTGGGTGTGGACGCCACCAGCCCGGCGGCCATCGCCGACGCGCTCGCCACGGCCCGCGCGGTCGACCGGACGGCCCTGCCCGAGACGGTGGTGCTCACCCACGGCGCCACCCGGGTGCTCCCCGGCCCGGGCGTGGTGACCCTGGAGGACGGCGGCCGGCGCGCGGTCGACGGCGAGCTGCCGGCGGACCTGCCGCTGGGCTGGCACCGGCTGGCCTGTGCCGACCGCGAGGCGACGCTGGTCGTGGTGCCCCGCCGGCTGCCCGTCCCGCCGCGCACCTGGGGCTGGATGCTCCAGCTCTACGCGCTCACCTCGGAGCGCTCCTGGGGCATGGGCGACCTCGGCGACCTCGCCGAGTTCACCGGCTGGGCCGGTGACAGCGGCGCGGGGCTGGTGCTGCTCAACCCCCTGCACGCGGTCGGGCCGGCGCACCCGGTGGCCGCCTCTCCCTACTCGCCGGCCAGTCGGCGCTTCGTCAACCCGCTCTACCTGCGAGTCAGCGACACCGCCGCCTACCAGGCGGCCGACCCGGCGACCCGGGCGGTGGTCGACGCGCTGCGCCCCGACCGGGGCGACCTGATCGACTACGACGACGTGTGGACCGCCAAGCGGCACGCCCTGGAGCTGCTGCACCCGTACGCCCGGCCGGTGGACCTGGACGCGGACCCGGCGCTGACCACGTTCGCCACCTGGTGTGCCCTGGCCGAACGACACGGGAACGACTGGCGGGCCTGGCCGGAGGAGCTGCACCACCCGGACGGCCCGGCGGTCGCCGAGCAGCGCCGCCAGCTCGCCGACCGGGTGGCCTTCCACGCCTGGCTGCAACACCTCTGCGACGAGCAGCTCGACGCCGTCACGGCGGCGGCCCGTGCGGCCGGGATGCCGGTCGGCGTGGTGCACGACCTCGCCGTCGGCATCGACCCGGGTGGCGCGGACGGCTGGCAGCTCGCCGACGTGCTCGCCCAGGGCGTGCGGGTCGGCGCCCCGCCGGACGACTTCAACCAGCTCGGGCAGGACTGGGGGCTCGCCGCGTGGCGACCGGACCGGCTCGCCGCCACCGGCTACGCGGCCTACCGCGACATGCTGCGGCGGACCCTGCGGCACGCCGGCGGCCTGCGGGTCGACCACGTCGCCGGTCTGTGGCGGCTGTGGTGGGTGCCGCCGGGTGCCGGTGCCGCCGAGGGCACCTACGTCCGGTACGACGCCGACGCGATGCTCGGCATCCTGGCGCTGGAGGCCCAGCGGGCCGGGGCGGTGGTGGTCGGTGAGGACCTCGGCACGGTCCAGCCGGCGGTGACCCGGGGTCTGCGCGGGCGCAACATGCTCGGCTCGACCGTGCTGTGGTTCGCCCGCGACGACGACGGGGACTTCGTCCCACCGTCCCGGTGGCCGCGCAACGCGCTGGCCACCATCTCCACCCACGACCTACCGACCGCGCCGGGGTTCCTCACGGGCGAGCACGTCCGGGTGCGCGACGAGTTGAAGCTGCTCAGCACCGACGTGGCGGTGGAGCGGGCCCGGGCCGTCGACGAGCGGGAGCGGCTGCTGGCGATGCTGCGCGCCGAGGGGCTGCTGCCCGACGAGGACGTGCCCGATGACGATGCGGTGGTGGTCGCCATGCACGCCGCCCTCGCGGGCAGCCCGACCCGCCTGCTCGGCGTCTCCCTGTACGACGTGCTCGGCGAGGTGCGGCAGCCGAACATGCCGGGCACGGTGGACGAGTATCCGAACTGGCGACTGCCGCTGCCCACGACCGTGGCCGAGATCCGGTCCGACCCCCGGGTGGCCCGGATCGTCGACCTGCTCACCGCCGCCCGCCCGCGACCGGCCCGCCCGCGGGAGACCGGCGCAGCCGAGGACTGAACGCCCGCCGGTCAGGCCGGCCAGTCGAAGCGCGGCGGCAACCCGAGGAAGTCGGCGTAGCGGCCCAGGGCCTGCTCCACCCGGGCGCGTTGGACGGCGTCCAGCGGCGTCAGCGGCTGGATCGTCACGGTGACCGCCGCCCGGGCGACGCGTCGCTTCCACACGCCCACCACTCGGCCGGCGCGGACCACGGTGGCCTGGAAGATGCCGTTGTTGCCCGGCACGACGGCCGCCTGGTGCGCGGGGTCGAGCATCAACGCGCGGTCCCGGAAGCCGAGCAGATACTCGTCGAAGCCGGGCAGCGCCAGCACGTCGTCGACCGGGGCGCGCGGCGCGTCGGCCAGCGCCGCGTCGACGGACATCTCCTCGCCGTCGACCCGGACCACGGTCAGCGCCTCGCCGGCGGCGGCCAGCCCGCGCCGCGCGTCGGTGAGGGTGAGGCCGGTCCAGCCGGCGAACTCGCGGGCGGTCACCGGCCCGTGCCCGCGCACGTAGCGGTGGGCGAGCACCGCCAGCGCCTCGTCCCGGTCCAGCCGCCGGGAGTCGGGCGCCCACTCGTCGAGCAGCGCGAACGTCTGTTCGGTGCCGACGTTCGGCGCGAGGCAGGTCACCCCGCGGACGCTGGCGTACCAGAGCAGGTGGTAGCCGCGCTGGCTGTCGGTGGCCAGGCCGGCCGCGCGAAGGGCGGCCAGGCACTGCGCCCGGGTGAGCCGGCCGCCGCCGGCCAGGGCGACGCCCAGCACGTCCACCGCCCGGTCCGCGTCGGCGTCGCTGAGCCCGAGCTGCGCCCGGCGGGTCGCCGCGCCGGCCAGCGACCGGACGCCGGTCAGCTCCAGCATCCAGCGCGCGTCAGCGGGCGGAACGAGGTGCACGGTGCCCCGCATCGGCCAGGTGCGCAGCGCCTCCCGCCGCTCCAGGGCCGCCTGCACGTCGGCCACGGTCCGCCCGGGCAGCCGGGCGCCCAGTGACCACAACCCGCTGGCCAGGTCCTGTGCCTGCATCCCGCCGAACCACTCGACCACCTCGGCGACACCGCCGGGCCGGACGCTCGGGTGCGGGCGCAGCAGCAGGCTGCTCATCCGCATCGCCAGAGCGTCGGTGGCGCTCAGGTCGACAGGCATCGGTCGCCCCTTCCGGTTGCCGGGCCGTCAGCCTAGGACCACCCACCGACGTCTCCTCCGGAGGCGACCCCCGCCGTACGACCGCCGCTCGGGGCATAACGGCCCGCGCAGTGGGAAGCCGCCCATCCGGAAGTGCGCGCGCCGCGCGTGCGGAAGGGAGTGTCATGACTGCCGCAAGCGAACCGGCCCGGGGTTCCGGAGTGACCGCCGGGTCCCAGACCCATCGGGCGGGCACCAGCGCCAAGACGAGCGCGGCCGCCACCTTCGCGCTGGTCTTCGGCGTGTCCGGACTGATCAGCGTGCTGACCGCCATCCTCGCCTGGCTCGGGCTGGTGCTCGGCATCATCGGGATCATCCTCGGCATCGTGGGGCTGAAGATGGCCCGCCGGCCAGGGGTGACCGGCCGGGGCGTGGCGATCGGCGGCCTGGTGCTGAGCATCCTGGCGGTGCTCATCGGTCTGGGCCTCGCCGCGGGCATCACCACTTTCATCAACAACGAGAGTGCGGTGGACCGCCTCCAGCAGCAGGTCGACGACCTGCGGGACAGGCTGGACTGACAGCCACCAACCGGGGTCTCCGTCGCCGGCGCACCAGCGGTGCGCCGGGCGAAGGCCCGCTCGCCGGGCCGCCCCGCGCGACACGTCCCGCGGGTGCGGCCGGAGATCACAGTAGGGTGGGCGGCGTGCTCCGCCAGGTCACCGCGATCCGCTACGTCACCCCGCTACGCGAGGGTGGCTCGCTGCCGGGCGTGGTCGAGGCCGACGACCTCGGAACGTACGTGGCGAAGTTCCGCGGCGCCGGGCAGGGGCCCAAGGCGCTGATCGCCGAGGTGATCTGCGGTGAGCTGGCGCGTCGTCTGGAGCTGCGCGTACCGCCACTGGTGGTGCTCGACATCGACCCGGTGATCGGGCGGGCCGAGCCCGACCAGGAGGTGCAGGAGCTGCTGCGCAACAGCGGCGGCGCCAACCTGGGGATGGACTTCCTGCCCGGGGCGCTGGGCTTCGACCCGGTGGCACATCCGGTCGACCCGACGCTGGCCTCGCGGGTGCTCTGGTTCGACGCGTACGTGGAGAACGTCGACCGGAGCTGGCGCAACCCGAACCTGCTGGTCTGGCACCGCGAGCTGTGGCTGATCGACCACGGCGCCTGCCTGTACTTCCATCACAACTGGCCGCGCGCCGGTGCCGCCGTGCACCGGGCGTACCGGGCCGAGGACCACGTGCTGGCGCCGTACGCCGACCGGCTCGCCGAGGCCGATGCCGAGCTGGCCCCCCGGGTCACCCCGGAGCTGCTCCGCGAGGTGCTGGCGCTGGTGCCGGGGGAGTGGCTGACGGCCGCCGACTTCGAGTCGGCCGACGCGGCGCGGGAGGCGTACCTGGCCCACCTGTCCGCCCGGGTCGCCCGCACCGCCGACTGGCTGCCGCGGGGAGGCACGGCGTGAGGCAGCCCTTCGAGTACGCCGTCATCCGACTGGTGCCCCGCATCGAGCGCGGCGAGCAGATCAACGTCGGCGTGCTGCTCTACTGCCAGCAGCGCGACTTCCTGGCCGCGCGGACGCACCTGGACGCCGACCGGGTCCGGGCGCTCGCGCCCGACGTGGACCTGCCGGCGGTGGCCGCGGTGCTCGACTCCTGGGACCGGACCTGCTCGGGCGACGGACCGGCGACCCGGATGCGGCTCGGCGAGCGGTTCCACTGGCTGGTCGCGCCGCGCAGCACGATGATCCAGACCGGGCCGGTGCACACCGGGCTCACCGCCGACCCCGCGGCCGAGCTGGAGCGGCTGATGGCGGCGTTGGTCCACTGAGCGGCGACGGCCGGGCGACGAGCCCCTGATCGCGCTACGCCAGCTCCGTTGCGGGCGGAGCGCGATCCCCCGTTCAGGTGCCCCGGCGCGGGTGGCGGATCGCTCCCGCCGCGCCGGTGACATCAGGATCGCCGTCCGTGAGGGCCGGAGGACCGGAAGGCTGCGGAACTTGCGGAAAAATTGAGCAGGGGACCGATCCGCCCGGCCGGGGCAGCGAGCGCCGGCCGGCGTTTGACGGTGCAAGCAAGGGGTAGTCGCCGGAGCTGACTCAGACGAGAAGGGGACATCTGATGGCTGCCCAGACCAAGGTAGCGGTGATCTACTACAGCGCCACCGGCACGACGTACCAGTTGGCGCAGGCCGTGTGCGAGGCCGCCGGGGACGCGGGCGCCGAGGTCCGCCTTCGCAAGGTGCGCGAGCTGGCTCCGGAGGAGGCGATCCGCTCCAACTCCGGTTGGCAGGCGCACCAGCTGGAGACCCAGGACGTGCCCGAGGCGATGATCGACGACCTGGCCTGGGCGGACGTGGCGATCCTCGGCGCGCCCACCCGGTACGGCATCATCGCCGCCCAGCTGAAGCAGTTCATCGACACCACCGGTCCGCTCTGGTCCCAGGGCGGCCTGGTCAACAAGGTCTACGCCGGCTTCACCTCGACGGGGACGGCGCACGGCGGTCACGAGACCACCCTGACCTCGCTCTTCAACGTCTTCTACCACTGGGGTGGCATCGTGGTCACCCCCGGCTACACCGACACGAGCCAGTTCATCGCCGGCAACCCGTACGGCGCCTCGCACACCAGCAACAACGGCGAGATCGCCCCGGACGCCGTCGCGTTGGGCGCCGCCGCGCTCACCGCCCGCCGGGCGGTGCAGATCGGCACCGCGCTGAAGAAGGGCATGGCCGGCTGACGACGACCGGCGACCGGTGGCGCGAACGGGGGCTCTCGGCCCGCCCGCACCACCGGTCCATCCAGCCCTACCCACGCCGGGGGTGACTATGCCCGTCCGCCCGTGGCGGACAGCTCGTCCGGGTGCGGAGACGGCAGCAGGTCGCCCAGCAGTTCGGCCAGCACGGCGAGCCCGTCCGGGCTGAGCACCGACTCCGGGTGGAACTGCACCCCGGCGAAGCCACGCCCGCGCAGCGCGTGCACGGCGCCGTCGCGCGGGTCCCGGGCCAGTTCCACCGGCCCGTACGCGGTGTCCAGCCGGTCGACCTCGGCGCGGGCGGTGAACGTGGAGTAGAAACCCACCCGACGGGTGTGGCCGAACAGCGACACCTCCCGTTGCAACCCCTGGTAGGGCGCCTCCCGCTGGTGCGGTGGCAGCCCCAGCAGGCCGGCCAGCACCTGGTGGCCGAGGCACACCGCCAGGGTCGGGCGACCGCTGGCCAGCAGCCCGGTCAGCAACCCTCGCAACGCCACCATCTTCGGCGCGTCAGCGCTGCCTGGGTCGCCCGGCCCGGGGCCGGCCACCACCAGGTCGTAGCCGTCGACGGGGCCGCTGGCGTGCCACGGCCGCAGCGTGACCGCCAGACCCAGCGCGCCCAACTGGTGCGCCAGCATGCCGGTGAAGGTGTCCTCGGCGTCCACGATCAACGCCCGCCGGCCGACCAACCCGGGCAGCCCTGGCGCGTCCGGCGCCCGCTGGTCCAGCCAGAACCGCGCCAGCGGGGCGTTGCGCGCGGCCAGCGCCTCGCGTACCGCCGGGTCGTCGGCCAGGCGCGCCACCGGCCCGCCGCCGCCGGTGGACGCCGCCGGTCCCAGGCCGAGCGCGGCCAGCACCCCGGCCGCCTTGGCGTGCGTCTCGGCCACCTCACCGGCAGCCGTCGAGTGCCGGACCAGGGTGGCGCCCACCGGCACCCGCAGCCGGCCGGTGGGGGAGATCTCCGCGGTACGGATCAGGATCGGCGCGTCCAGCGTCTGCCGGCCCGCCTCGTCGTGACCGAGCAGGGCCAGCACGCCCGCGTAGTAGCCCCGGCCGACGCGCTCGTGCCGGGCGATCACCCGGCAGGCGTTCTCCATCGGGCTTCCGGTGACGGTGGGTGCGAACATCGTCTCCCGCAGCACCTCCCGCACGTCGCGGGTGCTCCGCCCGGCGAGCAGGTACTCGGTGTGCGCCAGGTGCGACATCTCCTTGAGGTACGGGCCGATGACCTGGCCGCCGTGCTCGGCGACGGTGGCCATCATCTTCAGTTCCTCGTCGAGCACCATGTACAGCTCCTCGACCTCCTTGGGGTCGGCGAGGAAGCGCAGCAGCCCCTCCCGGTCCGGCGTGCCTCCGACCGGCCGGAAGGTGCCGCTGATCGGGTTCATCATCACCAGGCCGTCGTCGACGCTGACGTGCCGTTCGGGGCTGGCGCCGACCAGGGTCCGGGCGCCGGTGTGCACCACGAACGTCCAGTACGCGCCGCGCTCGGCGACCAGCAGCCGGCGCAGCGCGGCCAGCGCCGCCACCAGCGGCGCGCCCTGCACGGTGGCGTGCAGGGTGCGGTGGATGACGAAGTTGGCGCCCTCGCCGCGGCCGATCTCCTCGGTCAGCACCCGGTGCACGATCCGCGCGTACTCGTCGTCGCTGACGTCGAACGCGGCGTCCACGGTGCGTACCGGCTCGGCGGGCAGCGCGGCCAGCGCGTCGGCCAAAGGGATCCGTCGGTGCTCGCGGACCTGGAGGCACTCCAGCGGCGATCCGTCGTCGCGGCAGGCGAAACCACGCTCGGTGATCTGCCGGTAGGGCACCAGGGCGAGCGTCCGCGCCCCGGGCGCGCCCGGCGGTAGCGGGATGTCGGCCAGCCGGTCGACGGTGTCGACCGGGCCGGTGAACAGCTCCAGCTCGTCGGCGCCCTCGCGGCGCAGCAGCGCGAAGGGGCCGGGGTCGACGCCGCGTGCGACGGCGCTGAGCAGGTCGGACAGGTGGGTCATCGGGTTCTCCGTCGGGCCGGGCGCCGCCAGCGGGGCGGCCATCCGGGCCGGGAGATCCGGCGGCCGCCTCGATGGCGGCCGCGTGGATGGAGCTACGCGCGGGGGGTGGCCGCCGGGTCGGCGGGCCACCAGCAGGTCAGGTGCGCGAGCATGCCAATCACCCTACGCGCCCGAGGACCGCCCCGGAACCCGATCAGCGTGTCCCGGCGCTCCCCGCCCGACCGACGTTCCGGCACGGTCGGCACCGGGTAACTTGACCGGCGATGAACATTCTCGCGCTCGACCTGGGCACCTCCTCGGTACGCGGGCTGGTGCTGGACGGGGACACCCAACCGCTGCCCGGCGCCCTGGCCCGGCGGAAGGTCAGCCTCACGATCGGCGAGGACGGCACCGGCACCCTCTCCGGCCCCGCCTACCTCGCCTGCCTGGTCGAGTGCCTCGACGAGCTGGCCGCCGCGGGTCACCTGCGCGACGTCGAGCTGGTCGCGGTGTCCGCGCAGTGGCACTCGGTGCTTCCGCTGGACCGCGACGGCACCCCGCTGGGCCCGGTGCTCACCTGGCTGGACACCCGGCCGACGCCGCTCGACGGGGCGTCCGGCCCGGCCGAGCCGGACGACTTCCACCAGCGCACCGGCTGCTGGTGGCACCGCAACTACTGGACGGTGCGGCTGCCCTGGCTGCGTGAGCGGTCCGGCACGCCGATCGCCCGGTTCGTCGGCCTGCCCGAGTACGTGCTGGGCGAGCTGCTCGTGGCGGCACCCATGTCCGTTTCCCAGGCGTCGGGGACCGGCCTGCTGGACCTGGGCAGCCTGACCTGGGACGACGAGGCCCTGTCGCTGGCCGGGGCGCGCCCGCAGGAGCTGCCGCACCTGGGCGAGCTGGACTGGCACGGCCGGCTACGGCCCGAGCGCGCCCGCCGCTGGCCGCAGCTGGCGGAGGCCCGCTGGTCGCCGCCGGTGGGCGACGGCGGGGCCTCGAACGTCGGCTCGGGCTGCGTGGACCCCAGCCGCGTCGCCGTCACCGTGGGCACCTCCGCGGCCGTACGCCTGATGCAGCGGATCCCGGCCGGCGAGCCGCTGCCCCGGCTGCCCGAACGGCTCTGGCGCTACCGCGTCGACCACGACCACGTGGTGACCGGTGCGGCGTACTCCAGTGGCGGCAACCTCTTCGCCTGGGCCGACCGGGAGCTGCGGCTGCCCCGGGGCGCCGAGCTGGACGCGGCGCTGGCGCTGGTGCCCGCCGGCGGCGGTCGGCCGGCCGATCCCCGCTTCGGTGGCGACCGGGCGCCCGGGCTGGCCCCGGCGGGGACGGGTGAGCTGCGCGGGCTCAGCTTCGGCACCACCGCGGTGGACATCCTGGCCGGTCTGATGCAGGGGCTGTGCGAGCTGGTCGCCGAGGACCTCGCGGTGCTGGAGTCCACGATCGACAGAGGTGTGGACGTGGTGCTGGGCGGCGGTGCGATGGCCGCCTCGGTGTGGTGGCGGCAGGCTTTCGCGAGCGCCCTCGCGCCGCGACCGGTGTCGCACCAGCGCAACCCGGAGATCGGCGCGACCGGCGCGGCGTTGGTGGCGCTGGGGCGCTACGAGGAGGCCGTCGAGCTCGCCGACATCGGCCGGACGGACGAGCTGGTCTTACCGACCACGACATGACGTTCCCACCCGCAGTATCCTTCCTGAACTTCCCCCACGTTCGGGCCGTTGACAGCGCTCCCGAGCCTGGTTGGATGGACTGCGCTCCCCGGACCGCGGTGGACGCGGCAGGACGGAGGAGGCAGGGGTGGCGGTAGGTCCCGACCCGGCGAACGGCGCGGTGTCGAACCATCGCCGGCGCCGCTTCGACGTCCGTGTTGTCCCGCACCGCCGCCGCTCGCCCTTCCGGCTGCGGGACTGGCGGATGAGCACCAAGCTGGCCACCGTGCTGGTGGTGCCGTCGGTGGCGTTCCTGGTGCTCGCCGGGGTGCAGACGAGTGCACTGGTGGGGCGGACGACCGCGCTGAACGACTTCGCCCGGCAGGTCGGCATCGGCCGGCAGATCACCGCGGTGGTGCACCAGCTCCAGCAGGAGCGGGACCGCTCCGCGGGGGAGTTGGGGGAGTTGCGCCGCGGCGGCGACCGGGAGGCCGCGGCCACGGTCCTGAAGCCGTTGCAGTCGGCCACCGACCGGGCCATCGTGGACCTGCGCCGGGCGGCCGAGCCGCTGGCCGACGCCGACGCGTCCTGGCGGGTCGCCTTCTCCGAGGTGCTCGAGGCGTACGACCAGGTGGAGGACATCCGTCCGGCCATCCCGCCCGCGGTGCTCAGCAACGACACCATCCTGAGCAACTACCACCGGGCCGTCGACGCGCTGCTCGACCTGCTGGCGGAGCCGACGCCGGGTCAGGAGCAGCCGGCGTTGAGCGACGCGGTGCTGCGCTACGTCCAGCTCGCCCGGGTCAAGGAGCTCTCCTCCCGGGTGCGGGCCCAGCTCTACGCCGCCTCGCGGGCCGGCCGGTACGGCACCGAGGACCGCGTGCTCCTGACCGACCTGCGCGCCCAGCAACTGACGGCGCTCGGCGCGTTCCGGGTGGCCGCGACCACCGACCAGATCCGCCGGTACGACGAGAGCTCGGTGGATCCGATGTTCCTGGTCGCCACCCGGCTGGAGGAGCGCAGCCTGCCGGCCGGTGACGCGCCGCCCGAGGTGCTGCCGTCGGAGCAGTGGTGGGCGGCCAGCCAGCAGCGCCAGGAGCTGCTGCGGCAGGTCGAGGCGGGGGTGCTGGACGACGCCGTGCGGCAGGCCGACGACGTCAGCGCCGGGCAGCTGCGGACCACGCTGCTGGTGGTCGGCGGGATCGTCGCGGTGCTGCTGGTGGCTCTGCTGATCTCACTGCTCGTCGGCCGGTCGGTCGCCCGGTCGATGCGGTTGCTGCGCAGCCAGGCGCTGCGGATCGCGCAGGTCGAGCTGCCCGACGCGCTGGACCGGTTGCGGACCGTCACCGGCGGGGTGCCCGGCATCGAGGTCGCACCGGCGGTGGTCCGCTCGCTCGACGAGATCGGCGAGCTGGCCGAGGCGTTCGTCGCGGTGCACCGCAGCGCGGTCACCGTCGCCGTCGAGCAGGCGACGATGCGGCGCAACGTCAACGCGATGTTCGTCAACCTGGCCCGCCGTAGCCAGGTGCTGGTGGAGCGCCAGTTGGAGCTGCTGGACGATCTGGAGCGCGAGGAGAGCGACCCGGACCAGCTGGAGAACCTGTTCAAGCTGGACCACCTGGCCGCCCGGATGCGCCGCAACGACGAGAGTCTGCTGGTGCTGGCCGGCACCGACTCGACCCGCCGCTGGAACCGGCCGGTGGGCCTGGGTGCGGTGCTGCTGGCCGCCGCCGCCGAGATCGAGCAGTACCAGCGGGTCCGCCTGGAGTCGGTCGGCGACGTGCACGTGGTCGGGCACGCCGTCGGTGAGCTGGTGCACATGCTGGCCGAGCTGCTGGAGAACGCGACGGCGTTCTCCCGCCCGGACACTGTCGTGGTGGTGACCGCCCGGGTCGAGGCCGCCGCCGCGTTGATCGAGATCGCCGACCGCGGCCTGGGCATGAGCCCGACCGCGTTGGCCGAGGCGAACGCGGTGCTGGCCAGCCCGCCGGCCGCGGACGTCGCGGCGGTCGAGCGGATGGGCCTGTTCGTGGTCAGCCACCTGGCCGCCCGGCTCGGCGTGCGGGTGCGGCTGGACGGTGGCCAGGACGGTCTCGTCGCCCGGCTCGTGCTGCCCGCCGCGTTGCTGGCCCCGCGGGGCGCGGTGGAGTTGGATCCACCGGCGCCGGCCCGGATGCTGGCGGCGAACGGCACTCGGGGCGTGGGAGCGCAGCGGGTGCCCGGGGCCACCCGTGCGGGCGGTGTGCCGGGGCCGGCGATGACGCCACTGGACCTGCCGGTGGCGGGTCGGCCGCCGGGGGTCGCCGTGCCGCGCCAGGGCCGCGGGGTACCGGTCCGCGCCGAGGACGTGCTCGCTCCGGCCCCGGCCGGCAACGGTGGCGGCTGGTGGTCCGGGGAGGGTCCGGCCGAGCCGGCGAGGCCGCAGCCGCTCGTGCCGCCGGCCACCCCGGTGACGGCCGGCACGAACGAGCGGGGGCTGCCGGTCCGGGTGCCGATGGCACAGCTCTCGGCGGTCACCCGCCCGGCCCGCCCGGAATCGGCGCCGGTGCGCGACGACCTGGACCCGGAAGCGGTCAGTGGCATGCTTTCCCGGCTCTACAACGGGGTACGGCGTGCCGAGGCCGAGGACACCACCGAGATACCCGTGCCACCGTCCGGGGGGCACGATGAAGGGGGACGACGACAGTGACGACGTTGAGCCAGGAGGCACGGGACCTGAGCTGGCTGGTGAGCGCCTTCGCGGAGCGGGTGCCGGGCGTGGCGCACGCGGTGGTGGTCTCCTCCGACGGGCTGCTGGTGGCGATCTCCGACAACCTGCCCCGCGACAACGCGGACAAGCTCGCCGCCGTGACCTCCGGCCTGATGAGCATCACCGCGGGCGCGGCCCAGATGTTCGACGGTGACGTCGTCAAGCAGACGGTGGTCGAGATGGGCCGGGGCTACTTCCTGGTGATGCAGGTGCGGGACGGATCGATCCTCGCCACGCTGGCCGCGGGTGACGCGGACATCGGCGTGGTCGGCTACGAGATGGCCCGGCTGGCCAAGCAGGCGGGGGAGATGCTCACCCCGGCGCTGCGCGCGGAGTTGCAGCAGGCGCTGCCCCGCTGAGACGGTCCGGCCGTGCCCCGGACGGTCACCGGCTCACCTGAGCCGAGCCGTCCGGGTCCGGCCGCACCGGGCGGCCCCGCTCAGAGGCCGCCGTCGGCGATCACCGACCGGTACCAGTGGGCGCTGCGCTTGAGCACCCGCCGCTGGGTGGCGTAGTCCACGTAGACCAGTCCCCAGCGCTGGTCGTACCCCTCGGCCCATTCAAAGTTGTCCAGCAGCGACCAGACGTGGAAGCTCTCCAGCGGAACCCCGGCGGCGATGGCCCGGTGGACGGCGACGAGGTGGTCGCGCAGGAAGGTGATCCGGCCGGTGTCGTCGACGGTGCCGTCCGCTGCCAGGGTGTCCGGAGTGGGCAGTCCGTTCTCGGTGACGGTGAGCGGGATCGGGCCGTAGTCGCGGGTGACCCGGGTCAGGATGTCGTACATCCCGTCGGGGTAGATCTGCTGCCACTCGGCCTCGGAGGTCGACCAGCGGTGCTCGGTGCCGCCGTCGGCGGTGACGTAGATGGGCGTGTAGTACTGCACGGCGAGCAGGTCGACCGGCGAGGAGATGATCGCCAGGTCGCCGTCCTGGATGCCGCGGACCATTCGGCTCTGCGGGCCCAGGTCGGCCAGCACGTCCTGCGGGTAGCTGCCCTTGAGCAGCGAGTCGAGGTAGAGGCGGTTCTCGTACCCGTCGTAGAGCCGGGCGGCCGCGGCGGCCTGCGGCGAGTCGTCGGCGGCGTAGCAGGGGTGCAGGTTGAGCGCCGGTCCGATCCGGCCGGTGCCGCCGGCGGCGCGCAGTGCGCGGACCGCGAGCCCGTGGGCGAGTTGCAGGTGGTGGGCGACGAGGTAGGCGGCGTCCGGGTCCTGCCGGCCGGGCGCGTGGTGGCCGCTGAGGTAGCCGTTCTGCACCACGGTCTTGGGTTCGTTGACGGTGAGCCAGACCGGCACCCGGTCGCCGAGGGCACGGAAGACCGCGTTGGCGTAGTCGGCGAAGCGGTGGACGGTGTCGCGCGACTCCCAGCCGCCGGCGTCCTGCAGGGCCTGCGGCAGGTCCCAGTGGAACAGGGTGGCCATCGGCGCGATGCCGCGCTCGTGCAGGCCGTCCAGGAGGCGGCGGTAGAAGTCGAGCCCGCGCTGGTTGGGCGTGCCGGTGCCGTCGGGCTGGATCCGCGGCCAGGAGATCGAGAAGCGGTAGCTGCGCAGCCCGAGGTCGCGCATCAGGTCGAGGTCTTCCGCGTACCGGTGGTAGTGGTCGGCGGCGACGTCGCCGGTGTCGCCGTTGCGGGTACGCCCGGGGGCGCGGCTGAAGGTGTCCCAGATCGACTCGCCGCGGCCGTCCTCCTTGGCGGCGCCCTCGATCTGGTACGCGGAGGTGGCCGCGCCCCAGCCGAAGTCGCGGGGAAAACGCAGCGGGCCGGCGGGCCCGGTAGGTATCGACATGGATTCTCCTCGTGGATACGGGGCCACCGCCGAGATTCGGGAGCGCTCCCAGGATAGGCCAGGGGCGGCGAGCCCGGTCAGCCGGCCGTCGTGTCGGCCGGCAGTGGCGGGTTGAGGTGCTGCGGACCCCGGACAGCGAACGAGGCCGACCGGGCGGCGCGGTGCGCCTGTCCCGTCGGCCTCTTTTCCCATCGTGTACGGGGGTTTAGTGTGGGGACGGGGGAGGGCAACCCCCGTCCCCACCGTAACTGCACACACACGGGCGGAATGTCGGTCCTGCCGTGCGTGTCGCGCGGGAGCCGGGCCACGCGAGTGGCTCTGGTTCCACCTCCCTCCCTGTGGCGGGATGATGGCTGACGACGGCGTCCGGGCTGGCCCGTCGTCGGCCCTCGGGCTGGTTCCCCGCGGCCCGTCAGAGACGGTCCCGGTGATCTTCTTGTTGGAACCTTCATCGATGGAAGCGCTCCCATCGACGATGCTGCGACTGTAACCCCCGTCACGGCTTTGTGAAAGACCCAAAACGAGATCGAAACAAGGCTCTGCTCCGTCCCGTCGCGTGCTTGTTGTGGGAGCGCTTCCATGGCAGACTGTCGATTCAACGCGACAGGAGCCACATCGCGTGGCGCGGGTCCACCGAGGGCAGCCGGGAGCACGTACTCCGGTCACGGTCACCCGAGCGCGGCCGACGGGACCCGTCCCGCGCCGGCCGCACCGCCGATCCCCGGCCGGGCCCGGGGCGACCACCTTCCCGGCGCCTCGAATTCCCCGCGCACCACCACCCTCGCGGGCAGGCGCCTCGCCGGGACCAACCCGGCCTGGTCCGAGGAGACACCGCGCACATGAGACATCTGGCACGACGCCGTCGAGTGGCGATCATCGCCGCCGCCGCGCTCGCCGCCGGCGGGGTGACCCTGCCCGCCGGCGCCGCGCAGGCCGCACCCGCCTGCGACGTGGTCTACGCGACCAACGACTGGAGCACCGGCTTCAGCGCCAACGTGACGATCAGGAACCTCGGCGACCCGGTCACCGGCTGGACGCTGACGTTCGCCTTCCCCGGCAACCAGCGGGTCACCCAGGGCTGGTCGGCACGATGGAGCCAGACCGGCAACCAGGTCACCGCGACCAACGAGTCGTGGAACGGCAACCTCGGTACCGGTGCCAGCACCAACATCGGCTTCAACGGCTCCTACACCGGCACCAACGCCAAGCCCACCTCGTTCGCCGTCAACGGGGTCACCTGCGGCGGCGCGCCACAGCAGCCGCCGACCGTGGGCCTCACCGTGCCGGCCGGCCCGTTCGAGGCGCCGGCCGACGTGCCGCTGACCGCCACCGCCAGCGACCCGGACGGGACCATCAGCAAGGTCGAGTTCTACCGCAACGGCCTGCTCGTCAACACCGACACCACCGCCCCGTACGGCTACACCCTCGAAGACCTGCCGGCGGGCGCCTACACCGTCCAGGCCAAGGCGTACGACAACGCCAACCTCAGCGCCACCGCCGAGAAGTCGTTCACCGTGGGCGCGGCCTCCGGGCCGACGCTGATCGCCACACCGTCGGCGGTCACCGTCGCCGAGGGCGGCAGCTCCACGGTCAACCTCAAGCTCAGTGCCGCCCCGGCGGCCACCGTGCCGGTCACCCTGACCCGCACCGGCGACGCCGACATCACCGTCTCGCCCGCCACGGTCAGCCTCACCCCGAGCAACTGGAACACCGGGGTCGCGGTCACCGTCGCGGCGGCCGAGGACGCCGACACCGCCGGCGGCACCGCCACCGTCACCGCCTCGGCGACCGGCTACGCCCCGCTCGCCGTCACCGCGACCGAGGCGGACAACGACGTTCCGGGCGGCGACAACGTCTACACCGCGCGCTTCCTCGACCAGTACGGCAAGATCAAGAACTCGGGGTACTTCAGCCCCGAGGGCGTGCCGTACCACTCGGTGGAGACGCTGATCGTCGAGGCGCCCGACCACGGGCACGAGACCACCTCGGAGGCGTTCAGCTTCTGGCTCTGGCTGGAGGCCCAGTACGGCCGCGTCACGCAGAACTGGGCACCGTTCAACAACGCCTGGACGGTGATGGAGAAATATATAATTCCGAATCACTCAGACCAGCCCACGGCTGGGGCCGCCGGGACCGCCCAGTACGCCGCCGAGCACGACCTGCCCAGCCAGTACCCGTCCGCCCTGGAGGCGAACGTGCCGGTCGGTCAGGACCCGCTGCGCGGCGAACTCCAGTCCACCTACGGCACCGGTGACATCTACGGCATGCACTGGCTGATCGACGTGGACAACACGTACGGCTTCGGCCGCTGCGGCGACAAGACCACCCGGCCCGCGTACATCAACACGTTCCAGCGGGGCACCCAGGAGTCGGTCTGGGAGACCGTTCCGCAGCCGTCCTGCGACACGTTCACCGCCGGCGGTCAGTACGGCTACCTCGACCTGTTCGTCAAGGAGTCGGCGGCCCCGGCCAAGCAGTGGAAGTACACCAACGCCCCGGACGCCGACGCCCGCGCCGTGCAGGCCGCGTACTGGGCACTGACCTGGGCCAAGGCGCAGGGCAAGCAGGCCGACGTCGCGGCCACCGTGGCGAAGGCCGCCAAGATGGGCGACTACCTGCGCTACTCGATGTTCGACAAGTACTTCAAGAAGATCGGCAACTGCGTCGGCGCCAGCGCCTGCCCGGCCGGCAGCGGCAAGGACTCCGCGCACTACCTGATGTCCTGGTACTACGCCTGGGGCGGAGCGTACGAGACCAGCCAGAACTGGTCCTGGCGGATCGGCTCCAGCCACAACCACTTCGGCTACCAGAACCCGTTCGCGGCCTGGGCGCTGACCAACACCCCGGAGCTCAAGCCCCAGTCGCCGACCGCCGTCGCCGACTGGACCAAGAGCTTCGAACGGCAGCTGGAGTTCTACACCTGGCTGCAGTCCGCCGAGGGCGGCATCGCCGGCGGCGCGACCAACAGCTGGGGCGGCAACTACGGCCAGCCGCCAGCCGGCACCAGCACCTTCTACGGCATGTACTACGACGTCGACCCGGTCTACAACGACCCGCCGTCCAACCAGTGGTTCGGCATGCAGGCCTGGTCGATGCAGCGGATCGCCGAGCTGTACCAGCAGACCGGCAACGCCAAGGCCAAGGCGCTGCTCGACAAGTGGGTGCCCTGGGCGATCGCCAACACCACCGTCGGCGCCAACTGGTCGATCCCGTCGGACATGAAGTGGACCGGCCAACCGACCACCTGGAACCCGGCCAGCCCGCAACCCAACACCGACCTGCACGTCGAGGTCACCGTCAAGGGGCAGGACGTCGGCGTCGCCGCCGCCTACGCCCGAACCCTCATCGCGTACGCCGCCAAGTCGGGCAACGTGGCGGCCAAGAACACCGCCAAGGGTCTGCTCGACGCGCTCCACGCGGCCAGCGACGCCAAGGGTGTCTCCACCACCGAGAAGCGCGGCGACTACCGGCGCTTCGACGACACCTACGACGCCGCCAGCGGGCAGGGCCTCTACGTCCCGCCGGGCTGGACGGGGAAGATGCCCAACGGCGACGCCATCGCCGCTGGCAAGAGCTTCCTCGACATCCGGTCCTTCTACAAGAACGACCCGGACTGGCCCAAGGTGCAGGCGTACCTGAACGGCGGGGCGGAGCCCAGCTTCAACTACCACCGGTTCTGGGCGCAGGCCGACGTCGCCATGGCGTACGCCGACTACGGCAACCTGTTCCCGAACGGCTGACAGCCCTCCGGGAGGGGGTGGCGTGCGCGCCGCCCGCTCCCGGGGTCCGGCCGGGGCCGGGGGATCGGGACCCGGCCGGCGAACGGCCTGACTCCCACGGTCAGGCCGGGGTGGGCCGGCCATCCGGCCAACGCAGCGGATCGGTCGGCCCGCCCCACCGCCCGGACTGGAGGCTGCCGCGAAAAAGCCCAGAAATTCGGGCCGTCACGGGATCACACCGGTGACGGCGACGGAGTAACGTACGTCACCGGAGAGGCCGCTCCCCCCGTGGCGGCCTCTCCACTTATTTGCCCCTCGGCAACGCCCCCGGGTTCGGCGCGGGAGGTGGGGCCGGCTGATCGGTGACCGGGTGACGCAACCCGGGGTGCCCGGGCGGCAGCGACCGGCGCAGCACCACCCAGCTCAGCGCCAGAGCCGCCGCGACCAGCGGCCAGGTCAGGGCGACCCGGGCCACCACCAGCGCGAGCACCTGCCCGCTCAGATACAGGGGCACGAACACCGCCACCCGCAGCACGTACGTCGCCGTCCACACCCAGCTAGCCCGGCCGTACCCGCGCAGCAGCACCGGGTCGCGCCGCCACCTGGCCCGCTGACCCAGCGCCGCACCCACCAGCACCCCGAGCAGCGGCCACCGCACCACGATGCTGACCGCCCAGGCCAACGCGCTGGCGGCGTTGGAGAGCAGTTGGATCAGGAAGAAGTTCTCGGCCCGGCCGGTGCGCAGCGCGATCAACGCCGCGACGCAGACGGCGAGCAGGCCGATCAGCACCGAGCGCGGCCGGTCACCGCGACGCAGTCGCACGCCGGCCACCACCCCGCCGACGGCCACCGCCGCGCCGACCCCGGCCCACAGCGACTCGCCGCCGAGCAGCCAGCCCGCCGCGAACGCCAGCGGTGGCAGCGTGGCATCGACGGCACCCCGCCGGCCGCCCAGCAGATCCGCCAACGACTCGCCGCCAGCCGGCCCGCCAGGGACCCCGGTCTGCTTGTCCGCGCCCGGCGCGGCCCGGCCGGCGTCCTGCTCCGGTGTGCCGCCCACCGCCACCTCCTCGCCTCCGCTCCAACCTATCCACCGACCGTCGGTGGGCCACCCGCCGGCGTGCCGACACCTGCCGCTACGGTGTGCGGATGCGTGCGACGGCAAGGGGTTGGACGGCGGTCTGGTTGGTCGTGTTGGCCCTTGTCCAGACAGTCATCTTCCTCGTCGTCTGGCGGGTGGCCGTGCACACCGAGATCGGCCAGTGGGTCGACACCGTCGCGCTGACCGGCAACCGGATCGGCCAGGACCGCATCGACGGCCCGGTGGACAAACTCCTCAACGCGATGTCGGTGGTCTCCCTGCTGGCCGCCACCGCGATGATCGGGTTCATCGCCCTCATCCGGGGGCGGATCGCCCTGGCCATCACCGCGACCCTGCTGATCGCCGGAGCGAACGTCTCCACCCAGTTGCTCAAGTACGGGCTGAGCCGGCCCGACTACGGCCTCGACCCCGAGCGGGCCGCCGTGGGCAACAGCCTGCCCAGCGGGCACACGACGGTGGCGGCGGCGGTGGCGGTCGCGCTGGTTCTCGTGCTGCCGCGCAAGGTGCGGGCCGTCGGCGCCTTCCTCGCCGCCGCGTACGCCGCCGCCGCCGGGGTGGCCACCCTCTCCGCCGGCTGGCACCGGCCCAGTGACGCGGTCGCCGCGTACCTGGTCGTGGGCGTCTGGGCGGCGCTGGCCGGGCTGGTCCTGCTGATCACCCAGCGCGAGCAGGCCGAGGTCGCCCCGGGCGACGCGCACCGCCTCGCCGCGCTGCTGCTCGGGGCGGCCGGCGTGCTCGCCCTGATCACCTGCGGGTTGGCCCTGTCCTGGCTGGTCGATCTGCGCGGCACCGGGCCGGACGAGCTGAGCCGCCGACCGCTCTTCGTCGCGTACGCGGGGAGCGCCGCGGGTATCGCCGGCACGATGGCCGTGGTGATGGCGCTGGTGCTCAGCGTCGTGCACCGGCTGGTGCCGCGGGTCAAGGGCTGAGCGGCGCGTGGATCTGGTCCGCGCGGCGTTCCGCGCCGAGTGCGCCCGACTGGCCGGGATCCTGACCGAGTTGGACGAGACGGACCTCGACCGGCCGACCGGCTGCCCGCCGTGGACGGTGCGGGAGCTGATCGCGCACGTGCGCACCGGCGTCGGCCGGGTCACCGACATGCTCGCCGCACCCGCCCCGCCCACTGCCCAGGTGGACGCCGCCGCCTACTTCGGCGCGGCGAAGTTCAC
This sequence comes from Micromonospora yongxingensis, assembly GCF_052601155.1. Taxonomy (NCBI): domain Bacteria; kingdom Bacillati; phylum Actinomycetota; class Actinomycetes; order Micromonosporales; family Micromonosporaceae; genus Micromonospora; species Micromonospora yongxingensis. Next base: position 48,945 of record NZ_JBQXEO010000018.1, read on the forward strand.
CCCGGAGGTGGACGCGGCCCGGATCGCCGGAGGCCGGCGAGACGCCCGGCAGGTGGACCAGGAGGCGCTGACCCACCTCGACCGGGTCTGGCGGGCCGCTGACGCCGCGGTCGCCGCAGCCCCGCCCGGACAGGTGGTACGGACCCGGCACGGTGACGCGATGCGCCTCACCGAGTTTCTGCGGACCCGGGTCGTCGAGGTCGGCGTGCACGGCCTGGACCTGGCCGCCGCGCTGGACCGGCCGCCCTGGCTCACCGCGCCCGCGGCGGAGGTGATCGCCGACCTGCTCACCGGTGGGCGGGCGGTGCCGGCCGAGTTGCGCTGGGACCGGCTGACCCTGATCCGCAAGACCACCGGGCGGGCGGCGCTCAGCGGCGCGGAACGGGCGGCCGTCGACGCCGCCGGCTTCCGCTGGCTCGCCTTCGGCAGCTGACCCCGATCAGCTCGCCGAGCGCGGTGCGGGCACGTGCGGGGCGACGCGGCGCAGGTGCGTCAGCACCACCGGGTCGATCCGACCCGGCACGAGCCGCTCCTCCAGGTTTTCCAGCCCCGCCCAGGAGACCAGTGCCGCCTCCGGCCCGTCGCCGGCCACCGGATGGCCCAGCGCGGTGAGCAACGTCGCCACCTCGTCGGCGACGGCGCCGTTCAGGTCGAGCAGCGTGGCCGGGTCGGGCCGGCTGAACAGCAGGGTGTGCACGGCGAGCAGCCGACCCAGCTCGGCGACCGGATCGGGGTGATCGTCGACCCGCAGGTCGACCAGCACGTCGCTCCTGCCGCCGTACCCGGCGCCGCGTTCGACCACCAGCAGGCCGGCGCTCTGCCGCCCCCGGCGGTCGCCGCCGGCCTCGTCACCGGCGCGCAGCGCGGCGACCAGCCGCTCGGCGAACGGCAGCGCCGCGCCGGCCAGCCAGGCGTCGCCCAGCGCGTCGACGACCTCCGGGCCGGCAAGGATGTTGCCCTGCGCGGCCCAACCGTCGCCGGTCCGACCGCCGGCCCACGGGTGACAGGCAGGGCCCGTCCAGCTGGCGCCCGGCCCGCTGGCCCCGACCACGCCGAGCTGGCGGTGCTCCCGCTCGGCGTCGGCGGCGACCAGGCCGGCCACCACGTCGGCAGCCGGCACCCCGGTGCGCAGCAGGGTCAGCCCCTGCGGGCGGTAGGCGAGGTTGACGTGCGCCTGGGTCGCCAGCGCGCCGATCTCGGCCTCCGCGGCCGGCACCAGCGCCCCGGCGGCGAGGAACTTGCTGGCCACGACGACGCCGTGCGAACGGCCGTCGGCAGAGCGGGCCACGAGGGAGAAGGTCACCCGCCGAGATTAACCTGCCCCCCGGAGACGACATCGCCGTGCTTCGATGACTCAGAACGGTGTCGCCGCCGCCTCCGGTGGGGTGCCACGGGCTCTGCGGGCGTCGGTGACCGCCACGGCGGCCAGCACCACCACCCCGGTGCCGGTCGCCGCCAGCCCGGGCAGGAACAGCAGCGGCACCGCCACCGCCGCCAGCGCCAGAATGGCGAGCCACCGGGACGGGGAGACCCGCCCGAACACCTCGTACTCGAAGCGGGCCCGGCCGGCCAGGAACAGCGTCGGCCCGCCGAGCACCATCGCCAGCCACGAACCGGGGATGCGCTCCATCGGATTTTCGATGATCAGCTCGTAGCCGACGGCGCTGGCGGCCAGGCCGATCACCATCAGCAGGTGGGTGTCCGCCGCCGACCGGCCGATGTTGGCCGGGTGCCGGGCCTGCGCGACGGCCTCGCCCAGGATCTGCCCGGCGCGCTGGAAGTAGATCCGCCACAGCACGATCGAGCTGGCAAGCGCGAACGCGAACGCCGCCGCGTGCGCCGGCTGGTACGGCCCCTTGCTGTACGCGAAGCCCGCCACCAGGATCGTCTCGCCCAGCGCGATGAGGAAGAACTGCTGGTAACGCTCGGCCAGGTGCTCCCCGGCGATGTCCCACTTCGACATCGACGACCGGCCCAGTCCCGGCACGGGCCAGCCCAACCGGCCCGCCACGTACTCGATGGCCAGCGCCAGCGTCCAGAGCACCACCTGCGCGTTGGTCGGCAGCAGCGCGCCACCGATCCAGAACACGCCACTGGTGGCGTACACCACCGTCATCCGCACCTTCAGCCGGCGGTACTCGTGCGGGCCCAGTTTGAGCGACAGGATCAGCGGCCGGGACACCTGCGCCACCACGTACGCCAGCGCGAACATCAACCCGGTCTGGCTGAACGCCCGCGGGGTCGCCACCCCCATCACCATGCTGCACACCAACGCGATCATCACGACGGCCTGCAGTGGCACCTTGTACGGGTCGTAGCGACTGGTCGTCCACGCGGTGCCCTGCCAGAGCGCCCAGAGTGCCAGCAGCAACAGCAGCGTCTTGCCGCTCCCGGTGATCGCCGCCCAGCCGTGCACCCGGCCCGGCTCGCTTGTCAGGTCCTCGAACGCGCGCGCCGAGATCCGGGTGAGCGCGAAGACGTAGACCAGGTCGAAGAAGAGTTCCAGGAAGGTCGCCCGGTCGGGAACGGCGCCCGCGCGCACCGGTTGCAGGCGTCCCGATGCCTCAGAACCCATGGTCAGCGGCCTGCGCCGTCGGTTCGCTCCACGTGGCAGTCGTAGCACCGCCCGGTGTCCGGGCTGCCCGGTACCGGTAAATCCGGCCATCCCGGAGATCTTGCTCGTGGACCCCGTCAACGGGCACGATCGATCGGTGACGAATCGATGGGGCATGACGGTGCCGCTGGGCGGGATCCCGCTGGCCGACCACGCCGCGGTCTACGCGACGCTCGACCGGGCCGGGTTCACCGACGTCTGGTCGTCCGAGGTCGCCGGGACCGACGCGTTCACCCCGCTGGCGCTCGCCGCGGCGTGGCAGCCCCGGCTGCGGCTGGGCACCGCGATCACCCCCGTCTTCACCCGGGGGCCCGGGCTGCTGGCGATGAGTGCGGCGGCGCTGGCCGAGGCCGCGCCGGGCCGGTTCTCGCTCGGCATCGGCGCGTCCTCGCCGGTGCTGGTCCGGGACTGGAACGCGGTGCGGTTCGAGGAGCCGTTCCGGCGGACCCGGGACGTCCTGCGCTTCCTGCGCGCCGCGCTGCGCGGCGAGACCGTGGACGAGGTCTACGACACCTTCACCGTGCGCCGGTTCACCCTGGAACGGCCGCCGGCGGTGCCGCCGTCGATCCTGCTCGCCGCGCTGCGCCCGGGGATGCTCCGGCTGGCCGGCGCGGAAGCCGACGGCGTCATCCTCAACTGGCTCGGCGCCGACGACGTGCCGCGCGCCCTCGCCGAGCTGGGCGAGCGCCGCGAAGGCTTCGAGGTCGCCGCCCGGATCTTCGTCTGCCCCACCGAGGACGCCGCCTACGCCCGGACACTCGGCCGCCGGCTGATCACCAGCTACCTCACCGTCCCGGCGTACGCCGAGTTCCACCGCTGGCTCGGTCGCGACCAGGTGCTCGCGCCGATGTGGGAGGCCTGGGCCGCCGGTGACCGGCGTGGTGCCAGCGCGGCCGTGCCGGACGAGGTGGTCGACGCGCTGGTGCTGCACGGCTCACCGGAGCAGTGCCGCGCCCAGGTGCGCCGCTACGCCGACGCCGGCGTGGACGTGCCCGTCTTCGCGCTGCTGCCCACCCCGGAGGTCACCGCCGGCGGCGCGGCCGCACTGACCACCCTCATCGCCCAGTTGGGCACCGACCCCGTGGGAGCGTCGACGTGAACCTCACCGACCGGATCGTGGTGGTCACCGGCGGCGCCGGCGGTATCGGGGCGGCACTGTCGCGCCGCTTCGCCGCCGAGGGCGCCGCCGCCGTGGTGATCGCCGACCTGGACGCCGACGCGGCCCGCGCGGTCGCCGAGGGCATCGGCCCGGTCGCGCACGCCACCGCCCTCGACGTCACCGACGAGAACCAGGTCCGTGCGCTGGTCGACGACACCGAGCGGCGGTACGGGCGCATCGACCTGTTCTGCGCGAACGCGGGAGTGACCACCGGCGGGGGAGTGGAGGTCGACGACGCCGGCTGGGACCGGGCCTGGCGCGTCAACGTCCTCGCCCATGTCTACTCGGCGCGGGCGGTGCTGCCCGGGATGCTCTCCCGCGGCGGCGGCCACCTGCTGCACACCTGCTCGGCGGCGGGTGTGCTGACGGCGGTGGGCGATGCCGCGTACACCGCGACGAAGCACGCCTCCGTGGGGTTCGCCGAGTGGCTGGCCATCACCTACCGGGACCGGGGCATCCGGGTCAGCGCGCTCTGCCCGCAGGGCGTGGACACCCCGATGCTCGCCGACGGGATCCGTGCGGGCCATCTCGGCGCCCGGGTGATCGAGGCCTCCGGCGCGGTGCTCACCCCCGACCAGGTCGCCGAGGCAGCCATCGCCGGGCTGGCCGAGGAGCGTTTCCTGATCCTGCCGCACCCGGAGGTAGCCGACTACGCGCGCCGCCGCGCCGAGGACCCCGACGGCTGGCAGGCCGGCCTCCGCAAACTCATCCGCCGCCTAACGGCCTAACGCCCTCGGCCCGCCCCCGACCCCTCTCAGGTGATCAAGAGGTTGGCGTCAGGGACGGGTCCGGCGGTGACGCAAAGCTCTTGATCACCGTGGGGAGCGGTCGGTCGGGCGGCGGCGTAGCGGCGCCGGGTGGGTGGACCACAGCAGGCGGCGCCACCAGGGGCGGGCGGCGCGCAACGTGGCCACGTAGGCCGAGGCCACCTCGGCCGCCCGGGTCGCCTGGGCGGGGGTCGCCGCGCCCGGGGCGAAGCCCACCTCATTGAGCAGGTCCGCCAGCTCGTCGACGCCACCGGCGCCCATGCCCGCGGCCTCTGCCGTACCGGCGCTGCGGCCGGTCTCGGTGTCACCGGCCGGCGGACCGGGCTGGTCGCGACGCGTGGCGATCAGGGCGTCGGCGAGGGCCTGCCGGGCCTGGCCGGCCACCTCGGTGGCTGCCAGGTCATGGCCGACCGGCCGACCGGCCAGATGCAACGCGTCGGTGACCTCCCGCCAGGCGCCGGCGATGCGCTGGCCGGGGTCGCCCCGACCGAGTCGGGCGCGGGTGAGGGAGCGGCGCATCGCCAGCAGGGTGAGCAGCACCGCCCCCACCAGCAGCAGCAGGCCACCGCTGCCCCCGGCCACCAGCACCGGTGTGGACACGCCGCCCCGGTCGATCGGCCCGTCGGGGGCGGCCACCGGCTCCGGCGACGCCGTCGCCTCCACGGTGGGCGCCGGTGCCTCCGAGGGTGGGGGGTCCTCCGGCGTCGGGCGGAAGTCCTCCTCCACCGGCCTCGGCTCGTTGTCCGGGCGGGGCAGCGGGTTGAACGCCACCCAGCCCAACCCGTCGAAGAGCACCTCCGGCCAGGCGTACGCGTCGCCGGCCCGTACCGGCCCCTGCCCGCTGGACTCGAAGCCCACCACCACGCGGGTGGGCAACCCGGAGAGCCGCCCGAGCACCGCGAACGCGGCGGCGAACTGCTCCGAGGTGCCCTCCTGCCCGCCGGCGTTGCGCGGCCCGAAGAGGAAGAAACCCAGGTTCGGGTACGCGTGCCCGCTCGGGGCGTCCGCCACCACGCGGTAGTGCTCGGCCAGGAACTGCTCGATCGCCGCGGCCCGCGCGTAGGGGGCGCCGTTCTCCTCGGCGAGCTGTGCGGCCAGCCGGCGCAGCGGGTCGGGCACCCCGTCGGCGACCCGCAACACCCGGGCCACCTCCGCGCCGGCGGGCACGTTCGCCGTGGCGAGGAGGTTGTTGTCGGGGCGCTCGCGCGCGGAGGTCACCGTGTACCGCAGCCCCGGGGCCAGCCCCTCCGGCCGGATCAGCGTCCCGGTCGCCGGGTCGTACGCCACCCGGGCGCCGCTGACCTCGAGGGGCGTGGCCACGGCGGGCAGCAGCCGGCCACTCAGCTCGGCCACGGTGATCTGCTGCTGGACCGTCTCCACGGTGCTGTCCCGGGCCGGCGTCGAGGGCGGCAGGATCCGGCCGGCGTTGCGGTACGTCGCGCCGACCCGCCAGGTGACCCCGTCGTAGTCGCTGAGCACCGCCAGCCGGATCCGCACACTGCCAGCGGCGTCGCCCGGCGCGGCCGGCCCCTCGCCGGTGCCTCCATCCGGACCCGCACCAGCGCTGGGCGCGGCGGCACCGGAGCGGACCGTGCTCACGTCGAGCAGCTTCTGCTCCGGGTTCAGCGCCCAACCGGAGATCCGGATCAGCGGGTTCTCGTCCAGCGTCTGCACCTGCGGCGGTTCCACGTACCGGCGGGGATCCACCGGCCGACCGTCGACCTGGTCGGCGACCACCGGGCCGAGCAGTGCGACCAACCCGACCACCACGGCCACCCCGAGCGCCGCGCTGACCGCGAGCCGCACCCGCACCGCCGCGCGTACCCGGGGAGCCAGGTCGGCGCTCGGATCACCACCGGCCGGTGACGCAGCGGTGGGTGCCGCCAGGCCGACCGCCGCGACCGCGACGAACGCCAGCGTCGCCCCGATCGCCGGTTCGGCGTTCGGGCCGACCACGTAGAGGGCGGCGGCGTAGAGCCCCGCCGCCGGCAGGTAGCCCAGCAGCACCCGGCCGGTGCGCAGCGCCACCTCCGCGCCCGCCAGCCCGGCCAGCCAGGCGGCGACCACCGGCACCAGCACCGTGTCCGGCGTGGGCTCCACCGGAATCATCGCGGTGAGCAGCCGGGGAATGCCGTTGCGCGCGGCGTCGGCGGTCACCTCCAGCAGACCGCCCGGCAGGTCCGCGCGGGAGGCCGCCACCCGCAGCGACCAGAGGGTCCAACCGGCCATCGCGGCCACCGACACCGGTGCGACCAGCCAGGACGGCAGCCGCCGCGCGGCAACGCTGACCAGCACCGAACCGGCCGCGGAGCCGACGACCAGCAGGGTCAGCAGGCTGCCCGCGTACACCCGGCCGAGCACCACCCCGGCCAACGCGGTCAGGCCGATCAACGCCAGCGGGACGACGACCGCCCGCAGCACCCTTCCGGCCCGGCCGGCGCGCCTCGCCGCCGAGCCGTCCGGCGATGCGCCCGACCCCGGTCCACGGTCGTCCGGGCCCGGTCCACGGTCGTCCGGGCCCGGTCCACGGTCCGTCGGGTCGACGGTGCCCGCACCGCCGTGCCGCGGCGGGCCGACGCCCGTCACCACCGGCGCACCCCGTCCCACTCGGCGGCGAACTGCGCGCCGTCGGCCGCGTCGACCACGACCAGGCCCGCCGTGCCCGGCGGTGTCGGCTCGGCCGCGCCGAACACCCCGACCACCACCGACGGGTACGCGCCGCGCAACGCGCCGACGTGCCCCAGCTCGGCGCGGCCACCCGGCCCGGTCAGGAAGATCAGCGTGTCGCCGAGCCGGTCCTGGCGCAGCCGGGTGGTGGCCGCGCGCAGCGCGTCGTCGTCGCCGGACAGCCCGGCGGCGGCGAGCCGGTCCAGTGGCCCGAGCGGCTGCCCGCCGGTCGGGTCGCCGCCGTCCACGTCATCGTCGGCCCGCTGTCGCTGGGTGGCCGCCGGCTCCGAGGCGACCAGCAGCAACAGCACCGGCAGGTCCGCGCGGTGCGCGGCGGTGACGATCGACGCGGCCGCCTCGCAGCCCGACTCGAACGACTCCGCCACCCCGTCCACCCGCTGCGAATGCGCGGCGGCGCGATTGTCCAGCAGCACGACCAGGCGGGGAAGGCTGGTGTCGACGTTCTCCCGCACCATCAGCTCGCCGACCCGGGCGCTGGTCCGCCAGTGCACCCGACGCAGTTCGTCGCCCACCACGTACTCCCGCAGCGAGTCGAACGTGATCGACCCGTGCGGCACCCCGTCCACCCGGCCGTCGAGGCTGCGTCCCGCCCCGGTCGGCACCGCCGTCAGCGGGTGGATCCGGGGGTGCACCCATACCGGCGTCGTCGCACCGTACGGGCGGGCCAGCGCCACCAGGCTCAGCGGGTCGCGCCGGGTCACCCGCAGCGGCCCGACCGGCACCACGCCTCGGCGGTGCGTCGGCACGTCGTAGCGGACCTCGGTGTCCCGGCCGGGTCGCAGGCGCAGCAGCGGCACCGGCACCGTGCGGGCCCCGCACCGGTCCTCGGCCAGCAGGTTCGCCGAGCGCAGCCGGCCGGTGTTGCGGACGGTCAGCGTCATGCTCGCCGGTTCGCCGCGGGCCACCCGGTCCGGGTCGGCGCGGCGGGTCACCGTTAGCCGGGGCCGCCAGGCCGCGGTCAGCGCCGCGTAGCCCACGGCCGCGCCGGCTGCCGCGCCGAGCAGCGTCAACTCGGGGTACGCGAACCGGAAACCCACGCCCAGCAGCACGACGGCGGCGACGAGCAGCCCGATTCCCCGGGCGGTGATCCCCATGCCGCTGCTGCCGGTCAGCCCTGCACCGGAGCCGGCTGCCCCGACGGCAGCGGCACCGGCACCGAGGCGATGGCCTGGCGCAGCACCTCCCCGGCGGTCAACCCGCGCACCTGGGCGTCGGGGGTGAGCAGCAGCCGGTGCGCGAACACCGCTTCGGCGAGCGCCTTCAGGTCCTCCGGCATGATCCAACCTCGACCGTCGATCAGCGCGTACGCGCACGCCGCCCGCGTCAACGCGATCACACCCCGAGGGCTGACCCCGACCCGCACGTGCTGGTGGGTGCGGGTGGCGGCGGCCAGCCGGACCGCGTACGCGTAGAGCGGCTCGGCGATGTGCACCCGGCGGGCCATCCGGACCATCTCCCCGACGGTGGCGGTGTCCGTGACCGGGGCGAGCGCCTCGGGGGAGCGGACGGTCGCGCCGCGCAGCACCTCCACCTCGACCGCCTCGTCCGGGTAGCCGACGGAGAGCTTGACCAGGAAACGGTCCAACTGCGCCTCGGGCAGCCGGTAGGTGCCGTCCATCTCCACCGGGTTCTGCGTGGCCACCACCAGGAACGGCTCCGGCACCGGGTGCCGCACCCCGTCCACGGTGACGGTGCGCTCCTCCATCACCTCCAGCAGCGCCGACTGGGTCTTCGGCGACGCCCGGTTGATCTCGTCGGCGATGACGATGTTGGCGAAGACCGGCCCCGGATGGAACTGGAAGTCGCGGGTCGCCTGGTTGAAGATCGTCACCCCGGACACGTCCGAGGGGAGCAGGTCGGGCGTGAACTGGATCCTGCGCCACTCACCCTTCACGGTGGCGGCGATGGCCCGCGCCAGGGTCGTCTTGCCGACTCCGGGGACGTCCTCCAGGAGCACGTGACCCTGAGCGAAGAGCGCGGTCAGCGCCAGCCGGACCACCTGCGGCTTGCCGAGCACCACCGCGTTGACGTTCTCGGCCAGCCGGGCGGCCAGGGCGGCGAAGCCCTGCACCTCCGGCTGGGTGAGCGGCTCGTGGGTGTTCACGGTCGGTGGTGCTCCTTGCCTGGGTGGTTCAGCAGGTGGGCAGGACGTTGATGTTGTCGCCGCCCTCCAGGTTGAGCCAGGCCCAGGGAATGTAGTTCTTCCCGCTGTACTCGACCTGCACCCACCAGGTGCTCTGCTTCTGGTTGTTGTAGATCCACGAGTCGACGTTGGTGCCGGACTTCTTGCAGTACGCCTTCAGCCGAGTGCCCGGTTCCGCCCAGCCGACCTGCTGGTCGTTGTCCTGGCGGGCCACCTTGAAGATCTCGTTGCCGTTGCGGCCGTCGACGTCCCTGTTGCAGTAGGTCCGCTGGTCGCCGTCCGGCCCGTTGTTACAGGTGGCGATGCCGTACAGCGCTGCGGTGTCCTGCACCTTCGTGTCCGTGCCCTTGCCGGCCGCGTTGCTCGCGGTCACGGTGAACGTGTACTTCGTGCCCGGGGTCAGGCCCGGCATCGTGATGCTGGAGCACGCCCCGGCCTTCGCCGGCTCGCCCGGCGTGCTCACCGAACAGGTGGCCTGACCGCCGCCGGCGTCCACGGTGAACGTCACCGTCGCCGAGGTGGCCGTCGCCGACGAGCCGGTCACCGTGACCCGCGGTTCGGCGACCGTACGGGCCGTGGCCGTGGCCTCCGGACCCGGCCCGGCCTCGTTGACCGCCTTCACCTTCACCGTGACGTTCTGACCGTTGCCCAGGCCGGTGACGGTGGTGCGGGTGTCGGTCACCTCGCTGGTGCGCCCACCGACGTCCACCAGGTACCTGGTCACCGGACGGCCGTTCGCCTCGGCCGGCGCCCACTGCACGGTGACCGCGCCCGGCTGGTTGGCGACCGTGCCGGCCTGCAGGTCGACCGGCCGGCCGGGCGCCGCGAACGGCACCACCGTGTTGCTGACCGGAGAGGCCGCCGAGCCGGCGCCCTTGTCGTTGACCGCCACCACCGTGAACGCGTACTGGGTGCCGAACTCCAGTTCACCGGCGGGCACCACCAGCTCCGTCTTCGTCGACTCGCCGGCCGGCGCGTTCGTCCCCGCCGAGCTGGCCGTCACCGCGTACTTCGCGATCTTGTTGCCCTGCCCGTTCGCCGCCGGCCACTTCACCAGGACCGTGCCGTCCGGCCGCTCCTGCGCCGTGATGCTGGCCGGCGGATCCGGCACCGCGGCCGTCGGGGTCACCGGGTTGCTGCTGCGCGACGGGCCGTCGCCCTTGGCGTTCACGGCGTGCACCGCGAACCGGTACGTCTCGCCGTTGGTCAGCCCCTTGACCTCCACCGCACGCTGGTTGGCGCCCACCTCCAGGCGCTGGCCGGCGCCCTCCACGACGTACCGGATGATCTCGGCGCCGTTCGCGGCGGCCGGCCGCCAGCTCACCCGGGCCTGGGCGTTGCCGGCGGCGGCGGTGACACTCCGCGGCGCGCTCGGCTTGCCCACCCGGGGCTTCTTCGGTGGAGGCGGCGGCGGGGGAGCCGGCGGCGGGTCACCGCCGAGCACGTCGTTGGCGTACTTGTTGACCTCGCGCACCTGGTGTTTGTCGTCCACCACCCGCGCGGTCGCCGAGTCGGGGGAGTTGATGAACAGGTGATTCTCCCGCACCTCCAACTCCAGCGGCCCGTTCGCCCGGCCGCGGACGGTGTCGACCAACTGGCCACCCGCGTCGAAGGCGTAGATGGTGCCGGTGGCCTCGTCGGCGCAGTAGAACCTGTCGGCCCAGGCCACCGCCGGGCTGAGCCGGTCACCGGTGCCCGGCACGGTGAACGCCCGCTCCTCGCCGGCGTCACCCACCACCAGCACCCGCCGCTCGGCGGGCACGGTGACCGGGACGCGCGGCCCGCTGGTGCGTGCCGGCAGGGCCGCCGGCCCGGACAGCGTCAACGGCGTCGGGCGCACCTCGCCGCGCTGCACCCGCACCAGCTTCCCGGCGGTGCGGTCGAGCACCGCCACCCCGTCGTCCAGCGTGGAGACCACCAGCTCGTGGCTGGCCTCCGCGACGTCGTACGTCTCGACCCGCTCCGGGCTGAGCCCACCGCCGGCGGGCGCGGCCGAGGCCGGCGCGGACGGCAGCTTCGCGGCGGTCACCGCCGACACCGTGCCCTCGCTCGGCACCGCGATCCAGAGACGACCCTCGCCGTCGAAGGTGCCGCCGGTGATGCCCGGGGGATAGCGCACGGGCTCGCCGACCGGCGTCAGCGAACGCGGGTCGAGCTGCCGCACGATGCCCTGCACGGCGTCGACGACGAACGCCGCGTCCTCGTGCAGGGCGACGCTCACACCCAGGCCGGGGGTGGTCGGGGTGGTCGCGGTGAGCTGCAGCGTGGCCAGGTCCAGTGAGCTGACCTGCCCGCTCTGCAGGTCGCGCAGGATCAACAGCCGGTCGGTCTGGGTGACCTGCATGGGGTGCCGGCGGGCGCCGGGGACCTCGGTGCGGGTGTCGACCCGGGCGGTGACCCCGTTGACCCGGGCCAGCTCGCTGCGCGCCGCGCTCCACAGCCACGAACTCGCGTCGTAGTTGGCGACCGCGTTGTCCGCCGCGCCCAGCCCGAGGACGGTCAGCCCCATGGCGGCCAGCAGCGCCGTCACCGTGCCGACGGTCACCAGCCCACCGCGCAGCCGGGACCGCGAACGGGGGGCGTCGGTCTCCACGGCATCGTCGATGGTGGCCACAGCCGGCTGCCTCCCCTGAGTCGTGGCAGGTGCGCGCCTCGCGGCGACCCCTCCCCTGAGCCGGGTGCCATCATATGGCCCTGCCGGTGACGGGGGAACCCGCACGGTCACCCCTGTGGATACTGAGCGTGTGCGCTGTGGACGCCCAGCTCAGCTCGGTGACGGCCGATCCGGTCCCGGTCAGCTCGTCGGGGTGCCGCGCTCCCGCGCGGTGCAGACCTGCCCCGAGGTGGCGAAGCTGTCGGTGGCGTAGACCGCCAACACCGTGAAGCAGTAGTCCACCCGGGAGTTCAACCCGTTGATCGTGTGGCTGGTCCGCCCGGGGTCCACGGTGGCCATCACCCCCAGCGCCTGCCCGGCCCGACCGCCGGCGACCATGAACGGCACCGCACCGCCGGACGGGTCCGTCCAGGTCAGCGTGATCGTGACCGTGTCGTCCCGCAGCTTGAGGTCGCCCGGCGGAGGCCCGGCTGCCGTCGGCGCTGTCGCCGTCGGCGTGGTCCCGGTCGGCGGCGGCGCGTCGTCGCGGGTCAGCACCACCGCACCCAGACCGGCCGCCGCGACCACGGCCACCCCGGCCGCCACCACCGCGCCGATCAGCGTCGCCCGGCTCCGGCCCGCCGAGCCACCCTCGTCGGCGTACGCCGGCCGGTACCCGCCCTGACCCGGGTGGTACTGCTGGCCCGGATACATCGCCTGGCCCGGGTGGTACTGCTGGCCCGGGTACGGCTCGTGGGATGGATAGGGCTCCGAGGCCGGTCGGGGCGCGGGGTCGGTCGGGGCTGCCCCGGCAGGCGACGCGAACGAATCCGGGCCAGACCCACCGACCGCTGGTGGAGTCGATACCGGTTCTGCGTACGCGGGTGGGCCTGCCTGCCACGCGGCCGGGTTCGGCGGGGCGTCGACCGGCTGGCCCGGGTCACCGCCGGGCCCGCTCGGGGCGAACGCCTGGACGGCCGGGATGACCTCGGTCGGAGCGGAGGCGGCGACGTCCACCTGTTGCGGTGGGACGTCCGGCTTCACCTCCCCGTCGGTCCCGTCCGTGTCCATCCCGGACCGGCCCGCCCGTTCGCCGTCGGCCGTGGGCACCGGTTGCGGCGGCGCGGTGCGGCTCCACGGCGGCGCGGTCAACCCCCATGGTGGTACGGGTGGCCCGCTCACCGGGGGCGCCGAGACAGGGTGACCGTAGCCGGGCGGCCCCGACACCGGGTAGGGCTGACCCGGCGGTCCGGACACGGGATAGGGGTGGCCCGCACCGGAGACTGGCTGGCCGTAGCCGGGCGGGCCGGAGACCGGGTACCCGGGTGGTGCGGAAACGGGTTGCCCGTAGCCGGGCGGCCCGGACACCGGATAGGGCTGGCCGGGGGGAGCGGAGACGGACTGCGCGTAGCCGGGAGGCCCCGACACCGGATAGGGCTGAGCAGGAACAGCCGACACAGGCTGAGCCGGCGGCCAGGAGACCGGGTGGGCCTGGCCGGGTGGTGCGGAGACGGGCTGGGCATGGCTCGGCGGTCCGCTCACCGGTGCGGCCGGGGCTGTGCTGGCTGACCCGCTCGCGTCGGTCCGGTTGGCCGCGACGCGAGCGGCCTCCTCGGCGAGCAGCGGTTCGATCTGGCGTACCTGGATCGTCGGGTTGTCCCAGCGGGGCACCGGCTCCTGGGGCACCGCCGGTGCGGGTGGCGCCGCGGCCGACACCTGGGCGGATGGCGGTGGCGGCGGGGACGGCGCGTCCACCGGCGGGCGGGTCGGTTGGTCGCCTGTCCGCTGACGCGGCGGCATCGCCGAGGCGGACGGCTGCCGAGGTGCCGGCTGCTGGCCGACCTGGTGCGCCGGCTTCGTCGGCTGCCCGTCGGCCGGTGGCCGGGGTGCGGGATCCGCCGTCGGCCGGGGCTGCTGCTCCGGGGTACGCGGGCGCGCCGGCACGGCAGGTGCGAGGGTCGCGGGCGGCGTACCGGCCTGCGGTGGCGCGACGGGGTTCGGTGCCGGCCGCGCCTCCGGCGAGATCCTCGGGGCGGGAGCCGCCACCGGCGGTCGGCTGGCGCTGCCGGGTGTGGCGGGCTCGCGTACCACCGGTGGGGTTGGCTGGTGCGTCGCCGGTGCCTGCGGCGGAGCCCACGGCGACGCGGCAGCTGGTGGGCCGCCCGCTGCCGGACGCATCGCGGCCAGGGTCGCCAGAGACAGCGTCGGGCCGGACAGCGCCGACCGGACGCCGGGGGTGGCCGGCGCGGTGGCCGGCTGTGGCGTCGGCGGCGAGTCGTACGGCCCGGCGCGCCCAGGTGCGGCGTCGCCGAGGTAGTGGCGGGCGGCGCGTACCGCCGGGTGGTGTTCCCCGAGCACGGCGGGCCCGGCGGTGGCGACGCGGGTGTAGTTGCGGCGGGCCTCGTGCCGGTTGCCCAGCTCCTCGGCGACCTCGGCGAGCTCGAAGGCGAGCGCGAGCATCACTGGGTCGGAGTGTTCCCAGCGCCGCTCGCCCGCCGCGAACGCCTCCTCCAGCACCCGGCGTGCTGCGAGCGGATCGTCCGCCTCCCGGTGCAGGCGGGCCAGCAGGTGCGCGGTGTGCAGCACCTCGGGGTGGTCCTCGCCATACGGCGGGCTGGCGGAGCCGACGGCCTCCGCCAGCAGTTGCCGGGCGGCGCTGAGGTCGCCCGCGGTACGCAGGGCGAGAGCCCGGTGCTGGGCGGCTGCCAGGGGAGAGGGATGGGGCACGGTGGCAATGCTGCCGCCACAGGGCTGCCGGACGCTACCCGGACACGCCCTGGGTGGTGCTTCCGGAACGGCTGGCGAGGCGGTCTGAGCAGCGGTGGGAAGGCCTCTACGGAGGGGTCGGAAGGCGATGTGCATGATCCACGGGTGCCGTGTACAGTAACTCCCCGTGCGGCCCGCCGGGCCGACATCGGGTGTGAAGATCATCCGGGTCGGCGAGGTAGGCTGAACGAGCAGGTCCGGGTGGCGGAATGGCAGACGCGCTAGCTTGAGGTGCTAGTGCCCGTATAGGGCGTGGGGGTTCAAGTCCCCCCTCGGACACGAACCATTACCCCACGGTGCGCGCTGAGATCGATTGCAGCGCGCACCGTTTGCGTTTCAGGCTGGTAGTTCAGCCGGAGACCGAGTTGCCGGTAGACCTCGGCCTTGTCGGCGGGGTCGGCGTCGCGGAGCACGGCGGTGATGTCGCCGAGCGCGTTCACCAGGGTGGTGATTTCTGCTCGGCTCATCCTGCGCGGGGCGGTGCCCGTGTTCGCACGGAGGCCTGCCTCCGCCCGGGCGCGTTCGGCCTTGGTCTGTGCGATCCAGCCGCTGACCACCGCCGGATCGGCTCCAGCGTCGAGGGCGGCGCGGTAGCGCTCCAACTTGGCGTCGCACTCGGTGATGATCGTATTAGCTGCTGTGCCCGCTGCGGGCGAATGATCGAAGGGCTGGGCTTCGGTCATCGCGGTGATCGTTGATTCGATGTGGTGGGGTGCGAAGGCGGAGGCCAGCCAGGTGTCGATCGGGTCGGTGAGGGCATCCTCGCGCAGGTACACGTTGCTGGGATGCTCAACTTGGTTGGCGAGGGCGTATTCCTGTGGGAAGCGGCAGCGGTAGTAGGCGTCGCCGTGGTTGTACTGGCCCTGCATGCGTCGGTCGCAGGCGGCGCAGTAGATCATGCCCCGGAAGACGTACGGGTTGCGGGTGCGCTGCCGGACGTGTTGTCCGCCGGTTCCCCGTCCGCGTCGTTGCAGTATCGCTTGGGCCTGCTCGAAGGTCGCGTCGTCGATGAGTGGCTCATGGGTGATGTCCTTGGAGACCACCCATTTGTCGCGGGCGTTCCAGCGCATGACGCCGGTGTGACCCATTGCCACGTCGTCGACGTCGAGCAGCACCTCGTCGGTGCGTTGCTTGTTCCACACCTGCCGCCCTGTGTAGCGGGGGTTGGTGAGGATGACGCGGACGGCGCTCTTGGACCAGGCGATGCCGCTACGGTGCCGGTTGCGGGCCCGGTCGTGTGCCGATGGGCAAGGCACGTGGTTGGCGGTAAGTCCCTCGGCGATGGCGAAGAGGCCGATACCGGCGAGGAACTCGGCGAAGATCTGTCGGACGATTGGAGCGGTCCGTTCTTCCGGAGTTAGGCCCTTGAGGTGTTTGCCGTCGGCGGCCTTGGCGGGGTTGGGGTGGGGTCCAAGATCGCGGAGTGTGTAGCCGTAAGGTGGGCGCCCACCCAGGTAGCGGCCCTCAAGGAGGGTCTGGGCGGCCATGGCGGTTCGAACGCGCAGTTTGATCCGGTTGCGCTCACCCTTGCTCATGCCCCCGAAGACGGACATGACGAGTTCGTGTGCCTCGTTGTCGGGGTCGATGGGGCCGCCAATCTCGGGGACCCAGAGTTCGACGCCGTAGTGGACGAAGAGCGGCGCTGTGAGGCCGAACTGGTTGCCGTAGAAGGCGCGGTGCGGTTCGCCGACGACGACGGCGGAGAACCCTCGCCCGGGGTTACGCAGAGCCGCGAGAAGAAGACTGGCTTGGGTTCGGCGCTGCCACGGGAGGGAACGGCTCTGGCCGATGTCGAAGTATTCCGTGACAATTCGGCCGTTATGTGGCTGGATGAGGGTGCTCGCCCGAGTCAGTTGCCAGCTCCGGGACGATTCGGGGTCCTGGTTGTCCTCGGTCGAGACGCGGCCGTAAAAGGCGAAGGTTTTCGGTTGGGGGCTGGTCATCCGTTCTCCTCGATCGAGTTGTCTGTGCGGCAGTCGTTGACCCGTCTGAGCAGCTTCAGCAGGGCGGCAGCGGCACCAGGGTGCAGCTCCGGTGGCCTCTGGGGAGCTTCCACCCTGATCGTCGCTCGCCCGTTCGCGTCGTCGACCGTCCATGAACCGTCGCCTCCAATGGGTTGGTCAAGTCGTGTTTCCGTCCCAGGGTCGGACTCCTTGCGTTGCTGATTCTGGTGATCGGACGGCAGAGTCATTCGCCTCCGTCCGGTGGCTCACCCGGCGGCGACATCCGTCGGTGGCAGGGCATCGTGTTAGAGACGCGCGCTGTGTTGGATGGGTCGGTTGTCATGGAAAGGTCCTCCGAAGTTGATCCGTGTGCCGGTCGCTCCGGCGGGCATGAAGAAGCGGCCGACGCCGTCAGGCATCGGCCGCTTGTTGAGCAGGGGAGGCGCTACATCTATGCGTCGGTCATGTTCCTCAGGGGCCTTGAGACCGGCTAGCGCTGCTGGGCGACGCGGCTTGGTTGTGGGTACTGCGTGGACTCGGACGCCTCCTGGAGACCACTCTGTTCACACCGAAGAGGTCGCTGGTTCGATACCAGCATCGCCCACCGTAGTTTGTGCAGGTCAGAAGCCCGTTGCCGGAGTTGTCGGTAACGGGCTCTGCCGTACGTGTGGCTTACATTGGGAGCAGATGGGGAGCAGCGGCGAAGCTCGCGGTCGCCGGTGAGCCAACGCGTCGTCGCGTGCGCCCTGCCGTCCGCGTCGGCCACACCCGAAGTCGCCAAATGCTGAGAAGCCGCACTGACCCGCTTGCCAGGCGCTCGACGACCGCCGATGCCGTGGACACCGTCGCCGGGCGCTGGCAAGACTCGTACGCCGGGATCAGCCTCGATATACCCGCGGTTCTGCTGCTGGTGCACCACGTGCCCCACCGAAGGCTTCGATGAGGCGGTGCGCCAGCTCGCCCTGCGCGTCAGGACTTCAGGAGGACGTTCTTTGCGCCCGCCAAGATCGTCATCCAATTCCATGAGACATAGACGTTCGTTTGACAGACTCGTTTAGTCCGGCGGGTCCGCTGGTTCGTAGGCAGCGGAGAAACGAGGATACGGCGGTCGCCTGTGCACCGTCCCTACTGCTTCGAGGCTTCAATAGTGAGGATTTGGTCCATAGTGATGGTCGTGGCAGCCGGGAGTTGCGCACGGTTCCTGTGGGCGAGTTAGGTCGGAGTACCAGCCGTCGGCGAGAACGGAGGCAGTGGTGATGGACTGATGCCGTGGGAGGCCGAGGGCATTGCCGGTGGAATCACTGGTGGAGGCGCGGTAGTCGGGCCTCCGCAGCGGCGTTTACGGAGCCGGCACTCATTGGACGTCGCCGCCACGCTTGACATCATCCGGGGTTGTGGTGCACCACGTCATCAGCGCATCGAGGTGAGCACAGTGTCTGAGAACCTCGCGGTCGACGTTGTCGAGCTGGCCATATGCATCGAAAAAGATTCTGCTGAGGTAAGGCCGGCGGGGCCAGATGCGAGTGGCGAGGCGTACGAGGTCGCGGGCGGGGAGGTCGTAGCGGCTGTGCTCGAAGTCGATCAGCCGTACTTTGCCGTCGTCGCCGTAGAGCATGTTGCGAGGCATGAAGTCGAGGTGGCACGGCACGGCCGCTAGCGGTGCGAGGTCTCGTAGTGCTCGCATGTGGGCGCGAACCTCGGCGCGGTAGCTGGGCGTGATCTGATCTCCAGCGAGGCGAATCCAGTACTCGGCGCGTTCGGCAAGCGAGGCCGTCCAGTCTGGTTCGAGGCGGGGCGGTCTGGCGGCGTGCAGCGTCTTGAGTAGTTGTCCTGCCTGCCGGTATGCGTCCTGCTCGGCTGCGGGGTCGAGCTGTCGCTGGCTGAGTGGGAGGCCCGGTACGGCGGTGATGACGATGGCCGGTGGGTAGTCGGTTGTCGCGAGCAGCCGGGGTGCCCGTTCACCGAGGGCGGGGACCCAGGTGCGGTAAGCGTGGACTTCCTGGGTGTGGCGTTCCGGGCTGCGGTGGATCTTGACGATCACCTCACCCTGTGCGGTCGTCGAGGCGCGTAGGGCGCGAGTGCCGGCGTGGCCGGGGTGCCAGCTCACGGGCTCGGCATCAGCGTCGAGGAGGCGGTGGCACAGCGCGAGGTGATCGTTCAGGTCAGCCATGGCGGGGTCGGAGGTGTCCAGTGTCGTTGTGGGTGACGAGCTGCCAGATGGTGCGGCCGAAGCGGTTAGTTGGCTGCTGCCACCGGGCGACGGATGCATGGTCGGTAACGAAGCCAAGCCTCAGGCAGGCGTTCCGGGGGAGACGGAGGAGCAGGGTGTGCGCCGCTTCGACGGTTTCCCCATGGGCCGCGAGGAGAATTCGTTCACCGTCGTGGCGGGTGAGGATCTTCTGTAACGCTGCCGCGGCCCGGTCGAGGTACTCGTTCCACGTCTCGGAGCCGGAAGCGTACTGGTGGTTGGGGTTGTGCTGAGGCGGCCCCTGGAAGGAAGTCTTGACGTCGACCCAGGGTCGGCCGTCGGCGTCGCCGTGGTCAGGGCCGCAGAGGTCCAGGTCGATCCTGGCGGGCAAGCGCAGGGCTCGGGTGATGATCTCGGCGGTCTGGGCCACGCGGAGTCGGGGTGTGGCGTAGAAGGCGGCATATGGTCGGTGGGCGTGCTCGGCGGCCAGCCGGGCGGCGAGTTGCACCGCCTGGTTCCGGCCGAGAACGGTGAGGCCGGTGCAGCCTTGTTTGCCACCGACGATTCCGGCGACGTTGCAGGCGGCTTCGCCGTGGCGGGCGATCACGAGTTCGGTCATGGAGGCCATCCGAGGGCTCCTTTTCTCGTCGGCTCGGCGGGGAACGGGTTGAGCCAGGGTCGGACGGTGGGCCAGGGGTGCCGGTAGCCGTTGCGGCCGAGGTATCGCAGCGTCAGCAGGTGGTGCAGTTCGGCGTACTGCTTCAGGTCGGCCAAGCTGCAGACCTGGGGCGCGACCACGACGCGGTAGGCGTGCAAGCAGTGGGCGATGGTTTGCTCGTCGAGGCGGCCGTGGGTCATGGAGGCGGTGACCAGCAGGCCGGCCAGTTCGTAGCCGAAGGGGGCGAGCGTCATGTCGTCGAAGTCGACGACGGCGACGTCATCGCCTTCCGCGAGGTAGTTCCGGATGTTTGGGTCTTTGTAGAACGCAGCGGGCTGTCCGGCTCTGTTGAGTAACGCGTCGATGGCCGACCCGTGGACGCCCAAGGCGGCAGCGGCGCGGTGTAGCGCCTCCTTCCGCGGGCTTGCGAAGTCGGGGATAACGAGTCCGGTCGAGGTGATGTGGGGTTTATCGAGGCTGGCGGCCTGTAGTTCGTGTCGGTGCGCGGCAGCGTGGAGCCGGCCGAGTGCCGCAGCGGCGCGCGGAAGATCGCCCACCTTCGGTGTGCACCCCGGCAGCCGTTCGAAGATCAGATACTGGACACCCCGCGCGACAAGCGCGGGCAGACGTACGCCGGACCCCAGGACGGCCAGCCAGGTGTGGTGGGCGGCAGCGGCGGCGCAGCGTTCGGGGTCGTCGTACCGCTTGACGAAGATGGCCCCGCTCAAGGCCGCACCGCTATGGCATAGCTGACGGTGGATTGGGTTGTGTAGGGCGGTGCGGGCAGCCACTGTCGGAGGGTCGCTGCGATAGCGGGGATCCCGCCGGTCAGAGTGATCCGGTATTTCGGTGTGGTGGTGAGGTAGCGGGCGAGGTGCATGGCGTCCGCGAAGTGAAAAACGTGGTCCTCGTGCTGGACGTCGAGGACGGTAAAACTGCTAGCGGCGATGGTGTGCAGGTTCCCGCTGTGGAAGCTCTCGTAAAGGCTCGGTCGATTGATGGCGTGCGGGTCGAGGCCGGCGGCGTGCACGAGATGGTCGAGTTCGGCCTAGCTGTCCAGCGACTTTGTGACCAGGATGGCAGTGCCGCCGGGGCTTAGGCAGCGGGCAATCTCCGCGACGGCGGTGGCCGGCGTCGGTGAGTGGTACAGGCAGAAGGCGGCGACTGCGGCGTCAGCCACTTTGTCGGGCAGGGGCAGGTGGTGGAAGTCTGCGCAGACCACGGAACCTCGCGCGTCGGCGTGGCCGAGGCGGTCGCGGGTGGTGTCAAGCAGTGCGGTCGAGGCGTCCACGGCAACGAGCTGCCGGGGTCGGAGCCGGTCGGCCAGGCGCAGGGCTGTGGTGCCGCGCCCGCAACCGATGTCGAGCACGACCGCCCCGCGTGGAACCCGAGCGGCGAGCAGGTGGGCGATCGTGTCGGCGACGTCGCTTCCGCTGATCTTGGCGCGATGCAGCGCGTGGGTGCGGTCGGCGAGCCGGCCGTTGCCACGGTAGAGGTCGCCGTGGACCAGTCTGGGGTCAAGGAACGGGTTGGTCGACATCTGTCGCCTCCCGTCCCGCTGCGGTCAGGTCACGGGCTAATGCTCGTCGCGGACGCGGTTGATCAGATGGGCGGCCTGGCGGCGGCTGGTGAGGGTGATCAAGCGGACGTGTGGTCCGTGCTCGCGGAGCAGGTACTGGACCCGTGGGCGCATGGTACGTCGGTAGCTGAGGACGTAGCGGACGAAGTTCCAGGTGATGCGGTCGTAGACGCCGTCCTGGTGGTGTTGTCCGCCGCGGTAGCGCCAGCGGCGTTGGGCGATACCCCACAGGCAGGTCACGGCCGGCAGGTCGAGAAAGATCACGGTGTCGGCGGCGGCGAGCCGGATGGACAGGGTGCCGGCGTAGTTTCCTTCGATGATCCATCGTTCGCCAGCGACAAGTTTCTCCTGCTGGGCGGCGAACTCGTCCTGCGGTAGCGGCATCCAGTGCTCGTCGTAGTAGGTCGCGTCGAGGTGAGTCAGCGGTACGTCGAGGATTCGGGCCAACTGGCGCGCGACGGTGGACTTGCCGCTGCCGCCGCAGCCGATGATGGCGATCCTGTCCATGGTTCTCCAGGGTAAAGGTGCGGTGAGCTCGTTCGGTGGTGACACGGTGAGTCATGACCGCACCGGCTCCGGGTGACGCAGCAGGTAGTCGAGCACTTCGAGTTGGGTTGAGAGCCGGAACGGGTCGAGGTGACGGAGGCACTCGGTGATGAGGCTGGCGTGCTCACCGGTGCCGGCGATCTCGGTGAGCCAGCCGATGCGGTGCCGCACGTCTGCGGCGTCGCCGACGATCAGCGACGAGGGAACGAACGCATTGGCGCCTCGGACGTCGGCGGGCAGCAGCGGCACACAGCCGGCGAGGACGGCCTCGAAGATTCGTTGGGTCATCTGCCCGGCGGCGGCGTATCGGGCGGGCAGCAGCAGGACGGTGGCGAGCGCGTCGGCGTAGATCGCGGAGACGCGGGGGAACGGGACTCGGCCGATGAAGTTCAGATTCGGCCAGCGCCTGGTGTCGTCCCATTTGCCGGCGATCAGGTGAGGGAGTTGCGCGGCGGCCGGAGCGAAGTAGGTGTCGAACGGGTGGTCGCGGTCGTACCGGTTGCCGATGTAGACCAGCGGGGTGCGACGGGGCTGGGCTACAAGCGCGCTGGGGTCGGCGGCGTCGATGGCCGTGTCGGCGACAGGAAAGAGCAGTGGTACCGCGCCCGGAGTCGGGTGCAGAGCGGGTTCGCAGATGGTGACGTTGCGGGTTCGGCGGAGGGGATCCGCTGCGGGCAGCCGACGGTCCTTGTCCCACAGGATCGTTGGGGTGCCGAGCTGGTGGGTGTAGTGGTCGAGTAGATCGGCCTGCCGATGCAGGTCGCAGGTATGGCCGGGTCGCCCGCAGACGGTGGTGTTGCGGCCGGGAATGGGCCAGCGCCATTCGAGGAACAGGGCGTCGATATCGGGTAGGCCGACGTCCCAGCGGTAGTGGCCGGTGAGGTCGTCGCTGGCTTCGCACAGGTCCCGGTTGGGTTGGAGGAGCACGATTTCGTGGCCGGCCGCGCATAGTCCGTCGATCAGAGTCCGGCGGTGGCTGCGGCCTCCGTCCGGGGTGTCGGTGATGCCGGTTCCGAGGAATCCCCAGAAGCTGTAACCGATCTTCACTTGGTCACCCACTGGTCTTCGATGAGCAGTGCGTCGAGGCCGGATTCGGTCAGGCAGTCCAGGGCCATCTCCGGCGTGCCGCAGATCGGCTCGCCCTTGATGTTCAGTGAGGTGTTGATCAGCACGGGGTGGCCGGTGATCTCGCCGAAGCGGGTGAGGACGTCGGCGAGGAAGGGGTGTTGCTCGCGGGTGACGGTCTGGACTCGGGCGGTGCCATTGACGTGCACGATCGCGGGTAGCTTGTCGCGGGTCAGCTCGGTCACGGGAGCCGCGAGCGACATGTACGGCGACGGTTGGCGTAGCCGGAAGTAGTCGGTGGCCTTATCGGCGAGTACGACAGGGGCGAAAGGTCGGAACGGTTCGCGGAACTTGACGGTGGCGTTGAGCCGCTCGACCACACCGGCCTCCAGGGGAGAGGCGAGGATCGACCGGTGCCCCAGGGCCCGTGGTCCAGCCTCCAGCGCGCCGGTGAACAGGCCCACGATTGCCCCGTCGGCTAACTGTCGGGCCAGATGGTGGGCGGGTTCGGCGGGACGGCTGGCGTGCAGTCCCGGTCGCGGTGCGGTCGGCAGTGCCAGGTCGGGATAGGTGGGGCCGAGGTAGCAGTGGTGGCGAATGCCGGTGGGTGGGCGGCCGGTCGCCTCGAGCCAGGCGTGGGCGGCGGCGCCGATCGCGGTGCCCGCGTCGCCGGGGGCGGGTGGTACGTGTATCTCGTCGACGATGCCGGCTTGGGCGATGAGGCCGGCGGCTACGCAGTTCATCGCGACCCCGCCGCTCAGGCAGAGCAGCCCGGAGCCAGTCAGCCGGCGGGCTCGTGCGGCGAGTTGCAGCATCACCTGCTCGGTGCGCTCCTGCACCGCAGCGGCCAGGTCGGCATGCACGGGCTCTACCGGTGTCATCGGCAGGCGGGGCGGGCAGGTCGCGGCGGTGAACGCGGGTGTGATTCGGCCGTACCGGCTGGCGAGCACCCGAAGGGCGATCAGCGCCGGGTCGAGGGTGAACCCGTCGGCGGTGGGCCGGATCGCCCGGGACATCAGCTCCCGGAATCGGGCGGGGTCGCCGAGGGCAGCCAGCGCCATCACCGTGCCTTCCTCGTCACCGCGCCGCCAGCCGAGGTGTTCGGTGACAGCCCCATAGGCGTAGCCGAGGGAGGCCGGGTCGTCGATCGCGTGCGCCAGGTCGAGGCTGAGGCGCGAGTTGCGCTGACGGGCGTGCCAGGTGGTGGTGGTCTGCAACTCGCCGAGGCTGTCGACGATCAGGACCGCTGCGTCATCTACACCGGCGGCGGCGAAGGCGTACAGGGCATGCGCCCGATGGTGCGGCACTGGCTGGAGGTGTGCGGATGAAAAACGCTCGGACAGATCTCGCATTCGGGCCTGGTAGCGGCGGTGGACCGTGGTGAAGCTGCGGGCCCGTGGTACGGCTCGGGCGCGGTTGGCAGCCTGTCGTAAATGGGTCGGCAATTGCCCCAGCGCGCGCAGGTAGCGGCGCCCGTCGAAGTTGTACGCGACCGTGGTCACGTCCGACGGCGACAGGCCGGCCTCGCCGAGCAGCCAGGCGACACCGTATGCCGGGTACGCCTTGCTGTGCTTGACCCCGTCGAGCCGTTCCTCCTCGACGAAGCCGATCAGGTGGCCGTCAACCAGCAGCGCCGCCGCCGAGTCATGCGTATACGCGCACAGCCCAAGCACCACATCCGCGGTCATGCCAACTCCGGCGATACGAGAGCCGGCCGGGTGAGGTGCTGGTACCAGGCGACGAGGGCAGCGCCGAGCGGCCCTGGGGTGTTGTGGGCAACCTTGCTAGCCAGGTCCCGCTCGCCGAGCTTCCATGTCCGGTAGCTGGTCAGCACTTGCCCGAACGTGTCCCACAGGGTGCCGTCGGGCAGGTCGCCGTCACCGGAGATGACCTGCGCGAGGACAACATCCAGGCTGGGCCAGTCCACGCCGACCGGATCCATCTCGGTGACGGTCGGTTCGTGGTGGAGACACTCAGCGGCGGCCGGAGCATGATCGGCGTAGAGGTGCAGTGAGTCGACGTGGTGGTGATACTCGCCGACCTCGACACCGAGCCAGCCCGCCATCAGCTCCTGCAGGAGCGTCGTCGCGAAGATGTCGTACGGGAAGCCGAGCCAGAGGTCCTGGCTGCGCATGCTGGTGTGCATCTCGAGCCGGCCCTGCCGGATCAGGAACCGGTATCCGAGAGTGCACGGCACGTCCCGGTAGCCGCGGTGGTCGCGTGCCGGGTCGTAAATCTGGACGACGGCTTGTCGGGAGTCTCGGTCGGCCGTCAGTTTCCGGACGACCGCGTCGAGCTGGTCGAGGTTGCCGCCCCACCGGCGGATCCGCGGCCCGTACGCGCCCTGCAGGATCCCGTCGTCCGCGTAGCGCCGCAGGTTGTCGTTGAAGTCGAAGATCCACGGCTCATCCGAGCCAGAGAGGATCCAGAGCGCCTCAGCGACGGCGAATGCCGGGTTGATGACGCGTACGGGTGGCACGGAGACCAGCCGGCGCCGAGGGTTGGTCAGGCACAGGTGCGCGCCGACGACCTCGGTGGTCATCATGTCGCGCGGGCAGGCGATACGGCCGTTGAGCAGCACCGCCTGACTGGCGGCGGCGAAGAGTTCGCTCGCTGAGTCCGCAGTCAAGACGATCATGAAAGGGTTTCCTTCCGTCAGGAGGCGAACGCGGTGAGTCGGTCGCGGGAGAGGTTGACCAACCAGGCGGACTGCCGGGCCATGCCCTCGTGCAGGCCGACGGTGGGCCAGTAGCCCAGCAGCCGGCCGGCAAGGGTCAGGTCAGCGGCCGTCGAGGGAACGTCCCCCGGCTGGACGTCGGCTACCTGGACCGGAATGTGCCGTCCAGTGACCGTGGACGCCTCCTGGATCGCGCCCTGCATGGAGACGCTCGCTCCGCCGCCGATGTTCACCACGGCGCACTGGGCATCTACCTGAGCGGCGGCGATCGTCGCGGCGACGACGTCGGTGATGTACGTGAACTCCCGCCGTTGGCTGCCGTCGCCGAAAAGGGTGACCGGCAGACCGGTACAGGCCGCGAACAGCAGTCGGCCGATGGCCATATCGGGTCGCTGGCGCGGCCCGTAGACGGTGAAGTAGCGCAGGGCCACGACGCTGAGCCGGTTGTCGGGGCGGCACGCGTAGGCCACGCAAAGCTGCTCGGCGGCGAGCTTGCTCACTCCGTACGGGGAGACTGGGCTGGTCCGGTCGTTCTCGCGGCTGGGTCGGTCTGCCGGCCCGTAGACGCTGGACGAGGAGGCGAAGACGAGCCTCCGAACGCCCAATCGCACACACGCGTCGAGCAGCCGTTGGGTGCCGAGGACGTTGGACTGGGCGTAGTCGTGAAACTCCGAACCCCAAGAGGGCCGGACGCCCGGCCGGGCAGCCAAGTGGAAAACGACGTCACAGCCGTCCACGGCGTCATCGAGCCGGTCGATGGCCAGATCCCCGCAGAGTGGTGTGAACAGCGGATTGGCGGCTGCGGCCGCCAAATTCTCATCGGCGAGAGCATCCTGACCGAGCCGGCGGCGGTCCAGGCCGACCACCTGAATACCTCTGGCCAGGAGCGCGTCGACGACATGCGAACCGATGAAGCCGGCGGCGCCGGTCACCAGCACCCGCGCCGTCACTGGCAACCACCACGCTGAGCCGGTTGAGTCAGCACGCGCTGCCACACGAAGGTGAGCAGAGGCGGGTCGACCCGGGAGATCGTCGTCCGATCCGTCGCCGGCAAACCGGGCTGCGCCGCCGGACCGGGCGCACCCGTGGCGCCTGCGGAGGCGTGCCGCGAGACGTACACGGTCATGACGCCGCCGCCCGACGTTTGGCCGATTCCCGCTGCTTGTCCCGGTCGTGGCGGGCCCGCCGGTATCTCGGCGGGCCCGCCGAGGTGAGGCGGCGGCTGGGAACACCCCGCCGGTCACCCGCCCGCGCAGCCCCGACGGCAGTACGCAGGCGAGGATTCAACCTCACGACCGCACCCCCGGCCGCCGTCACAAGAAGCGGCATCAGCTCTCCGGCCGCCTTGCCCGATCCGATCGATCTCTCCATCATGAATCCCCTGGCGTCGATGACAATGAGTTGGTGAGCTGGAGCTGCCCGGCAGCGTCCGTCGATGCTCGTCAACAGCGAACCGTCCAGCGGAGCCGAGCGGTACCGTCCACCACCCGTCCGCTCGCAACCAGGTAGTGACGGGCCGTAGCGAAGATGGCTAACGTGACCGTCGTCGACAGAGGACGCACGGAGGTGTCCGCATGACCGGACGGCGCTACCCCGCCAACCGGCGGCTAGCGTGGGAAAGGCTCCAGCGGGGCTGGTCCTACGAGGAGGTCGCCGAGCGCATCCGCACGGAGATGAGTCACGCCGGCGAGACCGATACCGGACTGAACGCCAACACAGTGCGGCGGTGGGAAACCGGCGAGCGGTGGCCCGACCCGCGCTACCGCAAACATCTCGTGGCCATCCTCGACAAGCCAGCCGACCAGCTGGGACTGCTCACTCCGGACGAGCTGGCGATGCGTCCGCAGGCAGAGACACTGCACGAGTTCAGGAGGTTGTGGGACATGATCACTGGAGGCGACGAAACCGGCTGGGATCGGGCCAGCGTCCTGCGCGCGTTGTTCGGCGCCAGCATGCTTCCCCTGGTGGCGCCGCTGCTATCACTCGATCCGCAGGCTGCGTACGCCCAAGCCAAGGCCATAGATCCAAGGGCCTACGCCGAGATCGTGCGGTGCCAGCGGACGCTGTACTGGACCAGCCCCGCACGCCCGCTCTATGAGGCCGCGTACGCCCACACACAGCTCGGCACCGGACTCGTCCGCGCGGCCACCGGCACCAGCCGGGTGAACGTCGCCAGCGCCCTCGCCGAATCGGCGCTCCTCACCGCACGACTGGCATTCTTCGATCTCAACCAGCCTGCCGTCGCGCAACGCTGCTACGACGTCGCCCTCGCCGCCACCCGTGAGGCCGGAGACCACGCGCTGGCCGCCACCGTCCTCGGCCACATGGCCTTCATCCCGGCCTTCGGACATGATCGGACCGCTGCCCGATCACTGATCGACGCGGCGCTCCAGCACACCTGGCACGGCGTCAGCCCCGCCGTCCGCTCCTGGCTGCACTGCGTGGCCTCGGAAGTCGAAGCCCGCGCCGGGGCTGGGGCAGCAAGCCGCCACCAGATCGACCTCGCTGCCACCGCGATCACGACGCGACCCGAAATGCCCGAATGGTTCGACTACTACGACACCGACCGACTGCACTCCTTCGCTGGCTATGCAGTTCTCGCCGCTGGCGACCATGCCGAGGCCGCCCGCCACCTGGCCAAGTCCCTCGCCGGCCTGACCGCGACGGGCGCCAAGCAGCGCAGCGTCGTCCTCGCCGACCTGGCCTCGGCGCACAGCAGCGACGGAGACCACGCCGCCGACTACCTCAACCAGGCCCTGGACGCCCTGCAGGCCGACTGGTACGGCACGGGGCTGGAGCGGGTCAGAGCCGTCCGGCAGGTACTCGGCGACAGCCGCGAGGGCAGCCAACTCGACGAACGCCTCGCCGCCCTCGCGACCAGCCGGGCCGCTCTCCCGGGGAGCTAAGCTGCTGACTCGTTGTGCCTGCGTACCAGCTCGGGCAGCTCTGCCAGCGAGTCGAGACGGAAGAGACAGCGCTCGCTGATGGTCTTATCGGCGAGGATGTGTCCCCACGGGCCGCGTCTTACCAGGGCCGTCGCGAGTCCGGCCGCCTGTGCCGGCCGGATGTCGTTGTCCAGTCGGTCTCCGACGTACAGGACCTGAGCGGCGGGGCAGCCGGCCTCCGCGACTACGCGGTCGAAGAACGCGGCCGACGGTTTCTCGACATTCCAGCCGTCCGAGGTGCCGATCACGTCGACTGGCAGATCCAGGGCGCGAAGGATGGTCTCGGCTCGGGCGGTCTGGTTACCGGCCAGGCCGACCTGCACGTCCAGCTTCTGCAGGGCGGCCAGGCATGGCCGAGCGTCCGGGTAGAGGTTCTCCTCGGAGAAGTGCTCCGGCTGCCCGGCGTCGGCCCGGCGCTGCCGCTCCGCAGCGAGGTCGAACCCGGGCCGGAACACCTGGAACGTCTCGCGGTAGTCCTGACCGCGAGCGATGACTGCGCCGAAGACGGCCGAGAAGGTGTGCCGCGGGACGCCGAGCCAGTCGGCCCAGGTGCCGTACTCGCGAGACTCGTCAACGATCGTCTCGCCCACATCGAAGAACACGCTCGTGATCATCCCGCGATTTTGCCTTGCTGGCGCAGGTACATCAACGTGTGCCGCGACCCGGGCCGATCCCGCATCGGTGAGAAGACACCTCGCCCACATCGTGTGGTCGTCTACAGTCGTAGCGCTTCGATGCGCCCTGCTCGCGCCCGCGTCGGTGGTGGCGAGGTCCAAAGAGGAGCGATTAGGCTTGAGATGCGAGGCGGTTCGCCGGGTCAACGTAGCTCAACCTCGGCCACTCCCTTGCCAGCGCGAGTCAACCTGCAGGTCGTTGCGCTAGCCATTCCCGCCTTCGTGGCTCAGGGGCAGAGCATCGGTTTCCTAACCCGATGCTCCGCTTGTGTACCCAGGCTGATGACCTGCAGCTTCTCTCTTTCCGGCCTTCCTGCCCCGGTCGCACGCGCGGGGCGCTGTGATCGCCTGCTGAAGATCAGCAGAAGTGCATAAGCACTGCTCAGTGTCACTTTGCATGGATCGCCGCGTTGGTGGCGTGCGAAGTGCGGCACCAGCTCAAGGCGCCTGGCCTTCTAAACCGTGTGTTGCAGGTTCGAATCCTGCTGGGGCACCCACGCTGAGCAGCCAAAACGCCTACCTGGGCGGCGATTCCAATGGTCCAGGATGTCCCTTTTCGGTGCCTGGTGGGAGCCGCGTGGGAGCGGTGGTAGAGGATTTGTCGGCTAAGATCAATTAATCATCTAGAGGAGTAGATATTCCCTGCTCAGGTGCGGCGCGAAGTTTGGTGTTACTTTGCGGCCAGCCGAAGCGCATGGTGCGTTCGGGGGCTGGCCACTCATGTGGGGTGAGTCCGGATAGGCGGCGAAGATGCCCACCGCCCGTGAGTCGGACGATGGGCATCTTCCGGTGCTCCGCCTATCTGGCGTCGTGGTCGACGTAGACGTACCGGTCTTCCTCGTCGTCCCTGTCCGCAGTTACTGGGCCCTGCCGTGGAAGCCACCTCTCGCGGTCGGCTAGGTGGGTGGCGCCGGCAGCGGTTCACCTAGTAGAAGCGATCGGGCGCGATCGCGGAATCCAGGGTTCAGTCCAGCGGTGGTGACCAGGAATCCCACGACATCGGCCGCCTGTTTAGCCGCCACGTCGTCATAAATTTTCCCGATATCGCCAGGTTCAACGCGGTCGCCCAACGCCGTCACTGCCGTCATCAGCTCCAGCAGCCGCAGTGCCGACAGCACGCGATCGGGCCGGCGCATGATCCGGATGACCAACTCCCGCAGCTTCGTGTAGTAGCTGGGCAGCAGATCGACGCTGACCTCGCTGGGTACGGCACCGTTGCTGCGTAGGCCCTCCAACAGTTGGGCCAACTGCTGTTTTTCCCGGAGCCCCACCGTCCCACCGAAGAGGTACTCCTGCAGGCCGCGGTCCGGGTCAGCTACGTGGGCTGCCCGAATGGCGTGAATGGCGTGGGTCAGGGTTACGAGGTATAGCCAGGTCAAGTCGAGGACCAGCGCGAGGTGACGGGGGTTCCGGGCGTCGAGCTGGCTGGCACATCCACGCAGGTGCTCGACGAGTTGCACGGGATTGCGGTACTCGTCGTAGAGCCAGTACCCGAACTCACGGTAGTCCAGCAGCGGCTTGAGTCGCCCGTCGAGCCCGGTGAAGGCCGCGAGCACCTTGGCTGCGCTGTCCTGGTCGAACAGCCGTGCCAGTGGCGAGACGTCCAGTGGCAGGTCACGGGGGTGTAATGCCTCTAGCTTGCCGAGGTCTTCGCTGGTTAGCGCAGTGATTCCGAGTTTGGTGGTGAGCTGCCGGGCGGCGTCGGTCACGACGCTGTCGCGCACCATATACGCGTCGTCAGCGGCGAAGAAGTCCGCGACTCCCCGAACCCAAAACATGCGGCTGGTTGAGCCGCCGGGTGTGGTCTTGCAGTCAACGATGGCGCTGTGCAGCCGCGACCCGCCGGTGAAGCCAAGGCCAAGCACGTCGAGGTCGGTGAACGACTCCGGCTGCGCGCCGCGCCGGGCCCGATCGGTGGTCCGACCGGATCGGTCGGGGCCCCACACGCCGCGCAGTTGCACATCCAGGCGAGTGGTGTAGCCCATCCTCCAGAGCAGTCGCCGTGACGCGACCTTCAACCCGAGATCCTGCTCGCTCACCGTACCTGCCCTCGACCCATCGCTGCGTCAATGACTTTCTGCCACTGTTTCGGCGAGACCGATGCCTTGCCTCGCATCCGCGTCACGGTTTGCATCGGTGCCGTGAACGGCTGGCCGAGCAAAAGAGCAGCCCGAGCCTGCTCGTCCCCCGCGCGTCCCGCGAGTGGCTCGCCATGAGTTATCAGGTCACGGGCAATGTGCAGGGCTTCCCGGTTGTCTGGGGTGTCGATGAACCGGGGTGTCACCCAGCTACCACCAGGCCACAGGTCGGGAGCGAAAGCGAGCAAACCAGCAGCATGCATGAGGCGATACTGCCGTTCATGCGATTCATGCGGGCGGAGAAACCCCCGGTTGGGGTCCAGCAACTTGTCGATGACGTCCACCAGTGCGCCGGCGGGCAGGCTGGTCGCACCACCAAAATGCTGCCCACACCGCAGACACGCCAGTACCGCCAGCGCCTTCTCCAGCACCGGCTTACGCCCGCGCAACAACTCCCGATCCAGGGTGTACGGCAGAGCCGCGAACGGCTGCACGGTGCCACCGGGCAGCTCCACGGCCGGAGCCAGAAGCAAACCGCGAGCGATCGCATCCTGCAAGACCGGTTCAGCCGCGGTGACCGGCATCCCCTGCTCGCCACGCAACGCTGCGAACGCGTCGGCCAGCTGATGCGCCCCATGCTCACGCACGAGATCGCCGACCAAGTCCGGGTTCTCGAAGCCGAAAAACGGCGAGTACACCACGTCGCCATCGAGTAAAGGGATTGTCTTCACCAACTCGGCGCGGCCTCCGACCTCTAACAGGGCAGGCACCGCAGAGCTATCCAGACCGATGCGCTGGGCGAGTTCCTCGGTTGGCGCGGGTGCGTCGGCGAGGTGGTCGACCAGGAGCACCAACTGCTGTTCAAGCTCTGTAGGCTGCCGATCCCGCCAAGCTTCGCCTAGCCGGGTGTAGAGGTCGTCGTAGTACGGGACGCTCTCGGTGAATCTGGTGATCTTCCCGCCGGAACGCTGCACACCCTCAACGAAGCCCACCTCGGCCAACGCGATGATCACCGGGTCGAAAGCGAATTGATTAACGTCCAGCTGCTCGGCAGCCACCGCCCGCAGCGCCTGGGCATCGGCGATCACATCCTGGCCACGGATCAGCGCCGCTAGACTCGCCGCCATACCGATCAGCTGGGTATCGGCCAGCGGCGTGAGGGTTCCTGAGTTCGGATCAACGTTACGTAGTCCCGCGTGCACGTCCTGGCATCGCAGGCCCTCGTCAAACTGCTTCAACTCGCCCCTCCCCGTCCCACCAGCGGCACCAACCTCGAGCCGGTCGGAGCCGGGACAATCCTGCCAGGCGGATCGACCCGCCGGACACCTGTTTGCGGGCGTCAGCGCTGACCGAATCGCCTCTCATTCAGCCACTGTCGGCGGGTATGACGGGCTCGCGAGGAGCGTGTTCACCCCGGCCGTTAGATCCACAGTCCCCGTGCCGGGCACCAGCAGCTGCCGGTGTCGTTGAGGTGACGGCGTTTGGTGCGAAGCAATTCTGGCAGAGCGATGCGGCCCTCGAGAATATAGAAGAGATCCTCTCCGTCAACGGTGATGAAGGGTGTTCCGCCTGGGTGGGTGGCCTGGAGGAAGCCTTTGGTGAAGCCGTTCACGGCGATGAAGATGCCTAGCGTGTTGCGGCCTTTGCGGCAGATCTTCGCGGTGAAGACGTCCGCCTCGGCTCGGTCGACGGGTTGTTTCCACCACTTGGCTTCGATGAGGTAGTCGTCCGTGTCGAAGTGCAGCGATCCGTCGATCTGTTCGTTGGCTACCGCATAGCCGAGCCGCGGCTCCATGTCATGAAGTTCGAACAGGCGATTTAGGAGATGTTCGAAGTGGCGGCCCCGCCGGTGAGGGTCAGTCGCTTCGTGCAGGCCGAGGAAGTCGGCCTTGATGGAGGACATAGCACGGGTCTGCAGTCTCGTGGCCTCGGCGGCTTGGGCTTCTGCTTCGCGGGTTGCCCGAAGGCGTTCCCTCTGGTGGAGGTCGCGGCGGTACTGACTCGTCAGGCCCGCGAGGACGCTTACCGCGCTGCGGGCGACTGCTATTCGGTCAGCGGCGTCGGTCTGCCGGGCGAGGTTGGGAAAGGTCGTCATCTCGGCGATCTCGGTCATGATCGTGAGGGTCGTCTCGTCGTAGGCGGTTGCGCTCTGAAGTAGGTCGACCAAGGTTGCGGCGACGACGCGCTTCGTCTGAGTGAAGTCGAGGCGTGCGAGCAGCTCGAGGTGATCGCGAAGGTGGCGGCGGAGATATGTCTCGTACGGCTGTTTATTCCAGTGGATCACCGCGAGCGCCTCGGCGAGCGCCTCGTACGCCTGCGGAGCGATGCGCTTGCTCTTGGTGGCTGTTGTGGTGGTCATCTCCGGCTTGCGTCCTCTCTGTCGCGGCCGAAAGGCTAGATGTGGGTGGCGAGGTAGCCGTCGTGGCCGAACAGGGTCGCTCGGTCGAGGTAGTGGTTGAACCGGTCGCAGACCGGCTCGCCGAGGTGGAGGCAGGCGTGGCAGGCGCCGCCGTGGCGGCGACACGCCGGGTCGAGGGCGCATCGGGTTTCGGCGGCCATGAAGGCGTTGAGGAAGTGGTGGAGGTTGTTCTCGTATACGGCTTGCACGCCACCGAGGACGAAGTCTCCACGCGTCGCGGCGTAGATGAAGAAGGTGGCGTGGCTGGGTACGAGGTATTCGCCGAGGCTTTCGCGGTCGACGCCGGCGAAGACGGATAGCTGACGGATGACGCGGTGGGCGTAGGAGTGGACGAGCTCGAGTAGGTCGCGGCCGGCGGGGGTCGCGTCGGGTTCGTCGGTGAAGCGGTCGGGCGTGACCACTTGGCCGGCGACGATGGCGCGGGCGTCACTCGCGTTGACAGGGTGGGGTAGGGCGTGGCCGCGGCGGTTGAGCCAGGTGAGGACGCGCTGCGGGTCGAGGCGGAACATGAGGGCTTCGGATTCTTGGGGGTCGGCGTAGACGCGGGTGCCGCGGCGGCCTGGGAACAGGTTGAGGCGCCCCTTGCCAGGTTCGAGGCCGCCTCGCGTGAAGCCGTAGACGGCCCGGAGGACTGGGAATTTGTCGACGAGGTCGATGGCTTCGAGGCCAGCCCTGTTGATGGCGGTCGGGTAGTCATGTTGGTACATGACGCGGGCGTTGGCTGGCGTTTCGGGTCGAGTCAAGTCAGTGATTCGGATGCGTGATTCAATCGTGGCCAGGGCGATTTCCACCGCCTCGCGTTCAGTGGCCTCGATCCGGCTGGCTGGCGCGCTCGCGAGGCGACCGATTTCCTCCTCGGGAGCGAGTTCACCGGCGGCGCTGGCGATGGCGGCCATGGCCTCCGCGCTGGAGCGTGAATAGCCTTGGCTCATGAAGTTGTCGATGGCCGATGACTTGGTTGGCTTGTCGGATCCTGGTTTGAGTGAGACGAACCCGCCGATGGCCCAGGCGAGGGCGCGACGGGGGCCGCCGGCTTCGGTGATCTCGGCCATTCTTCGTCGGTTACGTGGGTTGATCAGGGTGAACGTCTGAGGGGTGTATACGGTGGAGGCTCGGTGAATGTTGTAGACGAGCATTGTTGGGTTGCTGCGGGTGTTGTTCCATGACCGACCGCACGGGCATTTGCGGAAACCCATCCCTTGGCGGGTTTGCCTGTCACAGATGGGGCAGACGAACCGGATGCGGGCGGCTTCCATGCTTTTTTGGTAGGGCATGCGGCACAAGTTGTGGACGGGGCAGCGCGGAATGCTAGGTGCTTCGAGCATGCCGCATTCGTGGTAGCCGACGAAGTGAAGCTGGTCCCAGCTTTTCTTTGCTCCGCAGACTGGACAGTTGGGGTGGTGGCGATCTTCCACGACGCGGCAGGCACGGCAGATGTAGACGTTGGGGAACTGTTCGACGCGTACGCCACGGTCGGGGTTGACCTCGACGACTTCGATTGGGTGGCCGGCGTGTAAGCCGCGAGCGATGCCCGCGTCGTCGCCGCGGAAGGACCAGCCGTTGATTTGTTCGATCAGTTTGCGGCGGAGGACTGTGTCGTCGACGTCGACGCGGAGCGGGTCTTTCCACTCGACGGTGCGGTAGATGCCGCCTCGCAGGTCACCGGTCTGCTGTGGTAGGAAGCCGTAGAGGACTTGTGAGCCGCTGCGGTTGTCTTTCATCAAGAGTCCTTGGCCTGGTCGTCGCTGATCGGGATGCGGGCTTCAACGTCGCGTAGCGAGAGCATCGGCTTGCGGTCGCGGCCGAGCAGATCGGTGGGCCACCGCGCGCCGGTTCCGTATTCCTGCAGGCGCACGAAGTAGCCCTCGAGCAGGTCGACCTCGAGGTCCTCGCGTAGCAGGTGTTCGGTGTCCCGGATGCCAAGGGTGGCCGCGACCGCGTCGACCTCGGCCTGCGGCGACAGCCCGGTGAGGTTCACGTAGTCGCGGAGCAGGTCAACGGTGGTGAGGCGCTGCCGCGGAGACTTTGGTTCATGCACGAACAGGCGTCGGGCCTCGACCGCAGCGGGTGTGGTGAGTTCGAGTACTCGGCGGCTGGAGCGGGTGACCGGAATGGGTTCGATGAACCTGTCGCCTTGCTCGACGAAGGCTCGGAAGTGGCTGTAGACGGTGGAGTCGCGCTCCCTGCCTACCTTGTGAATCACGTAGACGAGGCCGGGATAGGTGCGGCCCACCCGAGCGGTGGCTTGGATGAACTCCGCCGTGGTGAGCGGGACGCCGAGTACGGTCATGATGTTGAGGCGGTCCACATCGACACCGTGGGAGAGCATCGATGAGGCGGTGACGACGTGGATGCGTTCGGCGAACTCGTCTTCGGGGCTAAGTAGGTCGTCGAGTACGTCGCGGACGTCAGCGAAGTTCGTTTGGCCGGTCAGCGACTCCACCCGGAGCGGGTCGATGGGCACCTGGGTGCCCATCGAACGTCGGGCTGCCTCGACGTCACGAACAGTGTTGCCGTAGATCACGTCGGTGCCATAGAGGTTGAGCAGTTCGTCAGCGGCGGCAGGATCGATTCCGATCTCGGCGCACGTGGCGTCTCGGGCCCTGATCAGCCTTCGGACACTGTCCTGCAGGATCGTAGTGGTCCGATCGGACACCCATTCCAGGGTGACGCCGCGGGGCCACACGGCGACGAATCGGCGCAGGAGCTGATCGGTCTCGCGGCTCCAGAAGCTCTGTCCCGCCTGAGGTCCGGGTTGTGGAAACACCCGGCCGGGGCGGGAGTACAGCACGTCCACCTGCCGTTCGTAGCCCTCTAGGGTCGCCGACGACGCGATGATCTTCGGCGCCGTTCCAGTGAGCTCGCGCTGAAGGCCGTCGAGGATGGCCTCGTAGTGCGAGTCGACCGCGCCGAGTGAGTCCCGGAGTAGGTGGAGCTCGTCTTGCAGCCGGAAGCTCGGGGCGAATCGGGCTCGTTGCTCTTCGTTGATCGTGGTGGTGACGGCGTCGCAGTCCGGGACGAGGCAGCCACCCTTGCGGGAGCCCCGTTTGGCGTAGGTGAAGCCGTGCCCGTCGCGAGTGCACCATGCCGTTGGTCCGTGTACGAAGCCCCGCATGCTCGCTTGCATGCCGACGACCGACGCCTTGTCGAGGGTGCCAATGACGACGGTGGGTAGGAACCGGTAGATCTCGGCGTCGACGACATAGATGGGCAGCGGTTCACCCTTGGTGCGACACGAGGGATTCGCGCAGAAATGTTCCAGGCGCCACACGCGTCGGTTGAATCGCACCTCAACACTCGGCTCGGCGCAGAAGGAGCACCGGCTGAGCACCTTGTACCGCTGGGGCATGGCGTCGTCTTCGACGTCGATCGAGTTGTATTCAGTGGGCTGTTTCGGGATGTCGTTGGGCGTGGACGACGCGCCAATGAAGTATCCCAACGAGATCGGGTGCCCCTTGATGGCACGGTCCTGCCGCACGACCTCCGCGGCGCCGAGCGCGTCAGCGAACCGCTGCGTCTGCTGCAAAGAGAGCATCCGAAGAGGGAACCGACTCCAGGCGGTTATGCCGGAAGGTTTGCCACGCAGCCTGTCGAAGAACGCCGCGAGGATGAGCAGGCCGAGATACGTCTCGGTCTTGCCGCCCCCTGTGGCGAACCAGACGATCTCCACCATGTCCCACTCGCTCGGTCCGTCGGTGAGGCTGGGTAGGACCGAAAGGATGAAGCCGATCTGGAACGGGCGCCAGCCGTGGTAGCGGCCACGGACCGATCTGGACATCGCCTCGTTCATGAGCTGGAACGCCCGCCTCAGGACGTCGTTCTCCCCGAGGATCGCCACGCCGCGGCGCACCCGCTCGACCTCGGCGCGGTGATGGCCGGCGGCCTCGCGGGCTTCAGCGAGCATCTCCGCGCTCCAACCGTCGGTGCTCGCGCGGCGGGTAAGCGTGTCATCGGACCAATGCTGAATTCCCCACTCCTCGTAGGCGAGTGTCAGCGCGGTGAGCTGCGGGATCGGGTCCGTGGCAAGTATGTCGAAGCCAAGGTCGAGTTGGTCGGGCGCCGTGCCGTCGAACGTGTACTCGGGGCGTTTCCGTTCGACGACGATGGTGTCGGCGGTGGTGAGGACATCGCCGTTGGAGTGAGACTCGACGCCGCAGTTGATGCCGATCGCGGTGAGGCTCCGGTCGTAGCGGAAGCTGTCCGGCAGGCTCTCCAGGGTGTAGGGCACCGTCGGCATGTTGAAGATCGTCATCTGCGCTTGGAACAGGTAACGCTCTCCGCGAGGCAGCCCCTTGCTCTCCTCTGTCGTGTTCACGAACTCCACGGTGAGTTCGGGAGTTGCGTCTCGCCACGACTCGTCATTGACCCGGATTTCCGCCGACGCAGCGATACCCACTGCGCGTAGGCGAGCGGTGATCTCATCCGCGCCGAAGATCATCTCTGGAAGTCCTAGAGCCATGGTGATCGGAACATCGACCTCGATCACCTCAGTCTTCGCCCACTTGTTCGAGGACTTCTTACCTTCGCCGTTGGCGATCTGGTACCAGCCGCAGGCGGTGACCCGGACGGTGAATGCCCAGGGCCCAGGTGCGGCAGGCCGCAGCCGGATGCCGATGGCGCAGGGATCCATTCGTCGTTCGCGGCCGGGACGGGCGATGGCGGCGTTCTCCGGCGCGAGCCGTCCCAGCCAAAAGACCCCCGCCGGGTCAACGTCAAGCGTCTCCGTGTGGTCGCCACGGCCCTCCGCGGTGACTCGCTCGTCGAGCCACCGCACGAAACGAGTGTGGGCTTCGTGTTCTCTCATGCCGCTCTCCCCAACACCAGTTCCGCCAACGCGCGAACATCTCGATCCTCGCGAAGGACCTTGAAAATCTTGGCCTCAAGCTGGCGCACCCGTTCCCGACTGATGCCATGGTCGGTCCCAATGGACTCCAGGGTCGCCTCGTCCTGATCCCCGAAGCCGAAGCGGGCTTCCACAATGCGCAGCGACCGGGGATCGAGAACCTCGGTCAACCGTTGTCGCAGTCCAACCGCGACGTCCGAGGTGACGACGGCTTCCTCGGGGCCAGGCTCGGTGGCCACCAGCACAAAATCGCCGAGAGTCGCGTCGCCATCACCGGCGGCCACCGAGGCGTCGAGATGAACGACGGGTGAAGACCAATCCAGGAGCGCCTGCACTCGTGCCGGGTCTTCCTGTACGCCATCGGCAATCTCCGCGAGGCGAGCAGGGCGGCCGTTTCGCGCCTCGAAGGAGCGCGCGTAGTTCTCGACCTTGCGCACCTGCTCCCACACGTGGACAGGGAGCCTGACGAGAGTTCCGGTGTCGGCGATCGCGCGCTCCACCGACTGCCGAATCCACCACGACGCGTACGTGGAGAACTTGAAACCCTTCTCGGGGTCGAACTTCTCAGCGGCTCGATGAAGACCTTTCACACCCTCCTGCACCAGATCGTCGAAGTCCAGGTCGCCTGACCGGTGGGTGTACCTGCGCATCATGCTGGTCACAAGGCGAACGTTCGCGAGGATGAGGGCGTCGCGGGCCTGTCGGCCGTCCTCGATCAGAGCCCGCGCCGGCGGGTCGGGATCGACCCCCAGGCTGGCCGCAGTCTCAGCGGCCTTGAGGCCGAGTTGGACGCGCCTGCCGAGGTTGACCTCGTCCTCCGCTCGAAGAATGGCGTGGGTCCGCATCGACGCTGGCAAGGTGGCGGCATCGCCTCCAGCCGGCCGCCCGCTGTCAGGCGCTATGCCGACCGGCGCGTCGACCTCGACCCGGAGGTCGCGCAGGGCCAAGACGACCTCTGCCAACGCGTCACCCAGGCCGCGTGCCGTGACGACACGTACCACGTCGGTCCATTCCAGCTTCCCCGCGCGCTCCGCGTCGTCGGCCAGTACGGCCACGCAACGGGCGAAGTCATCACCCTCGCTCACCCGAACGTCTCCTCCATCTCACGCTTTCCAACCTGGCAACCCACGGCTCGAAGCCAATCGGGTTGATAGGCCCTCGTGGGCCCTGCCCCGCTCTCGCCTGCCCTGAGAAACATGGAGGAC
The DNA here is from genome assembly GCF_052601155.1 of Micromonospora yongxingensis. Taxonomy (NCBI): domain Bacteria; kingdom Bacillati; phylum Actinomycetota; class Actinomycetes; order Micromonosporales; family Micromonosporaceae; genus Micromonospora; species Micromonospora yongxingensis. The sequence continues at coordinate 88,495 of NZ_JBQXEO010000018.1, forward strand.
TTCCACTCGTCCCGCAAGGGATCGGCAAGAGTCCATTTCGAGCGTGTCAATGTCACTCGATATGGTTCGCCGTAAAAGCGCGTTACGCCCGAAGCGTTGACGGCCGCCTTTCGCTCAGATAGGTTCCTGCCGTAGCCCAGATGTAGGCGTGGCCCGCTTCGCGAGGCGTATGCCCTGCTCCGGCAGCAGTCGTGGCCGAAGGGCCCCCGGCTACTCGGTACCTTCTGTTCGCATGCACGGGCCTTCACTGGCTGATCTGCTGACTCTGAAAATCATCCGTTCGGGTGATCTGGCCTTGCTCGGAAAACGTGAGGCCTGCTCGCACGCGGGCAGTCGGGTTCCCGACCATGTTGGAAAGCGATCATGCCGCAGATGCCATCGGTGGTCTGTCCGCAGAATCGACCCCGGGAGCGGTCGGCCTGAATGGGGCGGCGGCAATGGTGCGCGGGTGGCCGGGTCCTGACCCGCGAGGGTGATTACCCCCGGGCGCTGTCCTGTCGCGGCTCGACCGGTTACAGCTTGCCGCCTCATCGCCAACTTGGACTGACGGTGCTGGCGGCCGGAGCGAAGGTCTCCCCGACTGGTTGGCACGCCGGGCGGGACATGTCAGACTGCGAAACCCGGATCGGCGAACTCTCGGAGGCGACGTTGGCAGAAGAGTGGGCGGCTGAATTTCGCCTCAGCATCACTCGCGCGCTCGCCGATCAGTTAGAGACCACCCTACGGCCACTCAAGCCCGCCCCCTTGACAGCCGTCGCGCTCTCCGCGGTGCTAGGGCGCCCCGGCGTGTACGCACTGTTCTTCAAGGGGGAACGCGTCTACGTCGGGAAGGCCGCTAGGTCACTGCAGGACCGGCTGACCCAACACCTGCGCAAGTTGTCCGGCAGAACAGGGCTCGACTCCGCAGCCGTTGAGTTCGTCTGTGTCTACGTTGACGAGGATCTGGACGCGGCGGCACCGGAAAAGCTGCTTATCAAGAAGTATCGGAAACACGACAGCATCCCCTGGAACACCAACGGGTTCGGCAACAAGGACCCGGGGCGCAATCGCGACACGAGCGTGGTCAAGGCGGCGCACTTCGACGCCACCTATCCCATCGACCTTGAGTACCAGTGCCAGCTGCGGCGTAGCGAGCAGTCGGTCGCGGTCGTGCTGGAGGCCGCGAAGGCCCAGCTCCCGTACCTTCTCCGCTTCGAAAGTAGCGCTTCCGCCAGGAAGACCTTCCGGGACCTGTCGATGGTCGTCCCCGCAGGGCCCTTGACCGCAAAGGACCTTGCCCAGCATCTGGTCGCCGCCCTACCCGCGGGATGGCAGATGACCGCCTTGCCTGGCTACCTCATCCTGTATCAAGAGCATCGACGGTATGGCAGCGCTCTCGGCTGGTGGCGACAGGAGCCGGGCGGTGATGTCCTCTTCACCCCGGGTCCCCGCCAGTTCGCCGCGGGAGCGGTGGACGCGGAGGCAGCGGACTCGGGAAGTGGCGATGCCGCATCACTCTTCGAGCTCGACGCGTAACGGCAATTAGTAGAGGCATTTTGAAATGCCCAACTTCATCGATTACGTCGACATTGGTCCCGCCGCCGCGCGTTCGCAGTGGCAGGCCGTCCTTGCGCGTACTCCGGTCACGGCGGGCCGGCAGGTCAACTTCCTTCCTGTCGAGACGCTGACGTGTCTCGCCGCGAGTTTCCTGGTCAACCACCGGAAGTACGGTGGCTCTACAGCCCACTTGGCCGAGGAGCCTGTCCCCACGCTCGGGCGCCTGTTCCAGCGTCCGAACAGCAGCGTCTTGGCCAAGATGGCGAACCTTGACGGCAGTCGACGCAATGGTGCCAAACACGAGATCGAGGTGGCCGCTCATCTCCTCGCGGTACCTGGGCGCCTTGGGGTCATCTACCGGGTCATACTCGCCGCCGCGCGAGACCTTGGCATCGGCTCGAAGAACCTACCGGACTTCCTCAGCCTCGCCGACGACGGCGGTGAACTGCGACTTAGCGGTCAGGACCGACTAGAGACGGCAGCGGTTGAAAGCGCGGTACAAGCTACCTCGATTGAATGGCTGAAGTCGCGGGCCGATCTCGACGAACAGACGACGGAACGTCTCCTTGTCGCAGCCGTGCGTGTTGGTCAGCACCGCTTCGCCAACGAGGTGCTACGCAACCATCACCATCGCTGTGTCTTCTGCGGCCTGTCGGTGAAGATTGCGGGTGACAGAGCCGCTCGAATGCTGGTGGCCAGCCACATCAAGCCATGGCGGGTGAGTACGCCGGCCGAGCGCTTGGACGCACGTAACGGCCTTACCGCCTGCCCCACGCATGACGTCGCGTTCGACACTGGGCTCATGACTGTCAACGGCGGCCTGCGTATCCATCTGAAGCCGTCACTTGCAGACGCCGTGCTTAAGGACGCGGCGGCTCGAGCCGCATTTGGCCGACCGCCACTGGCGGATTCCCTTCTGCTGCCCGCGACCGCGCCGTCTCCGCGGGCGAGGTATCTGAACTGGCATCACCACCATGTCTATGGAGGCACGCCATCGATGGCGCCCAGCGAACTCCGACCGCGAGCGCGGCCGGAACCCGCTGGCTCTCCGTCGCCAGTATCTGCCCGCGACCTGGCGAACCACTCGCGCCGGGCGCGAGATCAAGACGACGGAGCGGACCGTTCCGAATGAACTCGCCGACTGGCCGCCGCCCGAACGGCGGCCGCGACGCGTTTGACAGCGTCGTGTGGATCCTCGTGCTCCCAAATCCTGATCACGGTCCAGCCGGCTTCGGCGAGCAGTCCGTTGGTCTCCGCGTCACGGGCGCGGTTTCCAGAGATCTTGTCGCTCCAGAAGCGGTCGTTGGCGCGAGCGGGGCGGTAATGCTCGGGGCAGCCGTGCCAGTAGCAGCCATCGATGAAGACCGCGACGCGGGCCGCGGGAAAGACGACGTCAGCGGTTCGACGTAGGCCGGTCAGTGGTCTGGCGTTTACTCGGTACCGCAAGCCCATCTTGTGCAGAAGCGAGCGTATTCGTCGCTCTGGGCCTGTGTCTCGCGCCTTGTTCGCGCGCATGACTGTCCGTACGGCCGGGCTCTTCGCCCAGGACGATGAGGTGGTGTCCGGTGGGATGAGGAGCCCTCGGTCCCAGGCCAACCGCCATCCTTCGGCCAGGTTGTCAGCCCGGGTGGCGTGTTCGACCTCGCCGAGGTATCGAGCGGGTGAGCGGCCCCTGTCAGACCATCGCAGGTAGGCCCGAATGCGGCGAGTTCGGGGGAGCAGTTTGAGGTCCACGGAGGCGCGGGCTCGACGTCCATCGCCGAGGTCGACCCACCGCCGGTCGGGTCCGCCGGCGGCGCGGTCCTGCTCGAGGGATGCCGCTTTCCGGCTGCGGCCGCGCCGGCCCCTCCACGCTCTTAAGTCTGGGGGCTTGTCCGCCCAGGGACTCTCGGATCTGGCGGCAGTGGTAGTCACCGATGGCTCTCGGCCTCGTCGAGGGCTGTGGCAATGGCTTTGGCGAAGAACTCGCCGAGGAGGACGGGTACAGCGTTGCCGAGCTGGCGCATCTTCTCGCCCCGAGGACCAGCGAGCACCCAGTTGTCCGGGAAGGTCATGACGCGTGCCGTCTCCCGTACGGTCATGTATCGATGCCTGTAGGGATATGGATTATCGCCGGCCGGTTCAGGCCACAGGTCGTCGGTCAAGATCACGGACTCGCCGCCAGGGACACCATGCACCCCTGCCTTGACCGTCTTGGCAGGTCGATCCAGCTCGTTAGGTGTGTGTCCCGCGTAGATGCGCGCGTCTGGCCAGCCAATATGGTCGGTGAACCCACCGAGATTGTGCTCTCGCCGATCGAGTTGGTCCCACGGAACGGGCGGAAGGGGAGGCTGTCCGTCAAGTCCTTGAAGGGCATCCCGCAGGGTCCGCCACGGCAGTCTGCCGTCATCCTCGGGAGGGGTGGTTGGCAGTCGTGACATAACGCGCTCGCGTACGTGCTCCGGCACCTGGGGATGCCTCCGCCAGTAGGTGCCGTCGAGCATTGATCGAACCAGCGCCGCCTCCGAGAACCGTGGACGCACCGACCGCTTGAAGCGTTCGATGTCGACACCCAGGTCCGATCGAAACGCCACGATGATGATCCTGTTGCGGATCTGTGGAACGCCGTAATCGGCGGCGTTGACCGTGGTGGTGACCACGTCGTACCGCCGCTTGGGGTCAGGCGGTTCCTCGGCCAGACGTTCCTTCAGTACCTCGTCATGGTCGCGCCACGTCGAGTCGTGGTCACGCTCCTCGAACGGAAGCTGCAACTCGCGCTCGATGTACTCGAAGTACGGTCGGAAGGATGGGCGCAGGAGGCCTCGTACGTTCTCGCACATGACGGCCTTGGGCTGAATCTTGCGGGTGGCGCGAAACATCTGCGGGAACATGTTCCGCTTGTCCTCGTCGCCCCTCGCGACGCCGCCCAGGCTGAAAGGCTGGCACGGGGGCCCGCCCGCGAGGAGATCCACCCGATCCCAGAGATAGTCGAACCTGACCCCGCTGACGTCGCCCCTGACCAAGGGCCACCTCTCGCCGGGAGCGGGAACACGCTCCGTCTCGCCGCGGTCGATGGCGGCGTTGGCCTCGAGCGTGTCGCACGCGTACTTCATTAGTTCGTTGACCAGGAGAGGGCGAAATCCCGCCCGGTGAACAGCCATCGCCAAGCCGCCGCCGCCCGCGAAGAGTTCTACCGACGTGCGGTCCCTAACCTGCTCTCCGGGCGGCTCAGACATGGGCGGAGCATACCGCGGAGTTGTGGATCTTGAAAGTCGAACCGCCGCGTGGCGGTCACCCCGCCTCGGTGGCCGAGTGACTCCGTCCGAGCCGCGGCACCCGCGCAACCCGGGGTGTGGTTGGGTATCGCCAACGTGAGGAGGGCGATGGCAACCTGGCAGCTCGGCCCGTTCGACAACGACGACGCGGTCGAGTGGTGCGACGCCATCGAGGCCGCCCCGCTCGACCAACGCGCCGAACTTCTGCGTGTCACCCTGGCGGTGGCGGCGGCCGGGCGGAACCTTACGGCGGGGGAAGCCGCTCGAGCCGTTGCGGCGGCCGCCACGGCGCTCCAATCCCTCAGCGGCGTACCGTTCTCGAACTCGGCATACGCTCCACGCTTCCTGTTCGACAGGGAGGCCATGGCAGTCGATTCATCAATTCGAGATCTGGCAGTGCGAGCGCTCGGCGAAGTACTAGCGGAGGGTTCAGCCTGGCGGCTTCGATGGGCTGACGACATCGAGGAAGAAGAAGCTATCGCTGTCATCGAGAGCCTTCGGACTCACCTCGCCTCGACAGCGACACCCTAGTCAGCCGACGCTGGGCACATCCCCATCGGGGCCGGCTTCAATAGGTATGTCTCTGCCTGCGGCGGTGGTGAAGCTAGTGGGTGCCAGCTGCGCCAGGTCGCCAATGACGCCCGCCATGATCGATTCAAGCGTTTGGTGCGGTGGCAATCGCCTGAAATGGGTGTCGATCTCCTTGCGGATCACACTCGCCGGCTTCTGGTCTTCGGGCAATGCATCCGCCCACTGCCTGCCTGGATGAAGTGTGTCCCACGGTGATCGTTTGTTCTTGCGAGTCTTGGCCTTATCGCCATGCTTGCTCATGCCGAAGCAGATCTTCGTATCATTATTCCAAATCGGTCGGAAAAATTGAATGAGTTGCTTCTCCGCTGCGCTTTGATACCCTGTCTGAACGATGAGGAACCGGCATTCAAAATCCTCCAGGCGCAAGGGCGAGGTGACCTTCCGAATGCTCCTGCAGTGATCACTAAGACGACGATGCAATCTCGTTCCTTGGCTAACCGCGTCCTTGGCCTCGGCTACTTGCGGATCCGCCTTTCCGACGTATATCGGCTGCTCAGTGCGGGATATCGGTGAGTACGCGTCGAAGGGGCCATTGTAGTACAGCGCATATACCCCGGAACCATAAAAAGGTCTGACAGACATCAACGGATGCCGTTGTTGGGCGATCATGGTCAGGGCGACAATACGACCCGTGGTGCTGGGAGCGCTGGGATCAAACAGCCCTCGTGGCCGCAGTGTTGGGTCCAAGCGAGTAGCGGCCTGGTCTAGCCGCTTCGTCTCAGCCGCGAGGGCTTCACGGAGCTCACTGCGGATGGCCGTGCCTCGAGGGGGATCCATCGCCTGCAACTCGTCGGCGAGAGCCGCGAGTCGCTCAACGAAACGCTGGGCCACGGTCACGCGCCCGGCTACTCGGCGAAGGCATGCCCCGAGGCTACAGGGCCACTCGGAGGCCCTCCTCGCACGCCGGCAAGCGCCCCGCACCTCGTGAGTGGCGGCGGCCGAGTCGCTGCGGACACCCTTTCAAACCCTCGTCCGTGCTGTTGCCTACGACCTCGACCGGTACGAGTGCCAGCTGACCCGCGCGGAGATGGCGTCTGCGAGGGTGAAGCTCTCGACGTTGCCCCCGGCAAACTGGCCGAGCCGATCAACGACGTGGAGCCGTTCAAGGAGACCTGCTTACTCGGTTCGCGAGGGCGCGTCGCAGGTGCGGCTGCCTGGATGGTTGAACAGGGCATCGGCGAGGTCCGGGGTTGCTCGTTCGAGTTCGGACCGGCGTCCGGCCCCGACCAGGGCCTCGGACAGGCCAGCGATGGCCGTCGGCCCGGCTCCCTCGCCACCGAGGATGGCCCGCAATGCGGGAACAAGCAGGGCACCGGGAACTTCCCGTGCATGCTGTCGAATCAGGTCCGAGGCGAGCGAGGCTCCGTACGGGTCCTCCGCCGCTCTAGAGACGACCAGGCAACTGATCGCGCTGATCGCCGCACGGGAAGTCATGCACCCTTCGTCGATCAGCTCGTGGACCATTTCGCACACCCTGCCCGGCGGCAGCCGGTGTGCGGACGTCCGCATGGTGCTTAACACCAGCTCCGTGGCGGCCCGGACCGCTGGTGTATTCCGCTGGTCGAGCGAGGCCAGCTCCCCCACGGCCGAGGAAGCATCTCCGCAAGCGGTGACCAGCTCCTCTGTAGGAGTTTCCAGCGAGACCGCCAGCCACATCCGGATGAGGGCCTGTGCGACCGAAAGATGGCCGCCGCGTTCGCGCTCTCCGACCTGGGTCAACGCCGCCGGCATCCGGCGGATCAACGGTTCCAGGGCGTGTAGCAGCATGTCGTCGCTCACGTCGTTGCTCAGCTGCATGGACCTGAGCGCGGGCGGTACCTCGAAGGCGGCTCTGAAGATCTCGTCGCGGCTCTCGCCCGGCGCGAGTCTGTTGGTCCAGTAAATATCGGTCGGGTCCGGGATGTCCGCCGTCCAGTCACGCGTGTACTCGAGCACGACGTCGCGGCGGCCGTCGTGCCAGCCGCGGCTGACCCTGAGAACTTCCATGGCGTCCATCCACATCTCCGCCGGCACAGCGGCCTTCCATTGCAGAGCGGAGTTACGCAGCCAGGCCGCCGGGTCGTCGGTCCGGATGAACAGCTCCGACGCTCGCAGTTCGCCGCCGCAGGCCAACGTGAGCAGGAACAGGTTGAAGGAGTATGTGGCCATCCAGTGGTCGATGCGCTTGTCGACTGGGCGGTATCGGCTCTCGACGTAGTGCGGGCGGGTCATGGCCTGGGAGGTGCGACCGGTCAACCAGGCGCGGGTGCGGTCGCGGTCGAGGCTATCGAGCAGACCGGCGACGAATGGTAGAACGGTGGCACGAGCGGTCAGCGGCGTGAAGCCGAGCAGGGAGCGCAGCAGGTCGTCGTCGCTCGAGGGGCCCATGCGCAGGGCCAGTGTGCTCGCCGACTCACGCGCCTCGGTGTCGTGAATGGCCTGTACGACGAGCCGGGCCACGAGGTACTCGCCAAAAGTCGCGTGCAGGAACTCGTAAGTCTGCCGGGCCTGGTCCTCCTGAACGGCTTGAGCCCGCTGCACGAAGAAAAAGCGCCCAATCATCTCCTGACCGGCGGTGAGCGGGCTGCGGAAGGCCCGGGTGCGGCCCGGGTTCGACGGGGTGATGCCCAGGCCGGTAAGATCATCGTCCAGCTCGCGTTCCGTCGCCCACAGTCGCAGGCGATGGAACATCGCGAACGCGACCACCGACAGTCGCTGAAGCTCCTGCTCGACCAACTCCGACACTACTGACTCAGGTTGGCCCTTGTGCACCCGGCGCACCTCGCGCTCGGCGAAGGAGGCCAGCAACCGCTCGTAAAGCTGGCCGTCATCGAGGGCTGCGGCGTCGTCCTGTAGACCACTGCTGGTGGCATCGTAGAGGGCGAGCATGAGCAGCAATAACGGCTGTTCGGCGAGGTCGCGGAAGCGGAGGACTACCTCCGGCATCAGGGGCCTGACTCGCCGACCGGTCTCGTTCCAGACGGTCAGCCAGCGCCCAATCTGGGCCTCGTCGAACGGCTCGAGGCGCACGGCAAGGGCATCGGCGGGCAGGCGGGCGCGGTCTGCGACGGCGATTCGGGTGGTGACCACAACCGCGACCGGCCGCCCCAGCGCCGCCTCTCGCTGCTGGAACCCGACGACCCGGTGCAGGTAGTCGGACTGGTGCACGCCGGTGGCCTGCAGGAGCTCGTCGAAGCCGTCGAGCAGGATGACCGGTAGGGCGCCGTCGGTGTGGCGGGACAGTTCTGCCCAGGACACCGTCTCGCCGATCGTGAGGCGCAAGGCCTGCTCAACCTGGTCCTGGATCTCGGCTTCGGCGGGCACCTCGCGCAGCGGGACCCGGCAGACGAAGAAGTCCCCGGCGGGCAGCCGGGCGGCGAGGATGCGGGTCAGCGAGGACTTCCCGGCGCCTGGCTGGCCGAGCAGCAGCATCGGAGCTTCGGTGGCACGGGTCGTGGTCAGGTGGGCGGCAAGGAATTCGGCGAAGTCGTTGCGCACGTCGACGGCGGCCCACCACTGGTCGTCTGCAGGGCGGGCACCTGGATCGGCCGGCCGGACGCGAAAGCGCGGATCGAGGTACGCCGTCTCGAGCGTAGGCATGAGCAGTTCCCCCGCATTGCCACCGAGGATCGGACGGTCGAGTTCGGCGCGATAGGCGCGGGACAGTGCGGCCCGGTGTAGGCCGGGGTCGCGTCCCGAGCTGGCCTGCAGCAGCAGCGCCTCGAGGCGATCGAGGCCACGGGCGGTAGCCCGCGCTTCGAGGCGATCGGTCCAGAACGCGAACTCGGGGATCTCCTCGGCGAGGCGGCGGTGTATCTCGTCATACCGGTCGACGGCGGCATCGGGCAGTCGCCGGTTGAGCAGGTCGGCCAGCTTACGACGCGCGCGCTCGTCGGCCCGGTCCCAAACGGCCAGCCCGGTGAGGTGGCGGCTCATGTGCTCCGACTCGTCGGCGAACCAGCGCCAAAGAGCGGTCAGGAGAGCCGCGTACGGACGATCGGGCGTCGGCAACGGAATGGGTGCGTGCAGGAAGCGGCCAACCAGCGTCCCCTCGCCCTGGCCGCCGGCAAACGCAAGCTGGTCCTCCCGGGTGAACTTCGGGTCGTGAATGCCCGCCGAGGTCAGGCAAACGTCAAGCTCTTCGAAGAACGCGGCGACCACCAGGACGGTGTGCGCGGCCTGGAGCCGCTCGCTGCGGTCGTGGCGCCCCAGCCCACGTAGCGAATCACCGATTTTGGCCGCTACCTGGCTACCGAGTCGGACTCCCTCGGTCTTGGCGTCGAAGAGACTGATCGCGAGATCGCTGCCGCCGGCGGTCGCCGCAGTAAGTGCGCTGCCGAGCAGGTTGTCGACAGCCTTGGCAAACGGCCCGGAACCACCCAGAATCTTGACGGCGTCGGCATAGGACAGGCGTCGCGGCATCGCTACATGATGGCGCACCTGACAAACTTGTCGTTGAGCGCGAAGATGTGATACCTGCGTTGGCCCGAGGTGGTCCGGGAGACCGAGGCCTGCGGCCGGCATGCGCCGGCTGGCGAGGAACTGCGGTGATGATCAGAAAGCTGCCACGGCCGCTGCAAGCGCGATTCATCAGCGCCCTGACCGCAGACTGCTCGTCCCTCCGACCGACGAGTAGTTCAGCTGGCATCAGACTTCCCGGCAGGCACGCTATGAAGGACTTCGATCCTGCCAGAGGACTCCACGGGCCTTCGCTAGACCAGCGGAGGCCCTGACAGCGCGTGCCGGAGACGGAGACGACCCGCGCTCCGTCAAGGACACCTACAACGTCGCTCACCGCAATAACCTGCGCCGCCGGGTTCCGCCGGCTGACCTCACTGCCCACCGCCGCTCCCACTCGGCTGAGGTCAGTAAAACTCCGCACCGGCCGCGCGCCCAGACTCGCCGTGGCGATCTGAGCCGACGGGTACGGACGGCCGCAGCCGCCATGGGCCGTCAAAGGAGTTCTTCGCCGGCCTGCGCGAGGCGGTGATCGTGATGATCGGCTACCGAACCTCCGCCGTGCGCGACTGGCCGGCACACCCGCCCGGTAGTTGCCACTTGGCGTGCCTGGGGCTCCTCGATGCGCGTTCGGTCGAGACAAGTGTGTGGGTGAGTCTTCTTAAGGGGAACACCATAGTGACCCTTATGGCCGCCGCGCTCGTAACATGATCGGTAGGCGGCCCGCCTGATCGAGTGCTCTGAGTCCTGCTATTGCTTGCCGAGGTCGAGTACGTACCGGGCCCTGTCGACGCCGAGGCAGGGGGACATCGCCTAGGAACTGCCGTCCTCCACTCTACGGCGACGCAGTTCTCGTCGAGAAAAGATCAGGCGGAACAGACGTGGTCCGCGAAGCCGGGAGGGCCCGCTCCCATGTGGATCCCAAAAGATGTCAAGTCGGCCGCCAAGCTCCCCCTTCGCTGCCAACGACTGCAGCCGACGATCGGTTTCCGCGAGCGCTCGTCTTTCCACCGCAGACGGAAGCGTCAACCGTAGCGTGTATTGGCCGCCGTCTCGGGACATTGGCCGCACTACCCACGTGGTTGCCGTGTCATGGCTTTGGTCACGAGCGACAGATAAGCTGACCTGGTGTTCTGGCTCTTCGCTCGCCATCTGCAAGAACGCATCTAAGTTGTCGGGTCGCACCAATAGCACTTGCGGACCCGCGGGGAAGGCCAGCAGGGCGCCGTCGACGGCGTGATCAAGGCGCTGCTTGACACTATGGGCAGCTGGGCGCAATCCCAGATCCGCCGCCATGGCCTCCGTGTCTGGCCCGAGGGACTCGCCTTCGGGTGCGGTGCCCAAAACGCCACGCAAGACCTGCCGGAGGACACGGACCGGGTATTGCTCCAACCATGGCGGGACATTGCGCAATAGCTCCCTCGCGCTGTCATTCACTGCCCCTCGAAGCCTCGCCCACTCAGGACCAGACAAATCGATGATGGAAATCTGGTGAGCGATCGCGTATTTCTGAGCAGGCTCGCTGAAGCCGCTAGTCGAGAAAAGCGCGTATCGGTATTGACGCCGGGCCCGATTTTCTGAGTAGTTGACCATCCATGCGTCGTTGATGTCGTTTATGGTTCCGACAGCGTTCCGGATAACGGGTAGTCGGACACGTCCGCCCCGGGCCTTCGCTTCAACGAACAGGCGCAATGGATGGCTGAACGCGGGGATAACGGTAAACTCGCCGAGTACATCTACCTGATGATCCGCTCCGCGGCCTCGGACCTGCAAATCTCCCGATCGTCCCCTCCTGAGATCTGCCGGATCTTGAGAACAGTGTGTGAGCAATCGGTATCCGGCGCTCTGCATGAGGCTCGCCAGAACCTCTTCAAGCAAATACCCGGCCAACATCTCCTGCGAGATCACGGGCAGCTCCTGGATGGAGGCAAAATCGAGTAGGTGACGAGCTTCACCGCTGCAGGGAGCATGCCAGCCGGTGTCCAGGTCACGTGCATACTCAAGCAGATTAGAGGCGATCAGAGAAGCCCAACCCCATGAGAATTTGCTCAGCCCTTGACTTGCACGTGGGGACGCGTTGGCGGGGCCCCGACCAGCCGGATACGGCGGCCGTCAACCGGATCGGCTTTGCGGGGATTGTTAAGTGCTTGAGAATCGGCAACACTGCACGAAGGTCCACTGCACCATGCATGGCATTTAGCTGGGCGTCGCTTCGGTACTGGGGACGGCTGCGGCTCCGGTGAACCGAGTAAACCCGCCCCGCCCCGCCCCGCGACGCACCGTGCCGTCCGCTCGGACTATTAAGTCGCCTGCTCCGGCGGGGGCAGGTCTTGAAGTGCCGTTCATACTTCGCGGCTCCGCCGGAGCGGCAATGGCTCACGTGTGCGCGAGTCCCTTGCCGCGGTGAACCGCGATACGCGGACCGGCTCGTACCTTCGGTCCGGTAAGACGAACGCGTGCGGGATGTCTGCGCCTCCGGCGTTGGCTAGGTTCGTGATGAACATCCGGCGAAGGTGGGGGTCCACATGAGTCTCGGGTCCGGTGCGCTGCTGCTCAACAGCCGCTACAAACTTATCGGCTCAGAGATCTCCAAGCCCGGTGACGGCGGGCTCTGGGGCGCACTCGACCAAGAGGAGGTCTCCAAGCCGCTGCTACTCAAGGCCTGGCCTTTCACTGATGACCGGCCCGACGACGTCCAACGGGCCTTGTGGGACGCGGAACTGCGAACGCTCTACCGGGTGCGTAGCACGCCCGGCTCCGAGGAGTCACTGCTGCAGCTGCGCGACGTCGGCATCGATCATGACGCTCGGTGCTTTGTGATGGTGTTCAAGACGGAGGGACTGCAAAATTTGGCCAGCCTCCTCGGTCTGCAGCGTGGAGACCATGCGTGGCTGAGCGGGCGGCCCGAGGACCGGGTCGCGCTGTGGCAGATGCTCGAACGGTTTACCGACGGGCTGGGACTATTGCACGACCAGCAGGTCGTGCACCGCAACGTGGTGCCTGATTCCGTCTTTCTGGAGCCGGGCGAGGGGCCTGAGTCCGCCCGACTTGGCGGTTTCGAATGGAGCATCAGACTGGGCAGGCCTGCGGCGCGGGCGGCGCGGATCGGCTGGGAGACCGTCCCAGAGGCGTTCGCCGGGCGGGCGCCGTTCGGGCCGGACGCCGATTGGTTCGCTTTCGGGATGCTCGCCGCCCGTTGCATGCTCAACCTCGAGCACTTTGACACGCCGTCTGTCGCTCCGTGGGACCGGTACCGCGGTGTCCTGAAGCTGCTGGCCAAGCCCAAGGGAAAGCTCACCGCGCTGGAAGTCGACTTCATTAGTCGGCTGATCGCCGAGGATCCGGAGACGCGGCTGCGGCATCAGTCGGACATCTCGGCGACCATCAGGGAGATCGTCGGCGTCCTACAGGATCCGGGGCAGAACGACGACACTTCCCGTCGGCACCTTGTCATCATCGATCCGACTAACCGCCGGCTGGTGACCGACTGCTTCGACCGCGGCCTCGGCGAGCTGCTACGGCTCGAACCGGGCGACACGTTCGACCCGAAGCGGGCGGAGCACCGTAGTGCGCTACACACCTTTCTGTACAAGGACTTCGCCGACGGCGCCACCCTGACTCCCGTGCCCAATCGCGAGAAGTACGTGCTCTCCGGCCGGCGGATGCATTTGATCATCGGCCCCTCTGTCAGCGAGGTCGACGGCAAGCCGACCTGGCAGAACGCGTTTTGCAGCGGGACCTCCGACTATCTGTCAGGGGCAGCGGCGAACCAGGTCAGCATCCCGCCGGGACAGTTGGAGTTCTTCAACACCCGCGAACGGCGCGCCCTTGGCTCCCACCTCGCCACCTCGGCCCGGTGGGAGGCCCTGCTGCCGCGCGTCGACAAAGCCCGCGAGCGGCGCGAGGAGCAGGAGCGCTTCAGTGATTTCCTGCGCATCACTAATCAGGTCGACATCCTCGTCAGAGACGCCGAGCTGTTCCGCTGCGAGATTGTCGAGGTCGAGGAAGAGGACGGCAGCTGCACACAGGTCGAGGTGCGCGAGATCGCTCGAGAGCACCCGCCGTCGGGGATGTTTGCCATCGACGGCGGTATGGCCGAGTTCCTATTCCGCGAGAAGCACAGCGGCAAGCCAGGCAGCAACCTCATCCAGCTCTGCTCGCCAAACTCAGAGAGCATTGAGGATCGGCCGGCGGCTCCTGAGTGGGTGGTGCACAGCGTCGATATACCCGGACGTACCGCCAAGCTGACGCCGACCCAAGATCTGCCGAAGATGCCACAGGCCGGCGACGTGCACGTGCTACGGACTAAGGGGCTCGGCGGGCAGGTGCTGCAGATCAAACGGCGCAAGCAGGCAATCGCCAAGCTCGCCAAGCACACGTACCTGCTGGAAAGCCTGACCACGCCGGGACAGGTCCTCATGGACAGCGGTCCGGTGCGGCTGCCGGTCCCGCTGGGACCCAAGACCGTCGACTCGAGCAAGCTCACGCAAATCGAGACAATACTCGGTGTTCGGCCCATCTACACCGTCCAGGGACCTCCGGGCACCGGCAAGACGCACATGGTTGCCTGGCTCCTGCGGGAGATTCTGGAAGAGGATCCCGTTGCCCAAGTGCTCATCACGGCCCAGGCGCACCACGCGGTCGACGTGTTACGAGCGAAGGTCGAGCAGGACGCTTTCGCCGACGTCTCTGAGGAGCGCCAGCCGCTGACAATCCGGCTGCGCCGCGCCAAGCCGGACCAGCCCGGCGGCCTCAGCGCTGAGGAGCAGGGCTCGGAACAGCAAGTGACCCGGGAGCTGCTGGAGCAGACAATCAATCGGATCGAGGCCGTCCAGCCCGCATGCGCCACCTCGCCCGTGCAGGCGGAATGGCTGGCCATCTGCAAGCGGATGGTGGCGGAACTCAACACACGTGATGCGTCGACCCCCAAGGAGTTCCGCGAGCTGGTCAAGCGCAGCGCCAGCATCACCTACAGCACGACGGGGGATGGCGACCTGGCCGCACTAGCTGGGGAGGTGTCCTACGACTGGGCGATCGTGGAGGAGGCGGGCAAGGTCCACGGCTTCGAACTCGCCCTGCCGCTCTTCCTAGGGCATCGCTGGCTCCTTATCGGTGACCCGAAGCAGCTGTCGCCGTACCGCATTGAGGACTACGAAAAGGCGGTGGCCGAGCTGAGCTCGACTGTTGCCGCCCTCGAGGCGTTGCCGGCGCCAAACAAGAACGTCGACCGGGAGGTACTGCTCAGCTGGCGTGACCGAACCCCGGAGCAGCGTGGGGAATTCCAGCAGTACTGCAAGCGCTGGCTGCAGCTGTTCGCTCAGCTACACAAGCTGTGCGCCCATCACGAACCGCAGGAAGGTCTACTTACCGGACAGCACCGGATGCACCCGGACATCGGCGAACTGGTGTCCGAGGTCTACTACAAGGGGAGACTTTCGCACTACACCCGTGATCCCGACAGCGGCCAGCCCAAGCCTGGCATCCTGCACAACCTGCACGCTCCAACAGAGATCGGCGGCCGGGCCATAGTGTGGCTGGATCTGCCGATGGCGTCCGCCGACGAAACCCGGGCCATGGAACACGGCACCCCGAAATACCGCAACCCCGCCGAGGCGTTCGCGCTTGACCGGTTCCTACGCACCCTGCGCGTTGACAACAAGCCGCCGATGGACCTCGCAATCCTCTCGCCGTACGCGCAGCAGGTCGGCTACTTGCGCCAACAGCTCGACGGGCCGGAGTTCCGTGAGACGCTCGCCGAGGCAGGTCTGCGCCTGGCACCGGACCCGCAGCGGTCGCAGTACGACACCGGCCCGCAGGCCAGGGACGGCTTCTTTACCGTCGACTCCTTCCAGGGCAACCAGGCCGAGGTGATTGCGATCAGCCTGGTCCGCAACAACACCGCCGCCAGCGGGGCAGGACTGGGATTCCTCGTCGAACCGCAGCGTATGAACGTGCTCATCTCCCGGGCCGAGCGACTGCTGGTGCTGGTCGGATCGTGGGAATTCTTCCGCTCGCAGGTCCACTACGTCTCACGAGACCCACAGCAGCAGGCGCCGCTGCAGCACCTCGCGCTGATGGTCGACCGGTTGGAAGCGTGGTTCAAGGAGGGACGAGCCGCGCTGATACCCGCCGATCTGGCCGGATTTGAACCCCCGGCTGCCCTTGTTCGCCCCAAGCTCTCTGCCGGGAAGTGAGCATCATGACCATGGTCCGGACCCTGGTGCCGCTGAATATGTACGTGGTCACCTACCAGCTCGCCTACGGCCGTCCGTACAGCAAGTTCGAGGAGCTGCTGCTCAAGGCGATCAACGAGTCGACAGACACGGGAGGCCGCACCTCACGCGAACTCGGGGACATTTTCAAGGTCCATATCCGGCTCCTGACCGAGGGACTAGTGACGCTAATCCAGGAGGGGTGGGTCGTGATGGAGCAGCGCGGCTCCGAGATTTACTACCTGGTGACCGAGCAGGGACGTGCGACGGTCGCGTCCGGGCGGCGGCCGAGCAATCTGCGAGTGCGTACCGCGCACGCAAAGATCGTGCGGGAGCGGCTGACCGGCCAGATGACACGCGCCTCAGACCTGCCGCTGATCACCGTGAATGCTCTGCGCCGGACCGCCAACCGGGCGGTGCACAAGGAGGCGCTGCAGCCGCGCGTGATTCGTACCAAGATCAACGGCGGCGAGGCTGAACGGCTGCTGCCCCGCTCCGACCAACATCAGGAGTGGGTGCGGTGGATCGATTCGGCGGCTCGCGTTAGCCAGGACCTGCACTACCTGCCGGTGCGGGTGGACCTAGACAGCGGCAAAGTGCTTGGCCTGCCCTACCAGTGGCAGCACCTCGCCCAGATGATCTGCCATGAGGCCCGCGAGCGGCGCGAGGAGTTTGAGGCCGACCCGGCGTTCCAGTCCGAGCTGCAGCGAGTTATGCAGGATTCGACGGAGGCCGTGCACGACGACGTCCCGACCGTCGCGCATTGGGCTGTGCCGTACGCCCAGGCGTCCGTCACGTGCGCCGACCTGACACTGAGGGGCGACCACGGTCGGGCTCTGGCGGAGGAGCTCCTAGCGCGGGCCGAGGGTAGCGTGCTGATCGTCGCCGGCAACCTGGACGAGCCAACGGCGGTCGCCACGAAAGACGCGGCGATCGCGCTGCGCCGCCGCGGTGTGCATTGCGACGTGCTCTGGTCATGCGACGACGAAGCGGCAGTCGACAGCATCCAGCGACGGGTCACCGCGATCCGAGCCGACGACTCGCTGCCGGGCAAGGTGCAGTTCAACCGGGCGCGGACGGAATGGGTCGCCGACATGATCATCACCACGACGGCGGACGGGCCAGTGGCCGCCATCGGAGCAGGTCTGTTCGGCGGGGCAGAGCGAGACGGCGAGCTGCGGCCTGCACTTCGGCTCACCGATCCAGGGATCGCCGCAGCCCTGGCCCGGGTCTGCGCCGGCTGGTGGGAGGAGCTTCCAGCAAACGAGGGCGCGCTGCCCGCACATCGGTGGAAGCACTTGGCCGAACAGTGGGCCGGCGAAGCGGCCACCGCGCAGGCACCTAATCAGACGCTCGTGGGGGTCGGCTGCCCAGACAACCCATCAGCGGATTGCACCGGCCGGGCGATTGTGTTGGTTGGACCGCAGCAGGCGGCGTTTCAGGCCAACCTATCCGCTGAGGCGGGACAGCGGTACCTGCGCACCGAGTCGGACGAGCCCCTTGACCGTCTAGTAGCCGAATCAGCCCACCTGCCGGATGCAGTCGGCAGGCTCTACCGGGTCATCGGCGGCGCCGACGGATGGCGGACGCTGCGCCGCAAGGGAGACTTGTGGTCGGTCGAGGTCACAGAGGCGCCACCGCCAGCGCGGTCCCAACGGCTGCTCGCCGTCAACGGGCAGTGGCTGGTGACATGCGGGGACCCAGCGCGGTCGAGCGTCGCGTTCTGCGTCGAGGGACACGTCGGCGAACGCGCGTGGGTGCGCGCGATGAACGGCTCCTGACGGCGCCCCGCCGCCGCGCTCCTCGGATAGAAGCGGGCGGCCGGAGAGCGTTGCAGGGGGACCGGGACAAAGGCCGACGAAGTGGCAATGGTCGCGCCGATCAGCTCAGCGCGAGCCGGCTACCGTGGGCTCCGTTCTAGCTGGAAGACCTACAAGTCCATCAAAAAGAGCGGCTTCAAGGCGACCTGGCGGCCGATCAAAAGGATGAGCTGGAAAGAGCGCTTTCAATACGGTGTATCTGGTGGTGCATCTTGGATGGGCTACCACGATTTCAAGAATGATTGGCGGGGATTCCGGGGTGCCTGGGGGGACACCAAGCGCGCCGGTGGCGCGAAATACTGCAGAGGTGCCCGAAAAGTGAGCCGCTGGGCTTCCCGCGGAATGTACTCAGGATGCAGGTGATCTTGTCGTATGAGTAACGAAAATCCGATCGGAGAGCAGGCGCCTCGCAGGAAGTCAGCTCACCATCCTGCGTTTCTGGTGGTGTACTTCCTAATTGCGCTGGCGTTTTTCCTCAGTCACGAAAATCTACTCTCGCGAATTCTGGCCGGCGCGATGATGATCGTCCTGGGAGCGCAGTTCGCCAACTTTCTCTGGCATCGGCATCGAAGCAGAGCCAAGCGCATCGATCCACCAGCGAGCGTCTGAGCAAATTGGCCGACGGTAGGCGCGCGACGTGAAAGGAGCGGCGAGAGGGCGCGTGTTTCACGCCCCTCTCGCCGCTTCGACCGATCGGCCAGGTGGGCAGGGTCGTTGCGCCAGCGCCCCGTTGCCTAAAGAAGCGCCTCGAACTCGACCAACGGATCCCGCCCACACCTGGCTGGGATACGCATAGACCAGTCTTACCCAATCTCCGAGCATCCCAGCCCACCCGCGCCGTCACTGTTTCGGCGAGACGGCTGAAGCTCGTTTACGGGGCCAGGTATTCGATGGATGGTTAAGGGAATCGAGGCGGAATCCAAGAAGGGTGGGTGGCGCGATCTTATGCGAGTGGGTAGGAGGCTCGCCTCGATCCGATCCTTCGCGGCGTCACCACAATCGATCGACAGCCGCGCTTCCCCCGCCTGCATACACACAGTCAAACATGAAGATCTCGTTCACGTCATCTGTTGATCACGCAGAGGTAGCTGATCCGGACTGGCCGAGTCAGACTTGCCTGCTTCCACTCCTGGTGCAGACCCTGAGCTCGACGAGAAGCGTCTTTGAGCGTGGCGCTTGCGACATCAGACGCCTGGCAGGGATCTATCCAGCCATCCAGGTCCTCATCGGTGGGCATCTGCTTGCCAGTCTCTACCTTCGAAACCTTGGATTGCGTCCAGCCCAGCTGGCGTGCCGTCCGGCTACCTGTAAAACTGGTGCTCATGGACGCCGCGTACGAACTGACCCGTCGCGGCCTGATCGCCCAGCGCGGCAACGGCGACTCGTTCGACTACCGCCTGACCCTGCCGGCTGCAGGGTAGCGGTCGGCATACCAGACGGGCCCATGATCACCGGTCACAGATTGCTGCCAGCCCCTACGCGTTAAGTTCGTCGCGCCGGTAGTAGGTCGGCGAGTTCCGGCAGAGCTGACAGGCGAGGATCAGCGGTTGACCGGCCCGCCCGGGCGGCTTCTCGCCGCAGCACAGGGGCAGGTTCTCCACCTCGGGCGCGGCGCCCTGGGCGATGCCCGTTCCGTATCGGCGCTCGCAGGCTCGTTCAGTCGTCCGGTCACGGCGTGGGGCGCTGCCGTTCTCGGCCAGCTCCACAGTTCCGCCCCGTTCGACGATGACCTCGTTGTGGTCGCCGGCCGGGATCCAGGTGACCCGGTCGCGATGCCGGTACGGCAGCCAGGACCCGTGCAGGATGCCCTCCAGCAGGTGGTCCAGGTGAGGGCGCGGACCGCACGGGAATACAGCGGTTGTGGCGGCCTTCTGGCGGCTGTAGCTGCGGGGATTGAACGTCGGGTAGAGGTGTAAGCGGCCACACGGTACGGCCTTGCGGGTGACCGGGCAGCGGCTCGTTCCGGTCCAGAGGTCCGCCCACCCGCACCTCTGCGTCTCGAACGTGATGGCACCCGCGCCGATCTCTAGCCGGGGCTCGGTCAGGTACAGGCGATGGTCGCTGAGAGCGGGCACCGACAGGTGCGGCACCGGGTGCAGGAAGGTGATGTCGTCGGCGCCGCGGTCGGTGGTCCACACCACGCGGTCGCCAGCCTTGTGAAGCGCCCGTTGTCGGGCACGGATGGTCCGCGGGGTCTCCTTGGAGTGCTGGATCTCGCCTGCCACGGTCAGGACTGGGCCGACGGCCACGACATCCGGGCGGCGGCGGGCGCGTGGCCGCCACACCTCGATCTCGACGGTGCCGCCGACGGACGCCCATGTGCGGGCCTTGCGCTCCTTGAGCGCCTTGTGCGTGTCGGTCTCCGGCTGGTGCTCCGGGTGCGGCGAGCGCCCGTCCTCGTGCCGGAACATGGGGCCGTGCCGCCCCTCAACGAAGGTCAGCCAGACCGGCGCCTGAGGGAGTCCTCTCTGGGCCTGATGGCGCATGCAAAGCAGGCAGAGCAGCTTTGCACCGCCGATGCCGTGGGGGCGATCGCTGACCAGGCGGTCACGCAGATCGGGCTCGTCGGGGTGCCCCCAGGCGGGCAGCCGTGGCTGCAACTCGACCATGGCGGGCACGTAGAACACCCCGTCGTTGTAGGCGAGCGGGTCGAGTTGTTCCCAGACAGGTTGGGTCACTAGTCGGTCCCCCAAGGCGGTGCTCAGCCATCGGAATCGGCAGAGGTGCATGCGCCGTCTTCCGAGGGTATCGGCCGGGGCCGACACTGCCGCTGCCGTTCAACGCTGGGCTGCCGGTGGAGCGGGGTCGGCAACCTCGGCAGGGTCGCGTAGCCTGCTCGACCGTAGAGGCGGGCGTGAGGGCGGACGATGGCCAACGACTCGTCGACCTGGGGACCGACGGGGGTCGCGGTCGTGACCGCCGGGGTTGCGGTCTGGCAGGCGGCGAGCGCCAAGAGTCAGGCCAATAGCGCCAAGGACTCGGCCGAGACCGTGCAGCGGCGGGAAAAGGCCGGCGAGGACCACCTCGCCCTCGCCCGTCGGCAGTTCGATAGCGAACTGAACACGCGAGACGAGGCCGACGGTCCGACGTTCCAGGTCGAGCGAGGTGTAAACCACTTCAGCGATGTGCGGTGCTGCCTCGGACTAGCTACGTCATCGAGGCGAAGGACGAGCCTGTGCCCGCGCGGAATCGCTCTACGCTTGGGAGCTACCGGCCTTGATGCTCTGGATGAAGGCGACCCAATCGTCGTGGAAGAAGCAGAGCATGGGTCCCTGTGGCTGCTTGCTGTCGCGGACCATGACGACCTGGGGTGGCGTGGCCACTTCGACGCAGTTACCGCTTGAACCGGACCTCGTGCTCTTGCGCCAGACAGCGCGAGACAGGTCCATGGCTCGTGGCCTCCTACGTAATTAGCTCGGCAGCAATCGCACGCAGCGTATCTCGCGTGGGCTTGGGTGCCAGTGCCTGGGCTTGGAGTTGCTCATGTGCTGCGGCGTATGCGGCGATTTCGGACGGCCGGTCTAGGTACAGCGCGCCGGTCAGCGTGTCGACGTAGACCATCCGCTCCTCGGCGGCGTCGGGGTAGGGCTCGGGCAACGGCGGGAAGTCGAGGATTACGAAGCTCCCGTCGAAGCCAACTCCGGCGGAGTAGGGAAGGAGCTGGATCTGGACGTTGCTCTTGGTTGAGTCCTCGATCAAGCGGCTGAGTTGCCTGTGCAGCACCTCGGGCCCGCCGACCACCCGCCGAGCTGCTCCCTCGTCGATGACCACACGCAGCAGCGGCGGATCGTCTCCTGACAGAATGGCCTGCCTCTCCATCCGCAGCGCGATTTGGCGCTCTACCTCGTCGTCCCGCATGGGAATTGGCGCACCCTGGAACGCGGCCCGCGCGTACTCCGCGGTCTGTAGGAGGCCAGGCACCATCTGGCATTCGTAGGTGCGGATCACCGACGCCTCGGACTCCATCCCGACGTACGCGGCGAACCAGTCCGGCAAGACGTCGCTGTACCGCTGCCACCAACCGCGCTGCTTAGCCTGGCGCGCTACCGCAATAACGGCTTCCGCCTGGTTGCCTTCCACCCCATATAGCGCCAGTAGCGCCCGCACGTCATTGGGATGGGGGCGTACTTCTGCCGTCTCGATACGGCTGAGCCAGCTCGCGTCGTGATCCACTCGCCTGGCTGCTTCAGCCGAGGTGATGCCAGCCCTCTCGCGGAGCTGCCGCAGGGTCAGCGCCAGTCGTCGGCGCCTGACGGTTGGGCTTTGGCGTTGAGACACCCCGCCATCTTGCCATGCGGAAGACCCGACTTCCGCTCGCAGACACGCAGAACGCATCACCGCATTCCGCATATTGCGGATCGGCGTGATGCATGGCAGGGTGTTTGCTGGGTGTGGTGGTCGGATGACCCAGCGTGGCCCGGCTGCCATGCCCCTCACGCGAGGAGGGTCACGATGGGCAGGCAGGTTTCCTACGAGCAGTACGTCATTGCAGTCGCCCTGACCCTGGCGCGCCGGCATCGGCCGGTGTGGTCTTGGAGGAGAGCCCAGAGGATTTGTCGCTGCGGCGGCGAGCTGCCGTGCCGCTCGAGACACCGCATCCCCGTCAGCCGTCGGCATTGGCCAGGGGAGGCGGAATGACCGCCCACGGGCCTGTTCTGCCTATATGGAGTTGCGGCGGGTGTGGTGCCCCTTGGCCGTGCCGTACTCGGAGGCAGGAGTTGCAAGCCGAGTTCGAAGAAGCGCCGATATCCCTAGCTCTGTACATGGGGTCGTGCCTGGTGGCCGCGAGCCAGGACATGGGCTGGGCGCCGGCCGGGCTTCTCCATCGCCGGTTCCTCGGGTGGGTGCGGTGACCGCACCCCCGCTCCGGTGATGTTCTCTACGTGACCCGGGCGGCCAGCGTGCAGTTCATCAACCCGATCTTCTTCCGGGTAATCCGGGTGCTCGACTGGCGGACGTTTACGGGTTGCTTTGGCTCGAGGGCTACCTACTCAACATCAAGGGCGATGCCGTGGTTCGACGGGCCATCTTCGTGCAGCAGGTCGGACTGCGATCCGGTGACATTCGGACCGCCGGCCAAGCAGTGACGTTGGCCCAAGGCGGCAGCGGGTGAGGGATTACAGGGCCTAGGGTGAGAAGGGGACACAATAATCCGCAATACGGTGCTACTTAATGTGACGTGAAGTCAACCGTCAATCCTGGCTCGATGAGCATCGGCGAGATCGCCCGCCGCTTCGATCTCGCCCCGCATGTGTTGCGGCACTGGGAGTCTGTACGGCTGTTGTCACCGTCGCGCGCGGTGGCCTGCCGTCGCCGCTACGGCGCGGAGCACCTCCACCAGATCGCGGTCATGCTGTGCGCGGAGGAGGCCGGGATTGCCCTGGACAACATCCGGCAGATGTCCGTCGCGCCCAGTCCGACGCAGCGCACAGCAACCTTGCGGCGGCACCGAACCGAGCTGGCAAAGCGCATCGCGCAGACCCAGGCATCACTGGAACTGATCGACTGCGCACTCGCCTGCGATCACGATTGCATCCCCCGATGCCCGCACTTCCAGGCGATGGTGGCCGAACGCGTCGGCCTCGACCCGGCCGTGACGCCCATCTAGCCGTAGCGTGGGGATTCATTCAGATGCTGGCCGGAGCCTGTGCTCAGCGCTCCACCGATCGAGCGTCGGGCCCGGCTGGTACGGCTGCTCGCCGGCGCACCGCCGCAGCTGGCCTCGCAGATCACCCGACGTTTGCCACCCCAGGCGCAGCTGAGAATCCGGTAGGCAGCTCAGCCAAGGAACTTACCTCGCAGTCCGCCCAGAAAGCGTTGCATCGACCAGGGCCGTGACCCACGGCTGGTGGATATCGGGCCACCAGGCGACTGCGAGCCGGGTCGAAACTTGCTCAAGGCGCGGGGTGCTGACCGTCAATCACGACCCTGCGGCTACTGACGCGACAGGTCGCGGCCGAGTACGGTGAGCCACAGGTGTGCCGGGAAGTCTGGTCGGCGGTCATGATCCGTGTCGACCGAGAGGGCTTCTTCGATGAGCGACTCCGCGCTGCGTACCGTCGGGCTAACCAAACGATATGGTCGTCTGACGGCTGTCGATGACCTGAACCTCGACGTAGCGTCCGGTGAGGTGTTCGGATTTCTCGGACCGAACGGCGCCGGCAAATCCACGACCATCCGGATGCTGCTCGGTCACATCCGGCCGACCGCCGGGCATGCCAGCGTCGTCGGAATCGACGCCGCGGACGTGGCCCGCGCGCACCGGGTACTGGCCTACGTGCCCGCCGATGTTGCGTTGTGGCCGCGACTGACCGGCGGGGAGATCCTGCATCTGTTGGCGCGCATCGGTCCGGGCACAGATCTGGCCTACCGGGACGCGCTCGTGGAGCGGTTTCGGCTTGACCCGTCCAAGCCGGCTCGGACCTACTCGAGCGGCAATCGGCAGAAGGTCGCGCTGGTCGCGGCGTTCGCCACCCGCGCGCCGCTGCTGGTGCTGGACGAGCCGGCCAGCGGCCTGGATCCGCTGATGGAACGCGAGTTTCGGGCCGTGGTGAGGCAGGCGCGCGACCGTGGGCAGACAGTCTTTCTCAGTTCTCACCAGCTCGCCGAGGTGGAGGCGGTCTGCGACCGGGTGGGGATTCTGCGCGCCGGTCAGCTCGTCGACGTCGCGTCCGTGGCGCGGCTGCGGCCTCTGCACCGTGCCGAGGTGACCGTCGCATTCACCGGCACCCCACCGCCGCTGTCTGCCGTGCCGGGCGTCGACGCGGTGGCGGCCGTCGGTGACGGGCGGCTGCGGTTCTCCCTGACCGGTCCGCCCGCACCCGTCCTCAAGGTGCTCGCCGAGGCCGACGTCACGGCGCTCACCGTGCTTGAACCTGGCCTGGAGGAAATCTTCCTTAACTACTACGGCGCGGAGAAGGCACGATGACCGGCGCGGCGCTCATCGTGCGGTCCGCGCCGGGGTTTGGCGTCACCGGTCTGGCTGTCCGGCAGATTCGCCGCGGCGGCCTGCTCGTCCTGGCCTTCGCGGCGGGAATGCCGGCCATCGTTCTGGCCGGCTACGACAGCATGATGGCGGACCCGGCCGCAGTGGCAGGACTCGATGCGTTGGCGGGCAACCCGGCTATTCGTACCCTGTTCGGTGAGCCGGTCGCGCTCGGCGAAGCGGGCGGGTTCACCGTGTGGCGGGTCGGGACCGTCGTCGCCGTTGTCCTGGGCGTGTGGTCGGTGCTGGCTACCACTCGCATCACGAGAGGGGAGGAGGACGCCGGGCGGTGGGATGTGCTGCTGGCTGGCAGGACCGCGTTGCGTGGTGTCGTGGTTCGGCACGTCGCCGTCGTCGCTCTCGTGCCGGTAGCTGCCGGCCTCGTGGTCACCGCCGTGTTGTGGGGCGCCGGGCCCGATCGGGCTGGCCCGGTGGTGCACGGCGCGGGCTTGGCCGTCCTCGGGTTGTTCGCCGTCGCCGTCGCCGCGCTGACCGCGCAGATCTTCCCGGCCCGGGCCTCTGCGACCGGCGTTGCGATCGCCGTGCTTGGCGCTGGCCTGCTGGCGCGTATGGTCGGTGACGGTCTCACCGCCCTGGCCTGGCTGCGCTGGCTGTCACCGTTCGGCCTGTTGGAACTCAGTGCACCGTACGCACGGAACCGTCCGCTGCCGTTGCTGATCCTGCTCGCGGCGGCGGTCCTCGTGTACGGCGCCGCGTTGGCGGCGGCCGGGCGCCGCGATCTTGGCGCTGGTCTGGTGGCGCCAGCCACGGGTCGGCCAGCTCGCCTGTGGCTGCTGGCGACGGTGGAGGCGTTCGCCGTGCGCCGGATGCTGGTTCCGCTGGCGGCCTGGGCCGCCGGCATCACCGCGTACTTTCTGCTCATCGGCATGACCACCACGTCCGTGACGGACTTTCTGGCTGACAACTCCGCCTTCGTCGACGCCGCCGCCCAGGTGGGTTTCACCCGGCTCGACACGGTCGCGGGTTTCACCGCCACGATCTTCGCGTTACTCGCCCTCCCTGTCGGCGCCTTCACCGCGGTACGCCTGGGCGCGTTCGTCTCTGCGGAGTCCGATCGGCGCCTGACGTTGCTGGCCGCCCAGCCGCTGAGCCGGCTCCGGCTGCTCGCAGCCGAGACAACTGCCACGATCGGCGGTGCGCTCGTCCTCGTCACCATCGCCGCGATCGCCACCTGGGCCGGCGTCGCCGCCATCGGAGGCGATTTCGCACTCACCGCGGCCCTTCGGGGCACGTGGAACACCGTGCCGATCATTCTGCTCAGCGTCGGCGCCGCCGTCCTCGCCACCGGCGTCGCGCCCAGTGCTGTCACCGCCGTCGGTTGCCTACCGGCTACCGGCGGTTTCCTGCTCGAGGTAACCGCGGACAGCACCAGCGCGCCGACGTGGGTGGGGAACCTTTCGCCCTTCGCTCATCTCGCCCCGGTGCCGCTGGCCCCCGCCAATTGGCCGGGTGCACTCGTGATGGCGGGCCTCGCAGCGGCCCTGACGGCCGGCGGCGCGGCGGCTTACCGGCGACGTGATCTGCGCGGGTGACGAGGTGACGTGTCCCCGACAACCGGGCTGCTCGGTGAAATTCCGCGCGCGATTCGTCCTCGGAGTCGAGGTTGGGGTTTCCGGGACGCCGCGGGCGCCGTCTCGGACTGGGGGAGTGGCATCGGTGTCCTGTGCCGTGTCTGTGGCGGCGGTCGACTCGAGGGCACAGGCTGCTGGTTTGCCGATTCCCGGCAACGGCATCAGCGGGATGTCGGCCGGATGTTGACCTGGATGCCGGACCGGGGTGCTCGCGACGATGTGGACATGACAAGCGACATCGCCCTGCTGGCGGAGGACTTGACCAAGTTCTACGGCCAGCGCCGTGGCATCGAAGGCCTCGACCTGGAGGTTCGTGCCGGCGAGGTGATGGGGTTCCTGGGACCGAACGGTGCAGGGAAGACCACCACCATCCGGCTGCTGCTGGACTTCCTGCGCCCGACTCGCGGACGCGCGAGCGTCCTCGGGCTCGACCCTCGGCGTGACAAGGCTGCACTGCATCGTCAGATCGGCTACCTGCCCGGTGAGCTCATGTTCCCCGGTCGGGACAGGGCGGAAGACCTGCTGCGCTTCTTCGCTGAGGCACGCGGTGGCCTGGCCTGGTCGCAGGTGACCGCACTGGCGCAGCGGCTCGACCTGGACCTGTCCCGCTCGGTACGCACGATGAGTAAAGGCAACAAGCAGAAGGTCGGCCTGGTGCAGGCGTTCATGCACCAGCCGGCGCTGCTGATCCTGGACGAGCCGACCAGCGGTCTGGATCCACTCATGCAGCAGGAATTTCTGGCCATGGTCCGTGACGCCAGCGACGCCGGTCAGACCATCTTCATGTCCTCCCACGTCCTGGCCGAGGTGCAGCAGGCCGCCGACCGGGTCGCCATCGTCCGCGACGGCCAGCTGGCGGCGGTCGAACGGGTCGAGTCACTCGGGAAGCGGGCAGTCCGCGCCGTCGAGATCCACTTCGATGACCCGGTGGACCCGTCCGAGTTCAGCGCCCTGCCCGGGGTGAGCGACGTGGTCGTGTCCGGACCGGTGCTGAAATGCACCGTCGACGGTCGCATCGACCCGCTGATCAAGGCGGCAGCGCGGCATGAGGTTGTGGACATGCTGTCCGCCGAGCCCGACCTGGAAGAGACGTTCCTGTCGTTCTACTACCACGCGGAAGGAGCCGGCGATGCTTCCCGCGCTGGTGCGTAAGACCTGGCGTGACGACCGCTCGTCGTTGATCGGCTGGGCCGTCGGCGTCGCCGCTTTCACCGGGATCTACACCTCGTTCTACAGCCAGTTCCAGGGGGCCGCGGAGCTGAAGCAGGACGCTCTGCCCCAGGGCATGCTGGACTTTCTCGGCATCGCCGACATGCTGTCGGCTGCCGGCTACCTGCAGGCGACCATCTTCAGCCTGGTCGGCCCACTGCTCGTCCTGATGTGCGCCGTCACGCTGACCGCCCGAACGATCGCTCGGCCGGAGGAGGACGGTGGCATGGAGTTGATGCTGGCCAACCCGATCTCGCGAGCCGCTTTCGCCTGGCAACGTGTGGCTGCGACCGGCAGCGCGCTCACCGCGATCGCCGCGGTGCCCTGGATCCTGTTGATGATCATCGTTCCTCGGATCGGCATGGACATTCCCCTGTCCAACGTCGCTGCCGCGTCCGCTGGCCTGGTCGCGCTGGTGTGGTGCTTCGCCGGCATCGCCTTCCTCGTTGGCGCTGCTACCGGGAAGCGGGCTGCCGTTCTCGCGATCACCGGTGGCCTCGCTGTGGCGACCTACATGGCCAACGCCATCGGCGGGATGCTCGACGGATGGCACTGGCTGCGATGGCTGTCACCGTTCCACTACTTCATCGGCACGGACCCGCTGCACACCGGCTGGCACCCGGTCGAGCTTCTCACCCTTGTGCTCCTCGGAGCCGCAACCACCACCACCGGGGTGATCCTGTTCAACCGCCGCGACATCGGTGTGTAAGCCGAGCCTGGTGGCCGCCATGCACCGGCGGCCACCAGCACCCCGACAAGGAACAACCCATGACTGACCACATCTGGCTGACTGCCGACTGTCACCGACTGCTGGATGTCCCAGCCAGCGCCCGGCTTCAGGCAGCGGTCAACCTCGGCGCCCGCGCCGCCAACGACGGGCTGGAGCTGCGCGACCTTGTCGCCGGCCTGCTCAATGCCACCACCGCCCACTGGAGCGCCACCCCGGTCGGGAAGGCCGACACCACCACCGCCGTGCACGCCCGCGCCGAAACACTGCTGGACACCGCCCGTGTCCTGCTCACCGCCGCAGTCGACGGATACACCCGGCAGAACCGCGCCGAGCTGGACCGCCACGACAATGAACGCGCCGTGTTCGTCAACGACCTGCTCACCGGCCGCGCCGACCCGGGAGGCCTGGCCGAGCGCGCACACCGATACGGCATCCGCCTGTCGGCCACCCACACCGTCCTGATCGCCCGGGCAGCCAGCCTGAATCCCGCCATCACACACCGCATCGATGTCGCACTCGCAGCCAGGTTCGGCGAAGGCAACACCCTCACCACCCTCCGCGACGGCGACGCGGTCTGCATCAGCGCCGGCGGCCTCCGCGGCATCGCCGCCGAACTCGCCCACCTGCTCCTCACCGAACTCGGCGCAGGCAACTGGCAGATCGCCGTCGGCCGCACCCAACCCGGCGTACACGGCCTGGCCACGTCACTCGAAGAGGCCCGCCACACCCTCGACCACGCCGCCAAACTCGGCTTCACCGCGCCCGTACTCAACGCAGCCGACCTGCTGGTCTTCCCCGTGCTCCTCCGCGACCGCGACGCCATCACCGACCTGGTGACCACCGTCCTCGGGCCGCTCACCACGGCCCGCGGCGGCGCCAAGCCGTACCTCGAGACCCTGTCCGTGCTCTTCGACAACCAGGGCAACCACACCGCGACGGCTCGGCAGATGCATCTGTCCGTCCGCGCGATCACCTACCGCCTCGACCGCATTCGCGACCTCACCGGCTACCACCCCGGCGAGCCCACCCAACGGTTCACCCTGCAAGCAGCCGTGCTCGGTGCTCGACTGCTCGGCTGGCCTGCGTAGCGAATGAGCGTCCAGATCAGATTTTGACCGGGCAGGCTGCTCCTCGTGGACGTCCGGCACCCGGTCAGGACAATGGCAGACTGTCGCCGGGGCGATGACGAACTGCGGTCGCGTGAGCTGCTGGGCTGCCTATGCTGGCCTGGTTGAGCTCGCCGTCTGATTCGTCGTCTGTCCTGTGTGGTTCGTTCCGTCGGCATGCCGTCGGCCGCCCATGTCGCTGCGTTCCTGCTTCCAGGTGTCGTGCCCGCGACTCTTCCACGATCACCAGGTGCTGCGAGCAGCGGACACACCACCTCGACACCCACCCTCGCTATCCGGACGTGAGCCGCACGAGAGGTAGGTATAAGGCCAGGCTTTAAGGCTCATCCACGCCTGCTACCTGCGCTTTTGTCGCCGATCTCCATGGCCTTGGGTGTGCGCGGACGAAGCGGTGTCCCGGCGAGCAGGGCGACGCCGAGGATGACAGCGAGGAAGATCGCCGTGACCGCAAATACTCCCAACAGGAGGTGGGCCAGGATACTGTCCATCGACATGGTCCTCTCGGCGTGACTTCACGGCGCGGCAACCCTCCCACATGTCCCTTGCCTCATGCCGTCCGAGAACTGACCCACTGTCTGCGGGCGTCCTTTAGGGCCCCGCCACTCGGTGCCACTAGTAACGGCAGGTCCATGTCGGCTGCGACGGCACGGCAAGCACTCGGGAGTGGGACATGGGTACTGGGCGGCGATTCGACGCGGGATCTCAAAGCGTGCGTGGACCCGGTCTGAGTTGAGACGTGCACCTCGGCTCCCTATTCGCCGACTTTAGGCCCGAGCTCCGGGCGACAACAGCAGGAACAGCAATGAGGCCAGGACAGATTGGTGTCCGTGTCGACCTGGGGCCGGCTACGTCCGGTACCAGATCATGGGCGTGGATCCCGACGGCGCCGGGCGTCGGGAGGACACATGGGCAGGGACGTCTCGCAGGGCGCCTTCCCCCGGGAGGACCGCGTCCGTTACCGGCAGAAGGTCCACGACGAACGGCCATCGGCGCACTGCCACGCTGGCGCGGTGAAGCGGCCCCAAGTCGGGCAACGGTAGGAGCTGACCACCCCACTAATAGGTCGGCACCACGTCACAATAACGCCCACCCCATGTCAGGGCGGAAGCACAGGAGCGAGCCCAAGCCCCTTACGTACCTCACTGGGGAAGGGCATGGGCGAGGCCCTGGAGTCCCTCGATTTCTCTCTGGTGGTCGCGGCGCGGGCCTCTGACCTGCTGATGTGAGGTCTTGTAAGGCTGTGTGAGGCACTGTCAGCCCTCACGGCACCTTCCTCGACCGCCTGTGGTCATACCGTCGACCCAACGGCCAGGAACCCCCACTCACCGCCCGTCGCCCCTGTAGCTCCACGCCTGCGATGTCCCGTGGCGCGCATGTTAGCCAGGCGACACCAATCCGGCAGGAGGCAGTGATGCGAACCAGAACGGGCTCTATCGCCACAACGATGGCATCCGTGCTCCTGGTCGCGGCCGTTCCGGCCGCGCTCCTCCACCTCGGTGAATGGCCAACGCCTGACGTGCCATCGACCGGGGCGATTTGGGACTGGGTCCGACAACCGCTGACCGGCGGATTCCTTGCCGGCCTCGCGCAGGCCGCAGCCTGGCTGATCTGGGCGCTGCTCGTCACCGCCGTCGGCGCCCGCACCTACACACGGGTCACTCGCACGCTGCGGTGGCTACCCACGCTGCACCTGCCGGGACCGTTGCAGGGACTGGCCGCGGCCGTGCTGGGAGCCACCGCGGTCAGCGCGAGCACGGGTGCCATCCCCGCAAACGCCGCCGCGCCCGCCAACGCTGAGATGACCAACTCGCCCGACGCGGTGCACCTCACCCCGCCGCAAGTCAGTCACACCCTCCCCAGCCACGCGGCGGCGAGCGGCACCAAGCTCAACAGTGTCGCGACCGGCCAGGGGGATACCTACATCGTCAAGCGTGGAGACACGCTCTCCGAGATCGCCGAGCGGTGCCTGGGCGACGCCCGCCGCTGGCCGGATATCTTCGCCCTCAACCGCGGCGCCCGCTTCCCCGGCGTCGGCGGGACGCTGCGCAACCCGAACCTGATCTATCCCGGCTGGACCCTCAACCTGCCAGCCCACGCCAGCCCAGACGGCCGCCCAAGAGATGCGGGGCCGCCTACGCCGCCGCCGACCGATCAACCCGACGCCGAGGCACCGCAACCCTCGCTGAACGGCCCCACCCCCGCCCCAGGCAGCTCGGCCCCGGCCACGGTCACGCCGAACACACCCGCGTCGACCAGGACGGCCGCAGCGCCGAGCAGCGGCGCCCCGGAGCCCGCCCCCACCGCGACCGGTTTTGCCGCCAACGCCGATGCGGGCGATGCCCCCACCCACGATCGGGATGCGCGCGGCGTGTCTCTGCCGAGCGGTAGCTGGGTAGACATCGGCCTAGCCCTGGCCATCGCGGGCGCCGTAGCGCTGGTGTGGGCGCATCGCCAGCGCCGCTACATTCCCCGGCCGCCCACGGCCACACCACGCACGCCCCATCCCGATCTCGCGCCGATGCCACCGGTGATCGGCCAGATCCGCCGAGGACTGCGCCGGCTCACCACCGGCCACGCCAACGCGCCGACCAGCGACGCCCCCCACACGATCCCCGCGGTGGGCGTCGACATGCACACCGACGGCCTCACCGTAGGCAGTGGCGCCCAAACGGAGAACGAAGGCAAAGGCACCCGCCCCGATACCCATCCCGGCGCTGACGAGCCGAACCAGGCCGACACCCGCCGCGAAACCACAGCAGACGGCGATGGGCCCGTCCTGCCGTCGCTGGCCAACCCGCTGTCGGCTTTGTGGCCGCCCGCCGGACTCGGACTCACCGGTCCCGGTGCGCACGCCGCCGCCCGCGGGTTCCTCACCGCCGCCCTGGCCGCCGGCGGCCTGCACCACCCCGACGCCCGCACCGAGGTGGTGATGCCGTCCCCGACCGCGGCCACGCTGCTCGGCACCCCGGCGGTCAACCTGCCGCGCACACCCCGGCTGACCATCACCGCCGGGCTCGACGAAGCCCTTGAAATTCTCGAGGCGCGGACCATGCACCGCACTCGGCTGGTCGACCGGCATGAGGTCGACACTGTCGCCGACCTGCGGCACACCGACCCCTACGAAGAACCACAGCCACCGATCATGCTCCTGGCCGACGTGAGCACCCGCCACGAACGCGCCCGCGTCGCCGCACTGCTCGCGCAGGGCCAACGCCTGGACATCCGCGGGGTGCTGCTCGGCCCGTGGCCCGACGGCAACACCGTCATGGTGGCCGACGATGGCGTCACCACCCCCGCCGATGGAGAGAGCCAGCGCCCTGGCAGGCATCCCGCCGACGTGGGCCGGCTTGCGATCCTCACGCCTGCCGAAACCGCGGACCTATTGGCCACCCTCGCCGAGTCGCACACCGGCCTACCGCGGCCGCCGGCCCCGACCGAAGCCGCATCACCGCCGCAGCGCGCGACGCCCATCCCGGCCGCCGCGACCACACCGACAGAAACACCGGTTGTCGCACCGCCTGACACAGACGCTGACGCCGAGCAGAACGTGCAGGCCGGCCACGACCGGACCGGCGCCACCGACAACGAACAGGCCCTGGCGGGCGCCGTCGCCAGCAGCGCTGTCTCGGTTCCCGCCCAGCTGACCGGCGTAGCCCGCGAGGGCGGCGACGCCCACCCACCAGCCGACCCGACCACCGCCGTTAACCACCGGCGGGCCGCCGTCGCCGGGCGGTCGCCAGCCGCGAGTCACCGTGATGTTGGCGTCGAGCCGACGACGCAGCCCGGACGAGTCAGGGTGAACGTGCTCGGCGTACCCGCCATCGTCGACGGCGACCCGCAACGCAGCCTGCGCGCGAAGTCCCTCGAACTGCTGGTGTATCTGGCGGTCCGCGATGGCAGCGCGTCCACGGAGGCGATCCTGGACGACCTGCTGCCCGACGCGCCCGCCAGCAAAGCGGTGCACCGGCTGCACACCTACGTCTCGGACCTGCGCGGCGTCCTGCGGCGCAACGGCGGCCCCGGCACCTACCTCACCCACCCCCACCGCCGATACGAACTCAACCCCGAACGCTTTGACATCGACTTGTGGCGGATGCGCGCCGCGATCCGTGCCGCCGACGCCGCCGCCTCTAAACCCGAGCGGGTCGCGGCGCTACGCCGCGCCGTCGACACCTACCGGCCACTGGCCGAGGGCCGCGAATACGAATGGCTCGAGCCCTACCGGGAGGCCATCCGCCAGGACGCCCTCGACGCCGCCGTGGCCCTCGCCGAGGAACTCGCCGGCCAACCCACGGAGCAACTCGCCGTCCTCGACGCCGCGATCAGCCAACACCCCTACGCCGAACAGCTGTACCAGGCCGCTATGCGCGCCCGCGCCCACCTCGGTCACCTCGACGCCGTGCGCGCGCTGCGCCGGACATTGACCCGCCGGCTCGCCGAGATCGACGCCGAACCCACCGACGACACCCTCGCCCTGGCCGACCAGCTCACCGCCGACCTGCACCACCCCGGCCATCATGCGCGGACGCCACACGCGACGCGCGCAGACGGAGCGCCCGCATGAGCACCTCACCGCACACCGGCAATCCGACCACCACCACGAACGCCGCGGCGTGGGCTGACAGCAGTGTGCATCTGCGGCGGCTGCGCTGGGCCGTACGGGCCACGCTCACCCTCGGCGTCGCCACCTCCGTGGCGGCGAACGTCCTGCACGCCCGACCGAACCCGATCAGCCAGATCATCGCCGCATGGCCACCACTGGCGCTGCTGCTCACCGTCGAGCTGATCTCCCGCGTCCCGCACCACCGCCGCTCCCTCGGCATCATCCGGATCATCGCGACCGCTATCATCGCCGCCATCGCGACCTGGGTGAGCTACTGGCACCTCGTCGGCGTCGCCACCCGATACGGGGAAACCGAAGCCGCCGCCGCATACCTGCTGCCCATATCCGTCGACGGACTCGTCATCGTCGCCAGCGTCAGCCTCGTCGAGCTCACCGCCAGGATCCGCGCGGCGACACCTGACCACCAGCCTGCGCTGATCGCATCGCCCGAATCCCCACCGGCCGCCACAGAGTCCGCCACCCACGTGCCCCGACAGCGATCGGCGCAGCCCAGCACACTCGCTCCCGAGCAGCGCCCCGCCGCTCGGGCGGAGGCCGCGCCAGCCGGCACACGGACTCGACGGCCGGTCGGAGCCGTCACCGTGCCAACCGCCTTGCAGGAAACGGCCGGCGCACCCACTGCCGCACCTGACGGTGCCCGCCGGGATGCCGGAAACACGGCCAACGTTGATGCCGCTGCCGTCGATGACCACCTGCCGCAGGCGGCCGCTGCCAGCGACCCCGCCACGCCCGCCGACACCGCCAACGGGAAGGGGTCCCGCTCCGCGCGCCCGCACCAGCGATCCGCGAACCGACAGACGCTAGGTCGGCTCGACGACGCGCAGCGCGTGGATCCGCCGCCACGGAGGCCGGACAAGGGACCCAGAACGCAGACGGATACCGCAGGGGGCGCGGTCTCCGATGGGGGACTCGTGCCGTCGGAGACCGCCGGCGCGGTGGCTTACTGGTATTGGCGTGAGCCCAACCTGCACCCAGCCGATATAGCCGCGCGGATCGGCCGGTCTGAACGCACCGTCCGCCGGTACTGGCCGCCGCCAGCCGCACGCCACCCGGCACCTCCAACCGCTCCCGAGCCGACCAGCGGTGCCTCAGCGAGACCCATGGGTAGTGTCGGTGGCTGTTCTGACGTTCCGTGACCAGCGATGTGCCATCGACATGGCGGCGCATCCGCTTCTGTCGATGTGAATGTGTGACCTTGTGCTTGTCTTGGCGTGCTGCGTCAACGCCGGCTGGATCCCGGTCCTGGCACGCCTCTGCCTGTCAATCCACGTGGGACAGACAGGCTGCGGGTGCCAGCTGACATCCCGTCCTGATCAGGTTGACGGTTGGTCGACTCACTGAGCTGGGACTCGCCTGTGTCGATCTAGACGGCTCGGTCAGCGGACGTCCGGGATGGCTTTGTGGATTCGGTATCTTCTGGTCGCTCCTTGGTGCTCGTCGAGTGCGGGACCCTACGTGGGTGGGGTCGGCTCACCTGGTCGGGCCTGCTGGACGGCGTGGCGCAGTGCGCTCACGAAGGCCGTGGTCGCCGGCGGATCCGGCGGGTCGCCATAGGTGGCCAGGTAGACGTGCCGCTGGAAGTCGCGAAGGATGCTGGCCTCGATTCCGGGCGCGTGGTGGGTGCGCAGGGCCAGCCCCGGCATGGTGGTCACGCCCATGCCCGCGGCGACCAGTGCCTGCTGGACGATGATGTCGTCGCTGGTGTACGCGATGGGCGGGACGAAGCCCGCCTTGTCGCAGGCATCGAGGAACTCGCGGCGGCAGTTCTCGCAGCCCGCAATCCAGGCGGAGTCGCGGTTGCCTGCCAGTGTCTGGCCGGGTTCGAGGCTGAGCAGGTACATCGGGTCGTCGAACAGGTGCGTGGCGCGGATGTCGTCCGGGGTCGTGTCGTCGTAGCGGAAGACGACCGCGACGTCGACCTGCCCGGCCCGCAGCAGATCGAGTGCCACGCGCGGGTGCGCCTCGATCAGGTGCAGTTCGATGCCGGGGTGCTCGCGGCGCAGGGTGCCTGCGGCGTGCGGCACCAGCGCGGCGAGCGCCGACTGGAAGCCGGCGACCCGGACGCGGCCGGTACGCAGGCCCACCATCGCGGACAGTTCCGCGGCGGCGGTGTCGACCCGGCCGACGATCTCGGTGGCGCGGCGGGCCAGGTGTTCGCCCTCGGGGGTGAGCCGGATGCCCCGGCCGACCCGCTGGACGAGCCTGGCCCCGGTCTCGGCCTCCAGCTTGGCCAGATGGTGGCTGACGGCGGGCTGGGAGTAGTTCAGGTGCTTGGCGGCCTTGGTGACTGAGCCCTGCGCGGCGATCGCTGCGAGAACCCGTAGCCGCAGGATATCCAGCATGCATAAACGATACACATGAGTTAGCCCAAGAATTGTCATTAGACGAATAAGTCGGCGCGCGGGACGCTGAAGGGGGACAAACCCGCTCTGTGAAGGAGGACGCGGCCATGACCCGCTCTCTGGCAACGCTCACCGATCTCGTCGCGGCCCTGCGCCAGGCGATCGACGTGCGGACCGGCTGGACGGACACCTCGCAACTGGTAGCCGATCAGCTCCGCGTGCACCTGCCCGGCCCCGAGATCCTGACGCCCGATCAGCGTCTCGGCCGGCCCGACCGGGTCGCGGGCCACCTGCTGCACGCCGAGCCCGACGGGGCGTTCTCCATACTTGGCCTGGTCTGGCGCCCTGGGCAGACCACCCGGATCCACGACCACATCACCTGGTGCGTCGTGGGCGTGCTGTCGGGCATCGAGCACGAGGAACTGTTCGACGAAGCGCTGAACCCCATTGGCGGGCGGGACAACCGTCCCGGCGAGGTCAGCGGCTTCGCGCCGCCCGGCGACATCCACCGCATCCGTAACGCCGGCGACGAGACCGCCATCAGCCTGCACATCTACGGCACCGACATCTCCCGCGTCGGGTCCAGCGCCCGCCGCTATTACAACTGAGGAGCTCGAACCATGGACCAGAACGCCATCGACGAGGTACTGAACCGCCCACTCAGCCAGGAACTGCTGGCCCGTGACCTGGCCAGGCTGGCCTTCATCGCACTGGACGGCACCCCGAGGTCGATCCCGATCGGAATCGTCTGGAACGGCACGGAAATCGTCATGTGCACCGCGACGAACGCGCGGAAACTACCAGCGTTGCGCCGCAATCCCGCGGTCGCGCTGACGATCGACACCGAGTCGCACCCACCGAGGGTCTTGCTCATCCGCGGCCAGGCGGAGCTGGATGTCGTCGACGGCATCCCGCACGAGTACCTCCAGTGGAACGGCACTTACGAGATGACGCCGGAGCAACGGGCCGAGTGGGAGGAAGGTGTGAAGTCGCTCTACACCGGCATGGTCCGGGTCGTGGTGAAGCCGACCTGGGCCAAGCTGATCGACTTCGAGACCACCCTGCCCACCGCCATCGAGGAGCTTATGCAGCAACAGAACGAACGCCAGCGCGCCTGAACACGCACATGCGCCGCCAGACCCGCCGGCCGCCCCCGGAAAGGAGATCATCATGAACGACACCGACCAGCGAAGCCCCCACCCCGGGACGATCCAGCGGATGGACAACATCGCCATAGTCGTCGACGACCTCGCGGCTGCGAAGGCGTTCTTCGTCGAGCTCGGGTTGGAGCTGGAAGGCGAGGCGACAGTCGAGGGCAGTGTGGTGGATCGCCTCGTCGGGCTCGAGGGAGTCCGATCCGACATCGCAATGATGCGCACCCCGGACGGCCACGGACGGCTCGAGCTGACCAAGTACCAGACGCCGTCGAGCCGAGAGGGCGACCCGCGCGCTCCGGCGAACACGCTGGGCGCACATCGCATCATGTTCGCCGTCGAAGACATCGACGACATCCTCGACCGCTTGCGACCACACGGCGCCGAACTCATCGGCGAGCTGGTGCAGTACGAGGACAGCTATCGGCTCTGTTACCTCCGCGGCCCCGCGGGCATTATCGTCGCGCTGGCCGAGCAGACCAAGTGACCGGTCGTGAACGGCTCAGCGCCGGAACGGGGCCATTTCCAGCATCAGGGCGACCCTTCAGCGTTCCTGACACCACCCACTGCGGGCTCACCAGCACATTCAAGATGGGTCAGACCGAGAGCATCGTCTCGCAGCGAACATCCGCTTCTGCCGCGATCCGCAATTTACGGATTTTGACCGCTTGCGTCCGAAGAGACGTCCGGACACGTCGATGAGCGGGGGGGGGGTCATGGTGGCCCGGTCCTGCCAATCTTTTCGCTGCTGTTTGGATGGTGGTAACCGAGGCGGCCCACTCGGCTGAACTAATGCGGTGCCCGTCGGCGCACCCGACACCAGGACCACGGTGGCGATGAAGCGTGCAGCCTGCCGATGGTGGGCAGGTGCTGACGCGTCGCTCGGTGTAGAGGGCAGCCGGGCCGGCCTGACCCGGAGGACCGGGCTGTCCGTCGCGGACGCCCGGTCTCCGGAAGGCTTCCGGTGTTCAGGGGAGCAGGCCCAGCGTTCGAAGTGTTGCCTGTCCTCGGACGCCGTCGGGATGACCTTCTCCTGTTGTCAGGCGCTCCGGCGCCTCGTCGGCGGCGAGGAGTCTTCCCCCGGTACTAGTTCATGAACGTCCCGGCGTACGGGCGGTCCTGGTCGTGGATCGTGAGCTGTGCCAGGGCAAACACGGTCATCGCGGCATGTCGCCAGCCGGTGATCGTCCGCTCCGTGGTGCTGTTTGTTGTCGGTGACGGTGCCGGCTGAAATCGCTACTGCGCCGTTGAGCTGATCGGCCGTCAGGCAGGTGTCGCCCCCAGCAGGACTGCCGAGGCGTATACGTCGACGAGGCCGGTTCCCTTGTCGACCGCGGTGGTGTAGGGCCCGACGGTCTGGTAGGCCGCGCCGTCCGTGAACTTGTACGCCGTGGCCTTGAGCGCGTCCTCGACCTGGGCCGGGGTCGCGTTCGGTGCGACCTGGAACAGTTGGGTAACGATGCCCACGACGTGCGGGGTTGCCATCGAGGTGCCGCTGATCGTGTTGAACGTGCCGAGGTCCAGGGGCCCGGGGCCGTTGTGCGGGTCCAGACCGGTCGAGCAGATCAGCAGGTATGGCCGGCAGGCCGAGGTGATGTTCGATCCGGGTGCCGAGACGTCCGGGTAGGTCTCCGGGTGTCCCGCCGCCCCGCGGCTGGAGAACGTCGACACGCTACCGTCGCGGGTGCCGGTGCCATGGTCGTCGTAGGAGGCGACCATGAGGATGCCCGGAGTGGCGTCCTGACCCGGAGGGTTGGTGGCGCTGTTGTCCGGGCCGTCGTTGCCGGCCGCCCAGACGGTGACGACACCCTCGGCGGCCAGCGCCCGTTGCAACTTGGTGGTCGCCGAGTTCGGATCGAACGCCCCACCGCCACTGGGGCCGTACGAGTTGTTGCTCACCTTGATCGGTGGGCAGCCCGCGCACGGGTTCAGGTGATGGTCGAGCACCCAGTTCAGCGCGCTGTCCGCACCGAAGATGCTCAGTCCCGCGCCGACCGACAGGCTGATCAGCGTGGCGTCAGGGGCAGCGCCGTGCAGCCGGGTGCCGTCGGTGAGCGTCGTGTCCCGCCCGGCGACGATCCCCGCGACGTGCGTGCCGTGCCCGCCGGCCGACAGCGTGTCGGTGTCGTTGGCCGCGGTCAGGTCGAGGAAGCACGAGTCGTTGGGTAGCGGGAGTGGCAGACCCAGGTCGGTGAGCGGGCCGCAAATGTTCTTCAGATTGAGCTTCACTGCGCTGGTACCGTCCGCGTTGCGGAAGAACGGGTGCGTGCCGTCCACGCCCGTGTCAATGATCGCCGCCGACACACCGCGCCCGTCGACCGGCCGTCCCTGTCCGTCGCGCAGCTCAGCGCGCGCCTGCTCGCCTCGGGTAGCGACGTTCGAGGTCGACAGGTATGGCCGCAGCGGCTGGTCACCTTCGACGTAGGTGACACCGGCATGACCGCGAACGGCCAAGATCTGCTCGGCGGTGCCGCGCGCAACCGCGACGCCGATCTTGTTCCAGGTGGTGATGAGTTTGAGGCCGGTATCGGCGGCCGCCTGCCGGGCGGCGCCGATGCTCGTACCGTGCACAAACACCGGGATCGCGCCGGAGGCTGTCGTCAGCGTCCGCGCCAGGGAACTGGATATCGGGGCGAGTGGGTTGCTCGCCTGCGCCGGCGCGACCGGCGCGACGAGCGCCGCGGCAAGGACGCCGGCGATCAGGGGAGGGGTGGTTCGAAGCATGAGGGGACTCCTCTGGAAGCGTGTGTGACGCCTATCTATGTGCTACATCGGCGGTCACCAAACTTTCGCAACACAGGTATGTCCTGAGGGCGCGAGTGCGTACGGAGGCACCCGCTCGCACTGCAGCCGTCAGTTGATGCAGCTGGGAGACCAGGGGTGTGGTCTTCGCCGAGGGAGCGGCCCTGGTCGACCAGGATCCGCAGCAGCTCGGTCAGGTCGGCCGCGTCCGACCGGGCGGTACGCCCCGACTCGACCAGGGCGAGGATCCGTTCCGGGTCGGTGTCGGGCAGGTTGTGGTGGCGGCGGTGCAGCAGGCCGCGCAGCAGGGTCCGGCGAGGTAGCGGCCTCGCCGATCGACCACGCACATGAAGTGGGACCACGGCGATGCCGGCGGGGCGCCGCAGGGGCTTCGGGGTGTAAGGGGAGCAGAATAATCGGTGTCCTCGGCTGTGAATCGCGTCAGAAGACGGCTCCCTAGCGCCACCTGCGAGTCCCGCTCGCGTCCTGCGGCCGGCCTATGGGCGCTCGTTGACATCCGCCGCTAGCCATCACCTCTGGCGGGCGCCGCGGTTTGGCGCCCGCGTCGGCGGGAAGCGCGTGGACCTGCGACAACGAGGAGAGGACTCTCATGACATCGACCCCACTGCCTGGCGGGACGTTCACCTTGGCGGAGGATTTGACGTTCACCCGGATGGGGTACGGCGCGATGCAGTTGGCCGGCCCGCACGTCTTCGGTCCGCCGGCCGACCGCGACGCTGCCGTGGCGGTGCTGCGCGAGGCCGTTCTCCTGGGTATCAACAACATCGACACCGCCGACTACTACGGCCCGTACGTCACCAACGAGATCATCAGGGAGGCTTTGCACCCGTACCCTGACGATCTACACATTGTGACGAAGGTTGGAGCGTTGCGGGACGCCGAGGGGAACTGGCCGCCGGCGCTCACTCCTGAGCAGCTGCGCCAGGCTGTGCACGACAACCTGGATCACCTCGGGCTAGACGCACTCGACGTGGTCAACCTGCGCGTCGGTGGGCTCGACCGACCCACTCCCGGCCCGATCGCCGAGCCGTTCACCGCGCTCGCGCAGCTGCAGCAGGAGGGCCTGATCAAGCATCTCGGTCTCAGCACCGTCAACGCTGAGCAGATCGCCGAAGCACAGTTCATCGCGCCGATCGTATGCGTCCAAAACTTCTACAACATCGCCAACCGCAACGACGATGACCTGATCGACTCCCTCGCCGCACAGGGCATCGCCTACGTGCCCTATTTCCCGCTCGGCGGCTTCTCCCCGCTGCAGTCCGAGGAACTGAACGCCGTCGCCAACCGCCTCGACACCACACCGATGGCCGTCGCGCTGGCGTGGCTGCTCCAGCGCTCTCCGAACCTCCTGCTCATCCCCGGCACCTCATCGGTCACGCACCTGCGTGAGAACGTCAACGCTGCTGGGCTGACCCTCCCCAAGGATGCACTGACCGAACTGAACGCCATCGCGTCGTGAACACGACCACCGCGCAACCTCCGATCGGGTTCATCGGCCTCGGCGACCGGGGACCACCTGTGGTGGACCGCCGTCGCCGAAGCGGAGTGCCCCCTGCACATGGAGCCCGCCGACCCGGCCCCCTCGACGCGGTCGGCGACGACGCGCACGTCCGGCAGGAACCCAGTCGCTGGGCTGACTGGTTGAGGATGCTGTGCCGTCCACCCGTCGAGGTCATTCGCAGCGGTCCTCCGAGCCGCGCCCGTACGGCTGGCAACAGTCGGGCCTGTGCTGGTACACGCGCAGGTCCCGGCCGCGGGATCGCCCGATGTTCGAGGTGCGCTCGTACAGGCACGCACCCCACACCACGGACTCGCCGCCCCCGTCGATGACGTGCCCGTCGCCTGGCCCGCCGCGCAACAACACCTCCATCCGACTGACGTACCACGCGGGACCGGCGGGCGCAGGACGACGGCAAAGGTCAGGACGCCCTGCGCACAGGCCACCGATGCGACGTCACGAGAAGCGAAGCGGACGGGCCCTCATTCCTGGCTGTAGTGGCGGGGTGACGTATGCGAGATGTTCATGTTTGACTATGCCTATGCAGGCGGGGGAGGCGCGGCTAGCGATCGACTGCGGCACCACCAGCACCGTCGCCGTCCTTGCCTGGCCCGACGGCAGTTGGTCGCCACTGTCCTTCGACGGCGCACCGCACCTGCCCAGCGCCGTCTATCTCTCCCCGGACGGCGAGATGTGGACAGGGCAGCGGGCCTGGCAGGCTGGGGCGGAGCAGCCGAACCGGTTCATCCCGGCACCGCGCCGTCCCGCCGACGACCGGCTCACCGTCGACGGAGCTGTTGTTGACGCTCTCGAGCTAACGGCCGCTACCTTGCGCCGCGTCGCTGCCGAGGCCGAGCGGGTCGTCGGGGGCCCGGTGCAGGATGTGCGGTTGGTGGTGCCGGCGGGGTGGGGGCCGCGGCGGCGCACCTGGATGCGGCAGGCCGCCCACCGGGCCGGTCTTCCACAGCCACGCCTGGTGGAAGCGCCGGTGGCCGTCGCCGAGCATTTGGTGGCCACCGGCCTGCAATGGCCGGTGGGGTCGTTCATCGCTGTCTGCGATCTGGGTGCGGGCGTGGAGGTCACTGTGCTGCGCCGTGGCCCTGCCGGCTTCGAGGTCCTCGCGACCCTCGCCGACCCGGGCGCCGGTGGCAGCGCCATCGACCAAGCGCTCGCCGCGTTCCTCACCGGCGACCCCATGCCCGAGGACGGCGGTGATGGCGCACTGCGGTGGACGGTGGCCGCCAGCGTTCAAGCTGCGAAGGAAGCCCTGGCGCATCACCCGGCCGTGACCGTGCCGCTTCCCGACCGGCCACCCATCATCGTGAACAACGCCATGCTCGAGGAGGCCGCCCGCCCGGTCCTGCAGCGCGCTGCGCGGCTGACCAGCGAGGCGGTCACCGCAGCCGAGATCAGCACCGATGAACTCGCCGGCGTCTACTGCGTCGGCGGCGGCGCGCACCTGCCGCAACTGGAGAAACTCATCGCCGATGAGACCGGCGTCGCTCCGACGGTGGTCACGGAGCCGGCGCTCGTTG
Organism: Micromonospora yongxingensis; assembly: GCF_052601155.1. NCBI lineage: Bacteria > Bacillati > Actinomycetota > Actinomycetes > Micromonosporales > Micromonosporaceae > Micromonospora > Micromonospora yongxingensis. Next base: position 131,904 of record NZ_JBQXEO010000018.1, read on the forward strand.
TCGCCCGAGGCGCCGCGGACGCCGGCGCCGCCAACCCCAGCATGGCGAGCGCCGTCGAGGTGCCGGTGCCGCCGGTGCGGCGGGCTGTCGCCATCGCCGTGCCCGGCTTCGCGTCCCTGGCGCTGATCTGGCAGTGCCTCATGACCGCAGAGCAGCACAGCACGCTGAACGTGCACTACTGGGTGACCCTGAACTGGGGCGAGCTCACCATGGCTGCCGTGTTCGCCCTGCTGGCATGCCTCGGAGCGGGCACCATCCTCGGCTCCCTCGCCGCCGCCCACAGCCCCACCCCCGACACCCGGTCCGAAGGCGGAAAGATCAGCATCGGCATCCTCGCCGCCGTCTCCCTCGGCCTCGCGATCGCGGGCCTCTACGCAGTGGTTGCCAGCCAGTACCTAGGCCAGCCAGTGGGCGCGTTCCTCCGATGGGCCCTCTGGCCGATCACCCCGACTGTGCTGATGGCCGCCGCCATGGCGGTCGTCGCCGCCCGGCAATGGCGCGCACCCCACGGTGGCTGGTCGGCGCTGCTGGCCGTGCCGACCGGCTCCGTCGTCGCCGCAGCCGTCGGCATGGCGTTGATCCAGTACTCCCTGACCGCCGACCGGTGGCCCGACCTCATCCTGTGGATCGACATCGCCGGCCGCGTCGGTGGCCTGCTCCTCGGCGTCGGGGTGGTCATGGCAGTCGTGACGCCGCTGGTGTTCCGTCTCATCCTCGCCGCACCCCTTGCCGTGATCACCGCCGCGATCGTCAGTTCACAGGCCGCCGGCATCCTCGGCGTCATCTACGCCATCGCCATCGCCGTCTGGTGGGCCGCGCGGTTGTGGACACGCGTCATCCGCCCCGCCGCACCCGCCGCCCATGCCCCTTGATCCGTCCCACGGCAACGGGGCCGCCATGACGAGCGCGGACCGCGGCTTAGCCGCCGCGAGACGCTGCATCGGCTGCCGGTGGGCGACGTGCGCGAGCCGGCGCGGCAGCGTCAGCCGACCCGACGGCGGGTCCGCAACCTGCGGGGGGAGGTGCCCGCGATGCGGTGGCCGCGCAGGATAGGCGCCAGCCTCTTCCTCGTCTTCCTGCTGACCGGCCCGCCGCTGCTGCTGGCGCGCACTGTCGGATGGCCACTTCGCCGGTGGCCGAGCCCGCAGCAGGCGCGGCAGTGGCTGGAACAGCCCCTGACCGAGCAGACCCTGACCGGCGCCCTGGCGATCCTCGCCTGGCTGGTGTGGCTGTTGCTCGCCGGCACACTCCTCGTCCGACTGGTCGCGAGGACCCGCACCGGGATGCGGTGGCTGCGCCGGGTACCGCTTCCCACACCGCTTCAGGCCACCGCCACCGGCATGGCCGGCGCCGCGGTCTTCAGCGCCTCCGCCAGTACGACGCCCACACCACCGGCAGACATCCCCTCGACGACGGTCGGCACCGCCGACCACCACACGACCACCACCCGTACCGCCGAGACGCGCGGTACGACGGTCACCATCGACCCAGACGGGGTCACGGTGCCGGGTGGCTGGATACCCCACGCTAGCGCCGAACAGGTTGCCGCGGCCGCAGCACTCGTGTGGCTGCGCCGCCGGCGCGCCTACCGCCCGGATGAGGCCGGGCCGGCGCAACGCGACAACCTCGACCTCGCCCCGCTGCCAGAGACCGTCACCGCAACTCACGCAGCGTTGGCCGCCTCTGACGGCACCGGTCCATCCGATCTCACCGCACCGAATCAGCGCACGGAACAGCCGCCGGACTCATTGCTGGCGGATGTGCCCCCGGCGGGCGTCGGGCTCACAGGGGTTGCCGCCGACGATGCTGCTCGCGGCGTTCTCGTCACCGTCCTGCTGCGCGCCCTGCACCAGCGCAGCGCAGGGACGGCGCTCATCACCACAATCGGGGACCTGACCAGGCTGCTCGGCCCCTCCGCACAACGGATCCACTCGGTTTCGGGTCTCACCGTCGCCGCATCACTTCAGGAAGCAGTGACGGTGCTGGAGGAACACCCGCACCATCAGACTCCTGACACCACCACTGGGCAGGGCAGCAGCTCGGCGAATTGCCCATCCCGCCAGCCGCCCCGGGTCTTGCTCACCCACACACCGCAGGATCCCGGCACCGCACGCCGCCTCAAGGCCGCACTCGCAGCCACCGGCGGCACCGCCATCGCAGTCCTCGTCGGAGCCTGGCGGCACGGCGCGACCTGGGAGATCACGGCAACCGGTCACGCCTACGACGGCACCCAGGAGCAGCCGGCAACGCCAAGAATGTGCGTTCTCAACGCGGCGGCTGCCACCGATCTGCTCACAGTGATCAGCCAGGCCCAGCCCCACCCGGGACACAACACGCCACTCACTTCGGCAGCCGACCCACCGCCGACCCGGGCGCGCGTCCCACGGCAGACCGCTCGAGGCCAAGCGCCAACCACGCCCCGCCACACCACCAAACAGCCTCTGCACCTGCAAATCCTCGGCGACACCACGCTGAAGAGCCACGGCCAGCCGGTGACGATCCGGCGCACCGCCGCCCGCCAAGCCCTGGTCTTCCTCGCCGTGCACTCCGGCGGCGCCAACAGCCGAGACCTGACAACCGCCATCTGGCCCGGCCTTCCCGCACACACCGTCACCGCCCGCCTCTACACCACCCTCAGCGACCTCAGAAAAGCCGTCGCCGCCGTCAGCGACGTTCCGCTCATCGAGCACGCCGGCGACCGCTACCGCCTGCGCCGCGACCACATCGAGGTAGACCTGTGGCGGTTCCACGCTGCGGTAGAACATGCCGCCACCGCTGTGACCGCACGCCCCGCCGCCTGGCAGACCGTCATCAACGCCTACACCGGCAACCTCGCCGCCGAACACGACTGGCCATGGCTCAACCCGCCACGAGAAGCCCTACGCAGGCACGTCATCGACGCCTACACCGCCCTGGCCGCCACCCAGCCCGACCCGCGGCGCGCCCTGTCCCTGCTGCAAGACGCGATCCGCGTCGACCCGTACAACGAAGACCTGCACCGCCGCGCCATACACGCCCTCGAGGCGCTCGGCCACCACGCCGCTGCCGAAGACCTGTTCACCACCTTCAACCGACGGCTGACCGACGCCGGCATGGAGCACGTCATCCCCGAAAAAGAAGTCCGGCAGCCGCGCGCAGCCTCAAGCGGGCAAAAGCACTAGCAGTCCGCCCCGGCCTGCAGGCGACCTCCGGCCGGCACCGGCCGGGCCGGCCGGCCCCGCTGACGGGCACAAACCTTGGGAAGACCTCGGGGACCGCCCCGAACTCCGACCCCCCTCAGACATCAGCTGCGGATCCCCTCGCCGGGCACCACAAGGGCTACCAGCCTTCCCGGATGGGGCCAAGGTCGTCCGGTAGGGCGCTCCACCTTGGCCCCATCCGGGAGGCTGGACGGTCTACACCTGCCCGACGAGGAGATCCTCCAGGACCGCCCCGACGGTTTACTGTTCTACCCTCGGCGGATGCCCCAGCAAGTCTTTGCCCGCATCGCCGTAGTCGGCGCGGCGCTGCTCGGTGTTCTGGTGCTGTGTGGCGTCGTCGTCCAGCAGCTAGGCGAGCCGATCAAGAGCCCTGGCGCGCGGGCGATCGAGTGCGCGGATGCCGATCATCGGTTGGCCGAGCAGCTGACACGAGACCGGGTGCTGAAGTCTCCTCCATCCGGCACCACCCTCGACCGTGTCGATCAGGCCCCGTGCGGGGGTGAAAGCGACGATTGGGGGCTTGTTTCGGCGGATATCGGCTTGCCGCCGGGCACGTCGATGGACCCGGTCCTTGACCACTACCGCACCTTGTTGACGGCGGGTCATTGGAGGATCGCCTCGGAGCCAGGAGATTGGAATCTGCTTTGCGCCGACCGGACAACGAACGGGCAGCAAGTCCGTCTACTCCTTGGGTATGGGCGTGCTACGCCAGGCACGCACACCTACGGCGAGCTCGGGATTAACATCAGCTTTAAGCCCGGTGGGGAAGACCTTCGCTGCCACAGCTGACGGGGCGACCCAGCTAGGGATCCGGGGGCGGCTCGGGCCATCTGCGCGCCAGTAACCGTGGCGCGCAGCTGTCACGAGCGGGCGCGAGAAGCGACCCGGCGAGCGGCCGGTCGCAGGCGTTTCGGGCATCACGACCAGTTGAGCGCGCCCTTCCAATCTGACGCTCACACCGGGTTACCTGTAGGGGGCGTAGTGGACGCTGCGGGACCAACGCCGCCAGAAGGGTAGCGGCAGGCAGCCGGCCGGCGCTTCGCCTCCGATCTCGGTCTCCACTGATCCATCGGCGAGCGTGACCGAGACGGCCGAGCGGCCGGGAGCGAACACCTCCCGGACCCTGCCGGCGATCACTGAACGGGCGATGTCTTGGAGCAGGGCGACGTCTTCAGGGCCGGCTTCCAGTTCCCATCGGCCGCCGTAGTCACCGACCCCCAGGATGAGTTCATCGGAGAAGTCCGTCCATCCGAAGGCACGAGCATCGGGGTTACGTGGTGTGACGCCCACCGCTATCCCGCCCTCGATGCTGTCCACCTCCACAGTCGCCACCCCTGCCAACTCCGTTGCCAACTGCCTCGCGATTTCCAGAGTTGGTGTCCGGGGCGGCTGGCCGATGTTGGGTTCGTCTTGGCCGTGCTCATCCGTCACGCAGTCAGTCTGCCAAGCCGTCAGGGGTAAGGCGGACGCTGCGGTCACCTCTGCCCGGCTCCTGACCGTGAGCGGTCCGCATCTGGTCCGCAAGAGGTCGGCGGACGGCGGGGGAGTGGTGTGAGATGTCGAGAGGCCTTTCCGCTGCTAGGCCCTCATGTGCCCAGGTCGGCGGGGCGGGCAACTTGATCTCATAATCCCTCGGTCGCGGGTTCGAGCCCCGCCCGCCCCACCTCCTTAGACCCCTGCTTAGCCAGGGGGTGACGGGGATGGCAGCAGAAGCGGGAGGCGGTCAGGCCCACCACTTCGGGTACCACCTCAGGACCTCTTCCGCAGACTTCGGCGGCTTGGACTCCCTCTCCCGCCATGCAGCAATGGCAGTCGGACCATGAGCCACCAGTCCCCCAGCGAGGAGAAGTGGCGACGTGACCTGTTCGGGCCAGCCCAGCCACAACCCGACACCCGACGCAAGCAGGAGCAGGAGCCCTACGAGCTGCGTCATCCGGAGACGCGGGCGCTTCATGCCTGCAAGTCTACGTTTGATCGACAACGAGGCCGAGTCCCCGAAGCCGGCAGCGGCGTACCGGATGGCAGCAGAAGCGGGGCGGCGTGCGATCTGCGTGCGATTAGTGGCGGTGATCGCGAGCCAAGAGCGGGCAGCCACGGGCAACGGCGACCGATGCGGCCGGAGCGCAGAAAGCAAGATCCCCACCGGCGTTTCCGCTGGTCGGGATCTCTGTAGCCCGGCGAAAGGCTATGTGGCCAGGGGCGGGGGTCGAACCGCCGACCTTCCGATTTTCAGGCACGTACATTTCCGCAGGTCAGGAAGCCGCAGAGGGCCGTCGTGCAACCGACGTGCGACTAGTTCCGCATCGTGATGTGCCGAGGTAGCCGTGCAACGTCGCCGTGCCCAGCGAGTTCCGACAGCGCCTTGGCGATCTCCCGGTCACGGCCGTCGACGGCGTGCAGGTATCGGCGAGCTGCTGCCATGGACGAGTGCCCGAGTCGCTTCATCAGGTCGGCCAGGGTCGCGCCGGTCTGGCCGCCAAATGCCGGCCCCCGCCGACCTATATGCGTGGGCGCGGACTTGCGGTGCTGACGACACCGCCGCTCAAGACCTGTTGCGGATGCTCGGCCAGGTCCAGGCCGCGCACCGCAGCTGGCGTCGCCGGATGCGTCAAGGTCAGGCCGCCGTTCAGGACAGCTACAACCAGCTTGTCGTCGAGTCGCGCCTGATCCGGCACTTGGAGACCGTGTACGTACCCGGGCTGGTCCAGACCGCCGACTACGCCCGCCGCGTCCTGACCGAGATGGTCGAGCTGCACAACCTCGACATCGCCGACGTCGACACCGCAGTCGCCACCCGAATGCAGCGCCAACAGCTCCTCTACGACACCAGCAAGCGGTTCGAGTTCCTGCTCGCCGAGCCCGTGCTCCGGTGGCTACTCACCTCGCCCGAAGTCATGCGCGGCCAGCTCGACCGGCTGCAAACCGTCGTCGGCGTTCCGAACATCCGGTTCGGCATCCTGCCGCTCGGCGTCCCGCTCGCCACCACCCCGCAGAACTCCTTCCAGATGTACGACGACGTCGCCATCGTGGAAACCTTCGTCGGCGAGACCACCTACCGCGACGACGAAGCAGCCACCTACACCAGAGCCATCGAACGACTCTGGGAGGAAGCCGTCACCGGCGAAGACGCACGCCGACTGATCGTCCGGGCCGCCCAGGAGCTCCAAAGCTAGGCACGTCCGCTGCGCCGGCCACGGAACGCCCCTGACCATCCCGCAACACGCGTGGCGGTTTCCGCAATTGCCGCCGTCGGTGCGCAACGGCGGTGAGCCCAAGTCGGCTCAGTCTGGCGTGACGTCCAGGCGGGTGACCTTGAACCCGCGCAACTTGTCGCTTGCGTCAGGCGCCACCTCGCACACGAAGCTCACGGAGCTGGTCTGCTCGCCGACTAACACGGATCGACCGGTGACCCGGTAACTGCCCTTGCCGAGATCCTCAACCTCGATCCCCTCGCGCCGAGGAGAGGAGCCCTCCGGGAAGCCGGCGTTCTGGGCCACCGGCAGCGCACACTTCGCCAAGCCACGGCTGCTCGATCCTCCGATGAGCAGGCACCCGCGGCAATGCCGACGAGGAGCAACAACGAGGTAGCAGCAAGGACTCTGGCCTGATGGCTGCCGCCGGGTCGCGTCATACCGCAGATGGTGCCCTACTCCATGGCCGAAGCACACCTCTGAACCGACCACATGCCCGGTAGCCGCATGACCGCTCATGGCCGCGATCAGCGCGCTGAGGTGTCGCAGATCAGCTGGCGGACACGTTCGCACATCAGTCGACGGAGGACACTGCGCCGGCCACGCGCATTGCCGAATTCCGCTCTATTAGATCAAGGCTGCCCGCAGGCGGGCCGCGCCGGACGCGCTCGGCCTGCTGGCGGCGCAAGCGCCGGCATCGGCCGGCGCGCCGGCAGATTACGGGCATGCCTCCGGCGGGGGCCAGACGACTCCGGGATGGGGTTGCCGAACGGTTCCGGTTCGTGGGTGGTGGGATGCCACCCCGCCTACCGCCGACCCAGGCGAGCCGATCAGGCCAGGGCCAGGGTGACAAGGTCGTTCCTTAGGGTTGCTGCGTCTGGATGGTGTTCCGGGCCGCCGGGTTGGTTGGGTGTGGCTCAAGGTCGTTTGCCGTTAGGTGGCCATGGACGAGCGGCCGCCCAACCAGCCCAGGGCGCCTTGGCCGCTGATTGAGATCTGCGAGTCGTCGCTTGCTAAGGAACTGCCGGCGGGGTTGTCCGAGGTGACCTGGATCAGGGTGCTTCGGGAGGACGGCTTGGCGCAGGTATGGGTAGGCGTTGACGCGGGCAAGCAGGCTCACCACGCCGCGGCGGTGGACACGACAGGGCGGGTGCTGTGGTCGACGCGGGTCGCTAACGATCAGCAGGCGATTTCGGACCTGATCGGCCGGGTCAGCGCGGATGACGAGGTGGTGTGGGCAATCGACCTGGTCGGCTGCGAGACCGCGCTGCTGCGGGCCATGTTGGCGCTGGCCGGGCAGCAGACGGTGTATATCCCGGGCCGCACGGTCAAGACGATGTCGGCTGGGTTCGCCGGCGAGGCCAAGACCGACGCCCGGGATGCGGTGGTCATCGCCAACACTGCCCGGATGCGGCATGACTTCCTGCCGGTCGAGACGCCGACCGAGCTGATCGCCAAGCTGGCGCTGCTGGTCGCGCACCGCGCTGACCTGGTCGAAGACTGGGTCCGCACCGTGAACCGGCTGCGCAGGCTGATGCTCGGAATCTCCCCGGTGTTGGAACGGGCGCTGACCTTCACCAACGTCGCGACGTTGATTCTGATCAGCGCTTATCAGACGCCCGAGCAGATCCGCGCCGCCGGACGCAAGCAGCTCATCGCTCATCTGCGCCGGCATCGGGCAGTGAACGCCGCCAAGGTGGCCGATCAGGCGTTGGCCGCCGCGGCTGAGCAGGATCTCACCCTGCCGGGACAGGACACCGCTGCTGCGCTCGCCGCCGGGCTGGCCAGCCACCTGCTGCAACTGCACCAGCGCCTGAAGAACACCGACAAGGCCATTGAGCAGGCGTTTGGCAGCCACCCGCAGGCCGGCATCATCCGCAGCCTGCCCGGCATGGGGGCACTGGCAGCGGCAGAGTTCATCGTCGCGGTCGGGGACCTGTCGACCTTCGCCAGCCCTGATCACCTGGCCGCCTACGCGGGCCTGGCGCCGGTGGCCCGTGACTCCGGCAAGTGCGTCGCCAACCTGCGCCGGCCGCAGCGCTACAACCGGCGGCTGCGCCACGTGTTCTACATGTCTTCGCTGAGCACCCTGCGGATGAACGGCCCGAACCGGGACTACTACCAGCGCAAACGCGCCGAGGGACGCAAGCACCAACAGGCGTTGATCGCCCTCGCCCGCCGCCGCGTCGACGTCCTCTGGGCACTGCTCCGCGACAACCGCTGCTTCCAACTCCAACCACCAGCACCAACAACACCGGGCTAGGAGTCGGAGATGATCGACGGCATGGACTTCGAGGAGTTCGACCAGCACGTTCAATCACTCCGCGCCCGGGAGGCCAGGTCCGGCTTCGAGGAAATCGAAGACTTCAAGGTGATCGAAGGGCTGACCGCGTCGGCGGAGGACGTCGCCGCGGCGGAGCGAGCGCTGGGCGCGACCCTGCCCGAGCAGTACAAGGCATTCATGAGGCGCTACGGCGGCGGGCAGTTCGGATTCCTCGACCTGCTGCCCATACCCACAGCAGGATCCGCGCAGCACGTCGATGACGTCGTCTCCGTCAGCCAGGCCGAGTTCCCGGACGGATCGTTCGTCGCGGTGGCACCCGTCGGCACAGGCGACTACTGGTACTTCCCCGTCCTCGACCGCCGGTGCAGCGACGAGGTGTGGTTCCACTACCACGACGCCGACGACCCAATGCTGGAGGCACCAGACTTCCTGAACTTCGCAGCACGGCGCGGTACTCAACCCTGACCCGAACAGGCACGACGCGTCGACGCCACCAACCCTGCCGTCCCTAAGGAGCGGGGCGCTGCCCCGCACCCCCGACCCTCCCTCAGAGACCGCAACGGGTCTCCTCGGCCGGGCACCACAGGGGCTGCCCGAGAACCTTGGTCGGATCAAGGCCAAGCCGCTACGCGCTCGCCTACGGCGAGCCTTGACCCGACCGAGAACCCCGGGCAGGAGCAAGCCTGCCCGACCGAGGAGACCCTGCCCGCCGCAAGCCCCGCTTGACAGCCACCATTGAGACTCGTCCGGCAGGGCGCTCCACCTTGTCCCCGTCCGGGGAGGCTGGACGGTCTACGACTGCCCGACGAGGAGATCCGCACAGTCCGTCAGGATGCAAGATCCCATCCCGCGCCAGCTCGACGGGCACAACCTGCTAGCCACCCCTGCTGGCACTTGGGCTAGTTCCATTCACGGCAGCCGTGGTCTCGATGGCGGGGCCGGTCGGTTTCTGCCGCCTTGCGAGAACGATCAATCCGGCCAGCAGAAGCACAAGCCACAGCGGCACCAGCAGGGGAGCGAGTGACCGCCAGATGGGCCACACCGGCTCGGCGAGCCGGTACGTGAACAGGTCCGCCCAGGTGAGGGCGGCCCCCGGGAGTAGGGCGACCGTCACAAGCGTGCGCACCAGCCGGGGTACGGGCGGACGTCGCCGCGCCACCAGCCAGAAAAGCGCCGTGCCGGCGGCGGCGCCGAGGAGGGTGCCAATGAGCGTGGAGATGAGGAACCTGTCCGGCGCGGCCGGCATGACGTTCAGCGTCGACCCGGCCGGCCGGTGGGTGAGCGTGACCATCAGACCGCCCGCCTCGGCTCGCCAGCCGTCGCACGGGTCGCCCGGAACGCGATGGAGGTCCTGCCACCCCCGCGATGCGGCGTTGCGCCGTAGCTGGTCTGAGAGCGCGCAGTCGGCGCGGTCGCCGTAGCCGTCGCCGTAGTGGAAGTCAGCGTGAGCGGACCTGAAATCATCAGGAGCCAGGACGACGCCGTACCGAAAGGCGCGGACGAGCATGTTGCTGCCGGTTGGCTCGGCCCCGGGCAGCAGCTCCGCTGCCACCTCCTGAGCCCGGTCGGGGCTGAGCGGTACGGTGCCGCGACCGCCATACCAGGAGCCGATGCTCAGGCCGGCCGTGCCTAGTAGCACCGCGCCGAGCAGCAGCATTGCGACGCCCCGCAGTCGATGTCGCACCGACCCTCCCCTTGCCATGGTGCGTCACAGCGTAGCCGTGGAGATCCATGCCTGGTGCCCAGCGAGCCCGGCCCGCGCCGTGGTGTGGCCAGCGCCCCACCGCCATATAGCCATTCGTACAGCCAAGGCCGCCAACCAACGCCGACGTAATCCGACAGCGGCGGACGGCTTGAGCAGGGCAGGTTACCGTGACCAGTCATCCGCGATCTTCTTCCAAACCCCAGGCCCTCCGGTCGCCGGCGCCCACGCCGACGCTTGGCAACCGCCATTGAGACTCGTCCGGTAGGGCTCTCCACCTTGTCCCCGTCCGGGGAGGCTGGACGGTCTTCAACTGCCCGACGAGGAGATCCGTGCTCCGTCCGGAGTCTTTCTTGCACTTGCGCCACGGCGCACACTGGGTGCATGGGCACGATTCAGGACCCGAACCCCGACCGCGACTGGTTGAAGCGCAGCTACATGGATACGAGCACCAACCCGTACTCCATCGACGCGCGGACGGAGATGATGGGCCGCCTTGCTGAGGCCACCGGAGGCAGCCGGGCCACCCGGACAGTCGTGCGCGCCGTCGCCGGCATCACGCTGGTCGCGATCGCCTTGTCGATTGTCCTAGGGGTCCTGAACCTTGTGGGGTGAGCCGCCCGGGCCATCGACGGGCCAGTAGCAATCGGGCCGAACGGTCACCGGCGGGCACGAGAGGTGAGCGGGCCGGCAGCCACGAGCAGGCGTTTCGGGCATCACGACCGGTTGAGCGCGCTCTTCCAAACTGACGGTGCCGTTCGTCGACGGTCAGGCCAGCAGTGCCCGAAGTCGCCTTACCCCATCCAGCACGTCGGCGCGGTTCCTGCCATCCTTGATCCACGCTGGCAAGCGCTCGACAAGGGTTTGACACCCCATGTCCCGCCCGCGTTCCCGCAACCGAGCGGACACGTACGCCTCCAGCAGGTCCAGGTGCTCGGCGTTGTATGCCCAGAGCACTCGGCCGCGGCAGTCAACCGAAAGCCAGAGGGGTAGGCCAAAGTACGGGTCATTCGGGCCCGAGAACTCAGGCAATATTCGGGCGTTTTCGCCTGCGCGGCGAGGAGCATCCCAGTCGGCCGTATACGTGCAACCGAGACAACTGAGCCTACGGCGCAGCCAGACATGATTCCGGGTGCCATCGGCTGACTCAGAATCAGGAAGGACCGAGGCCCGTCCGGCACAGCGTGGGCAACGGACGAAGATCTCGCCAGCAGCCAAGCCACGAAGCCAATACTTCGGGTCGCGGAAGCGTCCCGCGTACCCTTTCTCGGCCGCTGTCATAGATCAACGGTACAGCCACCGGTACAGCCAAGCCGACCAACATCGGTCGGGAGTGGGCGACGGTGGCTGACAGCTCGCGCAGGTCAACGACGAGGAGCGACGCCAGCCGACAGAGAGCTTGATCTTTGCAAGGCGGAGGTCACGCGTTTCCGGCGTGATGGGCATGATGTGCGGGTGATCAACGAACAGGACGCAAGAAGGACGGCGGAGGCGGTGCTGCGGGACATGTCCTCGGAGCCGGGCGTGCCACCGCTTGCAATCACAAACGTAGAGGAGCACCCCACCTGCTGGGTCTTCTACTACCAGTCTGTGCGGTACATCGAGTCGGGATCCTTCCTCGACTCGGTCGCCGGTAACGCACCGATCCTGGTAGACCGGAACACGGGACAGCATCACGAGACAGGCACGGCTCGCTCGACCGAGTACTACATCGCCGAGTTCACCGACGGGCGGCACACGTGCCCACTGTGCAGGACTGCGCCGCTGTAGGTCTCAGTCCTCGGTGGGAGCCACTGGGGCGAACGACGCCGGACGAGACCGGACCGATGGAGCTGCCGAGCGTGCGGACGACCAGGGCGACGCGAACTCCGCCGAACGGTTGCGAAGTGCTCTTTGGGATCTACGGATCAGGCGGTCGGGTGCGCGGCGGGCAGCAGTCCTCATCTAGTCCTCAAGAGGCCGGACCGCGACCACCGACGCTGAGAGACGCCGAGAGGCATTTCCGCACGTCAGGCTAGTCGAGTCCAGGTAGGCGCAGGTCACCAACTTGATCTCGTAATGCGTAGGTCGCCGTGCCATCCACTGGCCCATGGTGAGCAACTTGATTTCATAAGTCCTCGGTTCGTTTGGGGACCGGCGATTGGTCGCATCGCCAGCGTGGACGGGGGGCGCGACGGCGGCGGATGTCGCAGGTTGCGCGGCCAAGGTCAGGCGGCTCGTGGTGACGATGTCTGCCGCTGCGGTGGCGTTGCCAGGCTTTGTTGGGGTCCGAACCAGCCGGCGAACCGTGCCGCGGCGGCGGCGGCCGGTGCGAGACCTGCCCGGCCGCGGGCGAGAAGCGTGGGTCGGGTCGCGGCCTGGTCGGCATGCTGGGCGTCGCGTGCCGGTGGGCACGGGTATGCCTCGTCGTGGCGGCGCAGGTTCGCGCAGTGGCCGGGCCGTTCGGGGTCGGGGAGGTGGTGGGCGGCGACGTCGGTGGCGAGGCGCCACAGCAGGACGTCGGTGACGTGGTGCGGTATGGCGCGGCGGTGCGGCTGCGACATCAGTTGCTGCCCTTCCGGTGCGGTGCGACTCGGGTGGCCGCCACCCCTGGCCAGCGGTGTGGGGACCCGCTGTCGGGTTCGCCGGGGTGGCGGCCGTGACGAGTGACGCTCGACTTTTCGGATAGATCAAGTCGCCGTCGTGACGTTGGGCGGATTCGCTCGTCCCGCGCCGCGCGGCCTCCCAGCAAACCCGGCCGCCGCCGGAAGCGCTGACCGCAATGGTGATCAGCGCAACCGGTGAAGGCGTGAACGGGGGGTAGGCGCCACGGGCTGCGTCGGCCGATCCGGTAGCAACGCACGGGAGCACCCGTCGGAACTCCAGCACCGGGGACGCCGTGCCAGGCCTTGTTCCCCCTACTTTCTCGACAGAGAGGTCCTGGCCCCCGCACGAGCGGGGCTGCGGCCGTCGGGCATCGCGGCCCGGGCTGGTGGCAGGGTGGGTTTGGTGAGGGGCGGCACGTCCTCGGTGTGCCAGCACGAGGGATACGAGATCACTCTCTGCCCGGAGAGAGCAGCGGCGGCGTTCCGGCTAGGACGTGAGACTGGGACGCCGCGGGGAAGGAACGGGTGACATCGCGCACGGCGGAGACCATTGTTGGCCGCCTCGTTGCGCGTCAGGACGGGTCGGGTGTCGGCGGCGGTCAACGAAGGACGCCGAGGCTCAGCCGTGAGCGGTGCGATCAGCCGGGTCGGCGGTTGCGCAGGACGCCACCGAGAAACTGTCGGTCAATTCCGGCCTGTCGTACGTGGGTGGCTCGTCGGCGTCGAGGTCACCGCCGAGGGCTTCGTAGCCGTCCTGCCCGTCCCACTCGATGCTTGTGGGCAGGTCGGCCAGCGCGGCTTCGATGGTGTTCTCGGCGCGGGTGAAGGCGTCCTCGCGGGTGGTGGCGGTGACGTCGATGAGCAGGGGAAGGGTGAGGCGGACCTGCCAGCGGCGGGGCAGCAGCGGCAGGTCGAGGACCTCCAGGAGGCTGTTCGCGGCGTCGATGCTGACCTGCTTGGTGTGGACGGCGTCGGCGAGCGCTTCTCGTACCTGCCGGTGGAACCGGTTCGGCGCGTCGGGGTGGGCGTTATCGGATGGGGTGCAGGTCTGGGCCTGCCGCAGGTGGGACAGGATTTGGGCGGTGGTGTGGGTGAGCCAGCCCAGTGGCGCCTGCTGGCCGGGGTGGAAGGCCTCCCAGCTGGCGCGGAGGATGGTTTCGAGTGCCGGCTCGCGGGGTGTGATGTCTGTGCTGGTCATCTGTGGTGTTCTCCTCTTCTGGTTTCAGTGAGCGGACATGGAGGCGCCCCCACAGCCGGGATGAGGTGCGGGGCGCGGGAGTTGCCGGCGCCGCCGGTAGAGGTCCGTGAGTGCCGATGAGTACCGGTGGGTGTGTAGGCGACAGCGGTCCGGCGTGACCGGGTGTGCGCTGGCCGTTAGTCAGCGGGCGGGTTGGGGCTGTCACTGGACGGGTGATCAGGCCGGCGCCCAGCTCGGTGAGGGCACGGCACTCCTGCCGTAGGCGGGCGGTGGCCTTGTCCCGTTGAGCGAGGGCGCGGGTGAGAGTGTCAGCGATCCGGTCGAGGCGCTCGCGCATGGACAGCACCGTGTCGGCGCCGCCGTCGGCGTGAACGTCGCAGAGCAGGTTCGCGGCGTTGGTCAGCGCGGTGATCTGCGCGTCGGCGGCAGCGATCGTGGCGGCCGCCGAGATCAGCGCGCACACGGTGTCGGGATGCTGCGCGCAGGCTTGGTCCAGTTCGTCGGCGTCGAGGGCGTAGCCCTCACCGTCGGTGAGTCGTCGCAGGATGTCGAGGTCGTCAGACATAGGTGTCCCCCGAAGGCGATGGGGTTGATGGGCGGCGGCGAGTCGTGTCAGGGCGTGGTGGGCGCGCTTTGGTCGAGCCAGCCGTCGAGCACGGCCGGGGGGAGTCCTTCGCGCAGCATCCGGTCGATGAGCTGGGCGAGGGTGTAGGTGGGATTTGCCTGCAGGGCCCGGTCGACGGCGACGGAGGCCAAGGCTCCGGCGCCGCTGCGCCAGGCGGCGAAGGCGAGCAGGCTGGCGGGTGGGGCGGCGAGGTCGGGTTGGGCGCGGCGGGTGATGTCGCTCCACAGCGCGACATGCCACAGCTGGGAGTCGGTGGCCCGCCACGCGGCGTCGCGTATCGCCGTGATGGGCAGCAGCACAGTGAGCCAGGCGAGCTCGTCGTCGGTGAGCACCTGGTCATTCGCGTAGCGGGTGAATGTCTCCCGCACGATCGCCTCGCCCGCGCGGATCAGCGCGCCACGGCCACCCTGTGCGGAGAGGGCGCGGCGGCGTGCCCGGGCCTGGTACGTGGCGCGGGTGACGGCGGTGCGGGCGGGGCCGTCGATCGAGGCGATGCTGGCGATCAGCGCCTGCCGGTCGGGCAGCGTGGTGTGGCCAGCGACGATGGCATGCAGGGCGAGGTCGCTGCGGTCGGGGTCGAAGGGCATGCCGTCGATGGGGCAGCAGGTGGGGTTCTGGCAGAGGTAGGAGAAGTAGCGGCGGCGGTCGGTGACCCGCAGCGCGTCGAACACGTCGAAGCCAGCGGTATGCAGCCGGGATGTGACGGTGTCAACGGCTGAGGTGACCTGGGTGGCGAGGCCGTAGCCGATGACAATCGCGGCGGTCACGTCAGCGTGGCGGAGCATGCGCAGCTGCTGAGGCATCACCTCGTCGGCCCAATCGACCGCATCTGCCGGGTCGGGGAGGTCGGTGCGGCTGACGACGGCGACCGTGGAGCCGCTGAGGCCGACGAGGACCAGGCTGTCGGTGGGGTGGAAGCCGAGCAGGTAGGGCACGGCGGTGATCAGGTCAGCCGGTGAGGTGATCGGTAGGCGGTGCCTGTCGCTCACGGTGTCTCCCGAGATGTAAGAGGCGGGGGTCCCGGGCACGGCCGTGCGGCCGTGCCCGGGGTGCGCGGATTGCGCGGCGTAGCCGGGCAAGCGGCTGAGGCGGTGCAGGGAAAGAACCCGATCCCGTGCCGGTCGAGCAGGCACGCGGAGTCATCCGCGGCGTCTGGCGGCGGCAGTGGCGGCCGTCTGTCCAGGTCCGGTCGGGTGGAGCGGGCTGTTGTCAGGCCTGCTCGAGGGCGGTGACGGCAGCGTCGGCGATGTGGCCGATGGCCTGCACCGGGTCGGCCACCAGGAGGGTCGTGGTGTCGGTGAAGGTGTGCCCGTCCAGGTCGGCGGGGCGGAGCCACAGCACGGCGCAGCCGGCGCGGTGCAAGGCGCTGACGAGTCGCTGCGCGGCCGGGATGTCGTAGAGGTCGCCGTCGGAGACGACCGCGAGCATCCGCAGCCTGCCGGGCTGGCGTAGCTGCAGCAGTTCGTCGGCGAGTTTCACGGCGTCGATGAACGTGCTGCTGCCGCCGAAGGTGCGCATCTCCTGCACGTGGGTGGGGCGTTGCCGGGGGCCGATGAGCAGGGTGACGTCGCTGCCGAAGGCGATGGTGGCCGCGATGGCGTCACTGCTGCGGGCGGCGTGGGCGAGGATCCACGCGGCCGACGACATCGGCGCCGCGTACGGGTGCATGGAGAAGGACACGTCGACGACGACGCCCAGGTGCAGGGTCGGCTTCGGCGGCGGCAGCGCGGCGCGGCGTTGCCAGGGTGTGGCGGTGGGGATGGTGCCGGCGGCGATCTGCGCCTTGGCGGTGATGGCGTGACGGGTGCGCAGCCTCCCGGGTGGGATGACGCTGGGCCGGGTGTCGGGTTCGGGGTGGTGGGTGCGGGCGCGGCGCAGTCGGGCGGCGAGGTGCCGGGCGGCGGCGCGTTCGCCGTCGGTGGGGTCGCGTCGGGTCCACGTCGCGGGCACCGAGAAGCGGGCGGTGATCTGCCGGGCCTGGTACTCGCTGGGGGTGAGGCCAGCGGCGTGGGCGAGGTAGTCGGTCAGGGCCTGGGCGAGCCGGCCGGCGAACACACCCGGATCCGGCACGGGGGTATCTGGTTGCTGATCAGGGTTGATGCCGAGGACGCGGCACCACCGCCACGCCAGGTCGATCATCGCCTCCGCGTCGGTGTCGTCGACGGTGTGGGCCTGCCGCCACACGTCACGCAGCTGCAGGAGGCGTTTGCGGCCGAGGATCGCCGTGACGGCGGCGCGGACACCGCGGATGTCTTTGGCGGTGATGATGCGGGCGTCGACGCGGGCGAGGAGCAGTCCAGCGAGGTGTCCGGCGTGCCACAGGTCGTCGACGGGCGCGTCGCCGGGGTCGAGGAGCGTGGTGACGGTGTGGCGAAGCCACCGCCGGTCGGCGCGCCGGCGGCTGCGCTGCCGATACTCAATACGCGACTCTTCGAGGACCTCGGCGACGGAGGCCACCACTGGTGGAGTGCCGGGCGGGGTGCGCCACTGGCTGTGGGCGGCGTGGGCGGCTTCGTGCACAAGCAGCCCGTAGGCGGTGGGCACGAGCTTCTTGTGGCCGGCGCGGCGGGGGTTGGCGACATCGGGGGCACCGATGTGGCTGGCGTCGACTTCGATGCGCCCGGTGTCCGGGTAGAAACAGGCGGGGGCGCCGCCGCCAGCGCCGGGCGCGACCGTCACGGTCAGGTCGGTGCGGCCGGTCAGGACCGGGACGTGCCGGGTCCAGGCGGTGCTCCAGTCCTGCCAGGCAGGATCGGCGACGCCGGATGTGGTGGTGTCGGGCTGCAGGTGGGTGCGGGGGTGGGGCATGGGGCTCCTTTCAGCGTTGCTTGCCGAGGGTCAGCGCGGTGATGTCGGTGCCGAACTGCTGCCGCAGAGCGGCGACAACCGACTCGCGGTCGTCTTCGGGGGCGCGGCCGGCGAGGTTGGCGACGGCCGCCGGCAGGCCGAGGGTTTTGCGGACGCGGGCGAAGCCGAGCAGCTCGCGCAGCTGCGGCGCCCACGACACCCGGCCGGCAGCCAGGTCCGTGTTGAGGGCGATGGCCGCTTGCACGGCGGGGGCGGGGACGCCGAGGTGGCGGGCGAGATCCCAGTCAGTAGTGACCTCGATGTGCACGTCGAAGCGGGACGCGAGGGCTTCGGTGAGGATCGCGCCATGCACGCCGGGGTTGTGGCCGGCGATGACGTAGAACCCATCGACGGCCTCGACACGGTCGTTGCGGTAGCCGGGGATGGTGATGACCCGCCGGCCGTCCATGGCCGGGTACAGCACAGCGAGGACCTTCGGCGCGATGAGGGTCGCGTCATCGACCAGCAGCACCCGCCCTTCCCGCATCGCGGCAACGAGGGGGCCGTAGACGAACTCGTAGCCGCCGTCCGGGAGAGGGATGAAGTTGCCGAGGAAATCCTCCACAACGGTGTCCCCGGTCCCGGCGACGGTCAGCAGGTCGGGGAAGGCCGCTTCGACGAGGGCCGTCTTGCCGGTGCCGGGCGGCCCGTAGAGCAGCACCGGGATTCGCTTCTCACGCAGGCGGCGCAGCACGTCGACGTCGGTGGCGCCGGCCAGTTTGCGGGGGAAGTACAGGTCCCCGTTCGGCCGTGTTACCGGCTGCCGTCTCGACCGGCCGCCGCCGCTGATGGTCGGCGTGCGGGGCAGGGGTGGTGGGAGGGTGCCTGCGGCGTCGATGCCGGCCTGGGTGATCTGGAATCGGTGCGGGCCGGTGTGGTGGGTGGCGTACCCGGCCGCGGCCATCTTCTTCAGGGCTTCGAACACCGCCCCGGAGGAGCGGGCGGCGATCGCGGTGGTGATCTCACCGACCTTGAGCACCTGGTTGGGGTGGCTGGCGAGGTAGGCGGCGACCTGCCGGTAGAGGTAGCCGGGACGACGGTCCCCGGACGTCGCGTTGTCCGGGGCGCTGTCGTCGGGGCTGGCGGGTGGGGCTGCAGGGTCCATGCTGGTCTCCTGTCGTAGGGGTGGGGCCCGCGCACCCGTCTCCGGGTGCGCGGCGGTGGTGCGGTGTCCGCGCGGCGGAGATGGGGATTGGCGGGCCGATCCCGTGGCAGGACGGCCAGCAACCTCCATGAGCTGCTCAAAGGGGGCAACCCGGAGGGCTGCCGGTAGGCGGATGCCGGCGCACACCCGGCGGTGGGCGACGACGATGAACGCACCTGGCACCGCACCGATCAAGTCGAGCCGGGCAACTGGTGCGCGAACCGGCGTTATCGGCGGCGGAGGGTGACCTCGGTGGTTGGCCGTCGGGAGACCTGCACGGTCAGGCCGAACACGCTGCCGTCAGACAGCTCCAGCCACACACCGCGGTCGAGGGTCAGAACCTGGGCGTCCCGGTAGGTACGGGCAGAGGTGATGTGCACCGGCTGGCCGTCGCCGTCGCCGGCGGTGAGCTGGGGCAGGTCGGCGTCGTCGCAGAGCTGGTCCAGCTCGTCGCTGGTGAGCAGCTGGAGCACCAGGGCTTGCAGGATCTCCTCGTGGGCGTAGTCGCTGAACTCGTCGTCAACGTCGTCGCGCATCCGCGTTGCTCCGATCGTGGTCGTGGGATTGCCATGACTGGTGGCGGGGTCACGGGGCGCCGGGAGCAGAGCTCGGCTGCTCGCCGGGGGCGGGAATGTCGCCGACAAGGTGGTCGCAGTCGTAGGGGTGCACGGGGATCCACGTCCACGCCCAGCCCATGACGATGTACTCGCCGTCCGCGTTCGGAGCGATGCGCTGCATCGCCTCCGGGTCGTAGTGCACCCGGCTTTCGTCGACGTCGATGACGTCACCGTCGAAGCGCATCCGGGCCATCGACTCGTCCACGAGATCGTCCAGGTCGCTGCCGGTGACGCCTTGGTCGGCGAGGTGCTGCCGGTACCGGTCGCGTGCGGCCTGCTGGTCGGCGACGATCGCCTCGGCCACCTGCCGGGTGCAGGTGAACACCGCCCACCCGTTCCAGGTGTCGACCAGCGTCCCGACGAATCCCACCGGGATCCGCATCTCGCCGTCGGGGTTCGGTGTCCACGCCCAGTCACCGGTGAACACCCCGGGCTCACCGATGCGCACCTGCTTCGGGTGCAGGTGGCTCAGGTCGCGGTCGTCCCCGGTGGGGTTCAACAGCACCCGGCACTGCCGGGCGACCTCGTCGGTGACCGCGGCGTCGAAGCCGTCGCACCACGCCCACCGTGTCTGGTCGCAGCGGGCCGTGGTCAGGCCGTCCCACGCCGGCGCTCCGTCCGGGGCCGCCTCGGCATACCGGTCCCGGTCCTCGGTGAGAAAGTATCGGTCGGCCGCGGGAAGGCCGTCGAGCACTGCGGGATCGCCGTCGTCGACCGCGGTCAGGACCTGCCGTGCGGTCGCGGCGACGCTGCCGCGGGCGCGGCCACCGAGAACGTCCTGGGCCCACCACTGCGCCGCTTCCCGTCCGGCGGCGGTGCCCGCGCCGCGCAGCGCGTCGAGCACCCGCTGCCAGTCAGGGTCCCTCACGTCTTGTCCGGCGATGCGGCGGATGCGGTCACCGGTGTCGAGGACCATCGCCAGCCGGGAGCCACTGTCCCAGTCGACGTCGACGATCCGCCGGTCGGGGTCGTAGCGGCGGACCGTGCCTTCGTCACCGGGCCGCAGCGGGGTGTGCGGGTCGGTGGTGTGCACGAGCGCCACGCGCTCGCCCGGCTGGTAGGTCATCGCGGCGTCCCCTCAGCCGGGGTGGGCAGCAGCCGCCACGACCAGGCCGGCACGTCGGCCTGGAGCAGCAGGAGCCCGTCGGCGTCGCGGCGCAGCCGGTACGGTCGGGACGCCCGCCGGTCGGGCCACATCAGGTCGAACTCCGTGCCGACGCTGCGCAGCCACGGCGCCTGCCGCCCGGGCCCGCCCTGTATGCCGGTGGTGGCTGTGGTGGCGGCGGTGATCGCGTGGGCGGCGGCGTCAGTGAACCGGATGACCGGCGCGCCGTGCGGGTGGGCCGCCAGGCAGATCTCGACGTCGAGCCCGGCGCGGGCATCCGGCAGCCACAGGTGGGCCGAAGCCCAGTTGTGGCCGTGGTCGGTGTAGCGGCCGCCGCAACCCAGCACTGGACTGGCCAGATCGGGGTCGAGGGGGTGCTGGCTGTGCCGCAGCCAGCGGCCGTGGCAGGTGGCCTCGTACACGAGGATGGTGTCGGTGGCCAGATCGATGGGGTACATCCACTCGAGGTAGCCGGGCGCCGGGTCGTCGACCCGACCGCGGCGGATCCCGTCCTGGAGGTCGGTGGTGTAGCCGACGCCATGCACCGGGCGTTCGCTGGTGCGCCGGCCGGTGCGGGGGGCCGCACCGTCGAGGGTGACCCAGTCGTGGCGCAGTAGCGCCTCGCTCATGGCGAGGGTGTGCCGGCCGAAGGCGTGCTGCCAGATCCGCCGCAGCAGGCGCAGCATCTGCTCGGGGTCGCCGCCCCCATGCAACCAGCGTGCGGCGTAGGCGCCGCCGGTCGCGGTGACCCCAATGAGGGTGGAACAGCTCACGGTGAAACCTCCATCAGCTTGTGCGGGAACCTCCGGCCGAGCTGGCCGGGAGGCGACAAGGGGGATGTCCGGCCTGAGGGCCGCTGGTCGGGGTTCAACTGGCGGAGTACGTGTATGCGAACTGCGTCGTATTCCAGGCGCAGGCGGGATGTCGCAGCCTTGGTGACCGAGGCCTGCCGGTGCAGCGGACTTGATCGGCCCGGCTTCTTCACGGCGACACGACGGGCGGTGCCCGGTGATGCGGACGAGGACCTACCGAGATCGCTGCATGCAACACGGCCGCTTGTGGATAACCGATTGGCCACGGCCGGTCTCGGCTAGCAGACTCAGGGCTGTGGATCGTCTGACGGACATCGCAAACCGGCTCGTCAGCATCGGCGGTGTCGTCGGGGTGTGTCTAGGCGGTAGCCGGGCGAGGGGAACTCACAGTCCTGACTCCGACTATGACCTTGGCCTGTATTACCGCCCCCCGCTGGATACTGCTGCTTTGCGGCTACTCGCCGCTGAGTTGACAGGCAGGGCGGTTGAGGTGACCGAGCCCGGCGGCTGGGGCCCGTGGGTGGACGGCGGCGCCTGGTTGAGGGTGGATGATCTCCAGGTGTACTGGATTTATCGTGACCTGAACCGGGTGCACCGGATCTGGCAGGAGTGCCAGGTCGGGCAGTTCGAGGTGGGAACCCAGGCCGGCCACCCGCTGGGGGTGTACTCGCACGCCTACGTGGGTGAGCTGGCCCTCGGCCTGGTCCTTGCTGATCCGAGCCAGGAACTGGTGGCGTTGCAGCAAGAGACCCGCTGCTACCCACAACCGCTCCGCTCGGCGTTGATCGCCAATGCGCGATGGGCGGTGCCGTTTACTCTGTCAGGTGCTCGTAAGGGAGCAGCTCGCGGCGATGCTTTCTATGTCGCCGGTAGCCTTTTCCGAGTTGTTGGCCTTCTTGTTCAGGCGCTGCATGCTCAGGCCGGGTGCTGGGTGCTCAATGAGAAAGGGGCGGTGCAGGCCACTGAAGGTCTTCCCAACGCGCCCGCACATTTCGCCGCCCGTGCCCACGCGCTGTTCGGCACGCCCGGTACTACCCCAGATTCGCTCGGCAGCGTGCTCGACGACGCGGAAGCGCTGGCTAGCGAGGTGTGGGACAGGCTTGCGTCCTAACGGCTAGTT